>NZ_JAYSDK010000008.1:0-157462 GCF_041914405.1 Zoogloea sp.
CAACGACCCCCACCATGTCAAGGTGGTGCTCTAACCAGCTGAGCTACGCGCCTAAGAAGCCCGCATTATAGACGAACGCCAGGGCATGTCAACACTTTTCTACTCCGATGTCTCTGCTTGAGGCCAGGCAGCCAGGAAGCGCTGCCAGTGCGGAGCGGCAACACGACCCAGAGTCTCTCGCACGAATGCAACCTCCCCATCGTACTGCGCCTTGTCCAGCGCCCCCCGCATGAGTTGAAAACGCAGGAATACGAGGTAGGTGTTGACGACATCAGTCTCGCAATAATCCCGTATCTCGTTGATTCGCCCCTCGCAATACCCTTTCCATACGGCCGATCCATCCATACCCAGCTTACCCGGAAAGCCCATCAGCTTGGCCAGATCATCCAGCGGCGCATTGGCCCGCGGCTGATAAAGGGCCAACAGATCCATCAGGTCGAGATGACGCGTGTGATAGCGGCTGATGTAGTTATTCCACTTGAAATCGCGGGAGTCGTGGAAATCCCCATCCCCCAGATCCCAGTAGCGCGGCGCAACAACTCCGTTCAACATCCCGCGATAGTGAAGAACCGGCAGGTCGAAGCCGCCCCCATTCCAGGAGACGATCTGCGGAGTGAAACGCTCGATACCATCAAAGAAGCGCTGGATCAGCTGCCCTTCCGTGCACTCCGGCTCCGACAACGAAAACACCCGGAACTGGCTTGCATCCCGCAACGCACAGGAGATCGTGACGACCCGCTGCAGATGATGGGGCAAAAAGTCGGTGCCATTTGCAGCGCGCCGCTGCTGGAAAGCAAACTCCGCAACCTCCTCGGCGGAAAGGTCGATCGGCAGCCCATGCAGCACGCGGATCCCTTCGACATCGGGGATCGTTTCGATGTCGAAAACCAGGGTCGTAGCCATTGCAGCCATCAGGCGGGAAACACCCCGGTAGAAAGATAGCGATCACCGCGGTCGCAAACGATGGAAACGATGACCGCATTCTCGACCTGCTCAGCCAAGCGCAAGGCCACGTGCATCGCACCGCCGGACGAAATGCCGGCAAAGATGCCCTCCTCCCGTGCCAGCCGACGCGTCATCTCCTCAGCATCGGCCTGAGCCACGTATTCCAGGTGATCGACCTTGCTCTTATCGTAGATGCGCGGCAGATAGGCGTCAGGCCATTTGCGGATCCCGGGAATCTGCGCCCCTTCGGTCGGCTGACAGCCGATGATATGGATCGCCGGATTCTGTGCCTTGAGGTAGGTCGACACCCCCATGATGGTGCCCGTGGTACCCATGCTGCTGATGAAGTGAGTGACAGTGCCGCCGGTCTGCTGCCAGATCTCCGGGCCGGTTCCATCGATATGCGCCTGCGGATTGTCCTGATTAGCAAACTGATCGAGGATCACGCCCCGTCCTTCATCGCGCATCTTCTCGGCCACGTCGCGGGCGAGCTCCATCCCCCCCTCCTTCGGAGTCAGGATCAGCTCGGCACCGAAAGCCCGCATGGTCTGTCGCCTCTCGATGCTTTGATTCTCGGGCATCACCAGGATCATGCCGTAGCCACGGATCGCCGCAGCCATCGCCAGTGCGATGCCGGTGTTGCCACTGGTCGCTTCAATCAGCGTATCGCCAGGACGGATGTCACCGCGTAGCTCAGCCCGCAGGATCATCGACAGGGCCGGCCGGTCCTTCACCGAGCCAGCCGGGTTGTTGCCTTCCAGCTTGGCCAGAATGACGTTGTTACGCCCAGCCGTAATGCGCTTGAGACGGACCAGCGGGGTCTGTCCCACATAGTCCTCGAGTGTTTTGAATTCCATGATTCCGTCCAATAGGATGCCGGATTGAGGCGATCATACCGAACGTCGCCCCGAACCAGACAAGCAAACCCTAAGCCACCTGCCTGATGCCGCTGGCGCACGGCACCATCAGATGGAAAAGGGGCTTCCGACGGAAGCCCCCCAACATTTTGTCAGCTTTACGCCAGACTTACGGCCGGCCGATACTCAGATAAGTGAGACCAGCCTGACGCGGCAGCTTCGGATCGAAGATGTTACGCCCATCGAAGATGATCGGCGTCTTCAGCTTTTCCTTAATGGCCGTAAAGTCAGGGCTGCGGAACTCTTTCCACTCGGTCACGATGAGCAACGCGTCAGCCTCATCAAGGGCCTGCATCGGACGTTCCGCATAACGCAAACGCGGCTCGTCGCCAAAAATACGACGCGTTTCGGCCATCGCCACAGGATCATAGGCCGTCACCGTCGCACCGCGACGGAACAGTTCGGCGATGATCACCCGGCTTGGTGCCTCACGCATGTCGTCGGTATTTGGCTTGAAGGCCAGCCCCCACATGGCGAAGTTGCGCCCGGTCAGATCTTCACCAAACGCGGCAACGACCTTATTCACCAGCACGAGCTTCTGCGCATCGTTGGCGTCCTCCACGGCATTCAGCACACGCAGCGCGTGACCTTCGTCCGCGCCAGTCTTGATGAGCGCCTTGACGTCCTTCGGGAAACAGGAGCCGCCGTAACCACAACCCGCGTACAGGAAGTGATAGCCGATACGCGGGTCACTACCGATGCCCTGGCGGACGAGTTCGATGTCAGCGCCAAGCGTCTCTGCCAGCAGGGCGAGTTCGTTCATGAAGCTGATACGGGTCGCCAGCATCGCATTGGCGGCATACTTGGTCAGTTCGGCGCTGCGCAGATCCATGATCAGCAGCTTTTCATGATTGCGCTGGAAAGGTGCGTACAAGGCCTTCATGAGGAAGATCGCCTGATCGTCCTCTGCGCCGACGACAATGCGATCCGGGCGCATGAAGTCTTCGACCGCAGCCCCCTCCTTGAGAAACTCCGGATTGGACACGATGCTGTAGGGAATTGCCTCTCCACGGGCATCGAGCTCGGCCTGCACGGCGGCCTTAACCTTGTCGGCCGTCCCCACGGGCACGGTGCTCTTGTCCACGATCACCTTGTAGTCGGTCATGTGGCGGCCAATGGCACGCGCTGCGGACAGCACGTATTGGAGGTCGGCCGAACCGTCCTCGTCCGGCGGCGTGCCGACGGCGATGAACTGGATCGTGCCGAACTGCACCGCAGCCTGGACGTCCGTCGTGAAATGCAGTCGGCCAGCCGCGACGTTCCGCGCCACCACCTGATCAAGACCCGGCTCATGGATCGGAATTCCGCCCTCTTCGAGGATGCGGATCTTCTCCGGATCGAGATCGAGACAAAGCACATCATTCCCCATCTCCGCCAGACAGGCCCCCGACACCAAGCCCACGTACCCAGTACCGACTACAGTGATTTTCATACGCTCATTTCCAATGATGAATCCAGAAAACGTACCGACTGCTCATGCGCGGCAACGCTATGGGGCCAGATCGAACTCCTCGGTCCTCTTAGGCGGATAGGTCTCCCAGCCACCGCAGGCAGGACATCGCCAGTAGAACTGACGAGCCTTGAAGCCACAAGCCTCGCAGCGATAGCGCGCCACGCGCCGCGTATGGCCATGCACCAGCCCCTTGACGAGTTCAATATCGGTTCGCTGGGCTGCCGGCGCAGTCAGGAGTGCCGCCTCCAGCAGCTTGTCGAGCCCCAGCAGAGTGGGGTTGCGACGCAGTTCGTCGCGGACAAGACTGTACGCCGCCTGCGGCCCTTCCTGCTGCAGCTCCCACTGGAACAGGGCATCCAACAGATCGAGGGATGGATATTGCTCCAGGTAGCTGCGCAACAGCTGCATCCCCTGCTCCAGCTCACCCAGCCGCCGATAGGCGTCCATGATCCGCTCGGCCACCAGCGCAAGATAAACCGGGTTTTGGCTCTCAACCCGCTTCCAGGCGTCCAGCGCCCCGCGGTCGTCGCCACGCGCCACGTGCAGATCGCCCAGCAGCATGCTCGCACGCACGGATTTCCGGTTCATTTCAAGGGCGCGGGCCAGGCTCTCGGCAGCCTCATCGAAGCGGGAGTTGGCGAGATCGGCCGTCGCCAACTCACAATGAAAATTGGACACTTCCTTTTCCCACAGCACACTCTCGTGCTCAGGCAGTGCCTTGGCGATATCGATCGCCTTGCGCCAGTCTTTCTCCTGCTGATAGATGTCGAGCAGGTTCTTCAGGGCAAAATCGTTGGCGCGACTGCCCCGCAGTTGCAGGAAGACCGACTCGGCGCGGTCCAGCAGCCCAGCCTTCAGAAAATCCAGGCCCAGCTCGGAAAGCGCCTGGAGACGCTGCTCCTCGGACAGATCATCACGATCGACCAGGTTCTGGTGCATGCGGATCGCCCTGTCGGTTTCTCCACGACGCCGGAACAGGCTCCCAAGGGCGAAATGCAGCTCCACGGTCTGATTGTCGATCTTCACCGCTTCGATGAAGGCATCGATTGCCTTGTCCGGCTGTTCGTTGAGCAGGAAATTGAGCCCGGTCAGATACGTCCGCGGCAACGCCCGCGACTCCTTGACCAGATGCTTGATGTCGATACGGGCCGCCAGCCATCCCAATGCAAAAAACAGGGGGAAGGCGAGCAGCCACCAGAGTTCGAATTCCATGGGGACTTAGTAGCTCTCGGGAAGATCGGGGCCGCTAACGACCGGCGGCGCGCCACGACGCTCGACTGGGAAACTGCCAGAGTCGACCTTGCCACGCAGAGAGCTGATCTCCCTATGTTGACGATAGACAGTCGCAAGCGTCGCCGTGACTCCAATCAGCACGCCGATGACGACGAAAAGCAGAATGACAAGTACCAGTGGCACTTGCCACTGACTACCAAAGAAGAAATTCAGGACAACCACTTCATCATTCTTGAGCGCAAAGCCAAACAGCACCAAGAACAGGAAGAGCCTGACAAGCCAAATGAGAGCACGCATGGCAGAAATTATCCCCGACGCGAACAAAAAAAAGAAGGCGGCTTACGCCGCCTTCTTGCTCGAGCTTTTGGCCACCGGATGAGAAAGCATCGGATGGGATCAACCCATCATATCGACGCGCTCCCGCAACTCCTTACCAGCCTTGAAATGCGGAACATACTTCTCCGGCACTTGCACCTTTTCACCCGACTTGGGATTGCGCCCAACGCGCGGGGGGCGGTAGTTCAAGGCAAAGCTGCCAAAGCCGCGGATCTCGATGCGATCACCCCGCGACAAGGCGTCAGTCATCGCATCGAGAATCATCTTGACCGCGAACTCGGCGTCCTTCGCTACCAGCTGGGGAAAACGCTCCGCCAGCCGGGCGATGAGCTCCGACTTGGTCATGCCCGAACCGCTTACTTCTGCTCGTTGAGCTTGGCCTTCAGCAGCGCACCGAGGTTGGTGGTACCGCTGGCGGCAGAAGCGCTGTCAGAAGCCAGCTTGCTCATAGCTTCGTTTTGCTCGACCTGGTCCTTGGCACGGATGGACAGGTTGATGCCACGGGTCTTGCGATCCACATTGACGATCAGGGCTTCGACGGAATCACCGACCTTCAGCAACTGGGACAGGTCATCCACACGGTCACGGGAGAACTCGGACGCGCGCAGGTAGCCTTCCACATCGCTGTTCAGGCCGATCACGGCGCCACGAGCATCCACGGACTTCACGGTACCGGTCACGAGGGTGTTCTTGTCGTGGGTGGCGATGAAGTTGGTGAACGGATCCCCATCGAGCTGCTTGATGCCGAGGGAGATACGCTCCTTCTCGACGTCGATGTTCAGCACCACGGCCTCGACTTCGTCACCCTTCTTGTACTGGCGAACAGCTTCTTCGCCGCTCAGGGACCAGGACAGGTCGGACAGGTGAACCAGACCATCGATGCCACCTTCCAGGCCGATGAACACGCCGAAGTCGGTCAGGGACTTGATCTGGCCGCGGACCTTGTCGCCCTTCTTGTGGTTGATGGCGAAATCGTCCCACGGGTTGGACATGCACTGCTTCATGCCCAGCGAGATGCGGCGGCGGTCTTCGTCGATCTCGAGGATCATCACCTCGACTTCGTCGCCCAGCTGGACAACCTTGGTCGGGTGGATGTTCTTGTTGGTCCAGTCCATTTCGGAGACGTGCACCAGGCCTTCGATGCCCTGCTCGACCTCAACGAATGCACCGTAATCGGTGATGTTGGTGACCTTACCGAACAGACGGGTGCCCTGCGGGTAGCGGCGGGAGATGCCGACCCACGGATCTTCGCCGAGCTGCTTGAGGCCCAGGGAGACGCGGTTCTTCTCCTGGTCGAACTTGAGCACCTTGGCTTCGAGTTCGTCGCCGACAGACAGGACTTCCGACGGGTGACGCACGCGACGCCAGGCCAGGTCGGTGATGTGCAGCAGACCGTCGATGCCACCCAGGTCCACGAATGCGCCGTAGTCGGTGATGTTCTTGACGATACCCTTGACGATGGTGCCTTCCTTGAGGGTCTCGAGGAGCTTCTGACGCTCTTCACCCATGGAGGCTTCCAGCACCGCACGGCGGGAAACAACGACGTTGTTGCGCTTGCGATCCAGCTTGATGACGCGGAATTCGAATTCCTTGCCTTCGAACGGGGTCGTGTCCTTGACCGGACGCATGTCCACCAGGGAGCCCGGCAGGAAGGCGCGGATGCCGTTGACCATGACGGTCAGGCCACCCTTAACCTTGCCAGTGATCATGCCCTTGACCAGGATGGCGTCATTGAGCGCCTTGTCGAGGTCGTTCCAGGCAGCGATGCGCTTGGCCTTGTCGCGGGACAGGCGGGTTTCACCGTAGCCGTCTTCGAGTTGCTCAATCGCGACCTGAACGTAGTCGCCGACCTGAGCGGTCACTTCGCCGCGATCGCTGCGGAATTCGTCGATGGGAATGTAGCTCTCGGACTTGAGGCCAGCATTGACGACGACGAAGTTTTGATCGATCCGCACGACTTCAGCGGTGATCACTTCGCCTGCACGCATCTCCTGACGATTGAGGGATTCCTCGAACAGGGCGGCAAAGCTTTCCTCGAAGGAAACAGGGGTGGCAGTGGACATATTGAAAAAAGAACCTTACAACCGTCGCGAAACGGCTCCTGGTTGAACATACCTTCCCGCCCCTCATGGTTCGGGAAGATCCTTTGCAGCAAAACTAACGGCGAACCTGTTTTGCGTGCTCGATCACGAAATCGACCGCCTGCTGGGCAGTCAGGCCGGACGTATCGAGCAGCACTACATCTTCACCCCGCTTCAAGGGCGCGACGGCGCGCTGGGAATCCCGCGCATCACGTTCATGCAAATCTTTCAGCAGATCTGTCATGTTAGCAGCCATTCCTTTATCGATCAACTGCTTATAGCGACGCTCAGCACGCGTCTCGGCGGACGCGGTCAGGAAGATCTTCACGTCCGCGTCAGGAAAGACCACCGACCCCATGTCGCGCCCCTCTGCCACCAGCCCGGGAGCCTTGCGGTAGGCGCGCTGGCGCCAGAACAGAGCATCGCGGACGGCCGGCAGCACAGCCACCTTGGATGCACCGGCTGAACAAGCTTCGCTACGGATCTCTTCGGTCACATCATCGCCGTTCAGCAGCACGCGGTCACCTTCGAAGCGGGCCGGCAATGCGGCTGCAATGGCTTCCAAGCAGGCTTCATCGTCCAGCGCAACACCCTGGCGCAAAGCAGCCAACGCTACCAGCCGGTACAGCGCACCACTGTCCAGATGATCGAAACCCAGAGCCTCCGCTGCCCGTGCCGCCACAGTCCCCTTGCCGGATGCCGACGGGCCATCGATTGCCACCACCGGAACTGGGGTCGCAATGCCGGAGAAGGTCGTGAAGTAGCCCGGGAAGGTCTTGTTAACGCACTTCGGATCATTGATCCGCACATAAGGCCCGCCCAGCGTCGCCAGCGAGAAACACATCGCAACGCGATGGTCGTCATAGGTATCGATCACCGCTGGCTTGAGCTGCGCTGGCGGAATGACCTTGATGCTTTCCGGATACTCCTCGACGGTCGCGCCGAGCTTGCGCAACTCGGCAGCCATCGCGGCAATGCGATCGGTCTCCTTGACCCGCCAGCTGCCGATGTTACGCAACACGCTCGGTCCGTCAGCGAACAGGGCCGCCACCGCCAGCGTCATCGCCGCATCGGGGATATGGTTCAGATCGAGGTCAAAGGCCTTCAAGCGACCTGACGCCGGCGCCCGCGCCTCGATCCAGTCGTTGCCCCAAATGATCTGCGCCCCCATCGCCGCCAGCGCATCAGCAAACTTCACGTCACCTTGAATGCTGCGCCGCCCGGCTCCAACCACGCGAACCGGACCGCCGCCCAGGGCGCCGGCTGCCAGGAAGTAGCTGGCCGTCGAGGCATCACCTTCCACCGCAATGCGACCGGGCGACGTGTAGCGCTGGCCGGCCGGCACAATGAATCGGCTCCAGCCCTCGCGCTGCACGAAGACACCGAAGCGCTCCATCAGGTTGAGGGTGATCTCCACATAGGGACGGCTGATCAGTTCCCCTTCCACCTCGATGACCAGCGGCTTGTCCCGCGCCACCAAAGGTGCAGCCTGCAGCAACCCAGTCAGGAACTGGCTCGACACATTGCCGCGCACGCTGACCCGCTCCGCAGCAAGATTGGCGGGCTTCAGCGCCAGCGGCGGATAGCCCTCCTGCCCCAGCCACTCGACCTGCGCACCCAATTGCTTGAGACCATCAACCAGGTCGCCGATAGGCCGCTCGTGCATGCGCGGCACGCCAGCCAGGCGCACCTCGGCGGCCTGATCGGCGCAGCCGGACAAGCTCGTCACGATGGCTGGAACCAGCGTACGGATGCTCAACCCGGAATTGCCGACGAAGATATCGGCCCGCAGATTACTGAAACGACCTCCGCAGCCCTGCACACGCAGCGCCTCGCCCTCCTCCGCAACCGTCACGCCGAGGGCGGCGATCGCATTACGCATCACCCGAGTGTCGTCGGAATCCAGCAGATCCTCGACCAGCGTGTCACCCTCGGCGAGTGCCGCCAGCAACAAAACGCGATTGGAAATGCTCTTGGAGCCCGGCAGGCGCACCGTGCCCGCGGCCTTCTGCATCGGAGGCAGGTCGATGAATTCCATGAAAACTCCTTTTGATTACTCGCCCGAAGGCGTCGCGGGAAATGCCTTGTCCGCCCACTCGTTGCGGGCACGACTGGACTGCTCGAACACCCTCTCGAGAGCCGGCCCGTCACCAGCCACCAGCAGCGCACGCAGATAGGCCAATTCGGATAGGTAAGCATCCAGCTCGGCCAGCAGCGAATGCCGGTTGGCCACGCAGATATCCCGCCACATTTCTGGATGACTACCCGCCACGCGGGTGAAATCCCGGAAGCCGCTCGCCGCATAGCTGAACAACTGCTCAGCATTCGCCCGTCCTGCCAGATCATGAACGAGGCCGAAAGCGAGCAGATGCGGCAGATGGCTGACCGCGGCAAAGACCCTGTCGTGCTCCTGAGGACTCATCTCGTGCAGCACTGCGCCGCAGGCGGCCCACAGCTCACGGACCCGCGCCACAGCTTCGGGAGCATTCTCCGGCAGCGGCGTGACCACGACCTTGCGGCCGCGATACAGCTCCGCGCGAGCCGCCGCCGGCCCACTCTTCTCAGCGCCGGCGATGGGGTGGGCGGGCACCACAGTAGCCAGATGCGCGCCCAGGTGGCGGTAGATCGCCTCGATCACGTCACGCTTGGTGCTGCCTGCGTCAGTCACAATGGTCCCGGCAGACAGGTGCGGCGCCATCGCCGCGGCCACCGCATCCATCTGGCCAACCGGCATTGCCAGCAGCACCATGTCGGCGCCGTCAAGGGCGTCGGCCCAGTCGGTGGCAATCTCGTCGATGACCCCCAGCTGACGCGCCGTAGCCAACGGCTCAGGCCGTCGGCCAACGCCGACGATACGGTTCACCAGCCGCGCCTGCCGAAGGGCCAACGCGACTGAGCCACCAATCAGACCGACGCCGCAGACCACCAGCTTGTCGATCGTCTTCACAGCCGGCCCCATCTAGCCCAGCGCCACCGGCAAGGCCTCGAGGAAGCGTGCATTCTCGCTTTCCAGACCGATGGAAACCCGCAACCATTCCGGCATGCCGTAGGCGCCGATCGGCCGGACGATGACGCCCTGCTTGAGCAGCGCCTGATTGACCGCCGCGCCGTTGCCAACCTTGAAGGTGACGAAATTGCCAGCGGACGGGATCCAATCGAGGCCCAGTTCGGCAAAGCCCGCGGTCAGCTGTGCCATGCCTGCCCGATTGAGTTCATAGCTACGC
Source organism: Zoogloea sp. (assembly GCF_041914405.1). Classification (NCBI taxonomy): domain Bacteria; kingdom Pseudomonadati; phylum Pseudomonadota; class Betaproteobacteria; order Rhodocyclales; family Zoogloeaceae; genus Zoogloea; species Zoogloea sp. The sequence continues at coordinate 10,190 of NZ_JAYSDK010000008.1, forward strand.
GCCAAGAACTCGTCGTCAAACAAGGCCGCAGCAGCGGCTACCAGGCCAAGGCTGCACACGTTGAAGGGCTGTCGCACGCGATTCAGCAGATCGATGACCGCAGGGCTGGCCAAACCATAGCCGACGCGCAGACCCGCCAAGCCATAGGCCTTGGAGAAGGTACGGCTGATCAGCAGGTTCGGGAAACGCTTGAGCCAGGCAATCGCGTCGTAACGCTGCTCCGGCGACAGGTATTCGGTATAGGCCTCGTCGAGGACCACCAGCACATGCTCGGGCACGCGGGCAAGGAAAGCCTCGATCTCTGCGCCCGGCAGGAATGTGCCGGTCGGATTGTTGGGGTTGGCGATGAACAGCACCCGGGTAGTGGGCGTGATGGCCGCCAGCATGGCCTCCAGGTCATGGCCAAAATGCTTCGCCGGCACCTCGATTCCGCGCGCGCCGGCCTCCTGCGTCGCCAGCGGATACACCGCAAACGCATGCTGCGAATACACGGCATCGATGCCCGGCCCGAGGAAGGCGCGGGCGGCCAGTTCGAGCACGTCGTTGGAGCCATTACCCAGCACGATCTGGTTGTGACCCACGCCGTAGCGGCGATGCAGCGCATCCTTCAGCTCATAGCCGTTGCCATCCGGATAGCGGGCAATCTCCGTCACCGCCTTGAGCATTGCCTCGCGGGCCTTTTCGCCAACACCCAGCGGATTTTCGTTGGAAGCCAGCTTGACGATGGACTCTTCGGCCAGGCCCATCTCTCGCGCCAACTCCGAAATCGGTTTGCCGGGCTGATAAGGGGAAATGGCCCGGATATGGGCAGGCGCCAGATCGCACAAAGACATGAACAACTCCTGGAAATCAGTACACGGCCTGGGGGTAGGAGCCCAGGATCTTCAGATAGGCGGCGTTGCGTGCCAGGTCATCGAGGGCAGCCTTCACGGCCGGATCATCACGATGGCCGTCGATGTCTACGTAGAACACGTATTCCCACAAGGCCGCGCGAGCCGGACGGGACTCGAGACGAGTCATAGAGACCCCGGCATCAGCCAGCGGTGCGAGGAGTTCGTGCACTGCCCCCGGACGGTTGGCCGCAGACATGATCAGCGAAGTCTTGTCCGACCCGGTGCGCCCCGCATCGTGGCGACCGAGCACCAGGAAACGCGTGGTGTTGTTGGGCTCGTCCTCGATGCTCTCCACCAGCCGCGGCAAGCCATAACGTTCGGACGCAGCTTCGCCGGCAATCGCTGCCACACCAGGCTCAAGCGAGGCCAAGCGCGCAGCCTCTGCATTGCTGCCAACCGAAATACGCGGCACACCCGGCAGGTTGCTGTTCAGCCACTCGTGGCACTGGGCCAAGGACTGGGCGTGGGAATACACCTTGCGGATCGCAGACAGCTCCGTCTCGCGGGTCAGCAGGTTCTGGTGGATGCGCAGCACGACCTCGCCGCAGATCTTCAGCGAAGACCCCAGCAGCAGATCGAGGGTACGGCCAACCGCACCTTCGGTGGAATTCTCCACCGGCGCCACGCCGTAGTCGGCATGCCCGGCTTCCACTTCACGAAACACATCGTCGATGGTGGTCTGCGGAGCCAGACGGGCGGCATGCCCGAACTGCTTGACCGCGGCGCTCTCGGAGAACGTACCGAGCGGCCCCAGAAAGGCTACACCCAGCGGATCTTCCAGCGACAGGCAGGCCGACATCACCTCCCGGAAAAAGAAGGTGACACTCTCATTCGGCAGCGGCCCCTCGTTCAGGGACTGGATACGCCGCAACACCTGCGCCTCCCGCTCCGGCCGGTAGACGTAACCGGCGTCGCCATACTTGGCCTTGATCTCGCCCACGTGCTGGGCACACTTGGCGCGCTGATTGAGCAACGCCAGCATCTTGGCGTCGATGGTGTCGATCTGCTCGCGCACCACGCCGAGCTCACGCAGCATGTCTTCGTTCATGCCTTCTCCTCGTCCGTAACGCTCACGCCTTCCGCGCGGCGAAATCCTGCATCAGATCCACCAACGCCCGCACACCGTCCAGCGACATGGCGTTGTAGATGGATGCGCGCATACCGCCTACCGATTTGTGCCCCTTCAGACCGGACAGTTGCCGCTCTGCGGCCTCGGCCAGGAAGGCTGCGTCCAGCGCCGGATTGGCCAGCGTAAACGGCACATTCATGCGCGAGCGGAACGCCTCTTGGACCGGGTTGCGGTAGAAGCCGCCGCTGGAGGCGATGGCATCGTAGACGAGCTGCGCCTTGGCAATATTGGTCTGCTCCACTGCTTCCAAGCCACCCTGCGCAAGCAGGTCCTTGAATATCAAGCCGGCTAGGTAGATGCCGAAGGTCGGCGGCGTGTTGAGCATGGAGCCGTTCTCCGCCATCGTCGCGTAGTCCATGACGCTCGGCGTGATCGCGGAAGCCTTGCCGAGCAGGTCTTCGCGCACGATCACGATGACCAGCCCTGCCGGACCGATGTTCTTCTGCGCACCGGCATAGATCAGGCCATAACGGGGCACGTCCATCGGACGCGACAGGATGTGCGAGCTCATGTCCGCCACCAGCGGCACCCCAGCCGGCGCAGTCGGCAGGTCGAACATCTCGACGCCGTGGATGGTCTCGTTGGTGCAGATGTGCAGGTAGGCCGCCTGCGGATCGAGCTTCAGCTCATCAGCGCTCGGCACCCGCGTGAAGCTGTCAGCTTCGCTCGAGCCGGCCAAGCGCACGGCGCCAAAACGCTGGGCTTCCTTGTAGGCCTTCTTGGACCACGAGCCGGTGACGATGTAGTCCGCGGAACGCCCGTCGAGGAGATTCATCGGGATCTGCGCGAACTGCTGCGTCGCACCGCCCTGCAGGAACAGCACCTTGTAGTTGGATGGAATGCCCATTAGCGTGCGCAGGTCGGCCTCGGCCGTCTCGATCACGCTGGTGAAGTCCTTGCCCCGATGGCTCACTTCCATGACGCTCATGCCGGTGCCTTGCCAGTCGAGCAGTTCGTCGCGCACCTGTTCGAGCACCTTGGTCGGCAGAACGGCCGGCCCCGCCGAGAAATTGAAAATCCGCATCGTCTGAATCCTTCCTCAGTTCGCTCAGGCTTCCGGCTCAGCGCCTTCGGAACCGGCCTCGCCCGTCACGTCCTGCTCTTCTTCATCGCCTTCAAGAATCTTCTGCACACCGGACAGCTTGCTACCCTCATCCACCGAGATCAGCGTGACCCCCTGGGTGGCTCGGCCCATCTCGCGGATTTCCGCCACGCGAGTGCGCACCAGCACACCAGCGGTGGTGATCAGCATGATCTGATCCTTCTCGGTCACCAGGGTCGCTGCCACCACCTTGCCATTACGGTCGGAGGTCTGGATGGCGATCATGCCCTTCGTACCGCGGCCATGGCGGGTGTACTCGCCGATCGGCGTGCGCTTGCCGAAACCGTTCTCGGTGGCGGTCAGCACGCTCTGTTCCTCATTCTCGGCCACCAGCATGGCGATCACGGACTGGCCGTCTTCCAGCGTCATACCGCGCACACCGCGGGCCTGGCGGCCCATCGGCCGTACGTCGTTCTCGCTGAATCGCACCGCCTTGCCGGCGTCGGAGAAGAGCATCACATCATGCTTGCCGTCGGTGATCGCCACCCCAACCAGGTAATCCCCCTCGTCCAGGCCCACGGCGATGATGCCGGCCTTGCGCGGGTTGGAGAAATCGGTAAGCGGCGTCTTCTTGACCGTGCCTTCGGCGGTGGCCATGAAGATGAAATGCCCTTCGTCGAATTCCTTGACCGGCAGCACAGCGGTGATCTTCTCACCTTCAAGCAGCGGGAAAAGATTGACGATCGGCTTGCCGCGGGAGTTCCGGGTACCTTCCGGCACCTCATACACCTTCAGCCAGTACAGACGACCGCGATTGGAGAAGCACAGAATGTGGTCGTGGGTATTCGCAACGAAGAGTTGGTCAACGAAATCGTCTTCCTTCACCGCCGCCGCCTGCTTGCCACGACCGCCGCGCTTCTGGGCACGGTAGTCGGTGAGCGGCTGGCGCTTGAAGTAACCGGCATGGGACAGGGTCACCACCATGTCCTGCGGGGCGATTAGGTCCTCAATATTGATGTCGGCAGTGTTCATCACCACCTCGGAACGCCGCGGATCGCCGAACTGCTGCTTGATGAGCGTCAGCTCGTCGCCGATGATCGCGGTGATCCGCTCCGGACGGGCCAGGATGTCGAGCAGGTCGGCGATGTTGGCCATCACCTCCTTGTACTCGGCCACGATCTTGTCCTGCTCCAGGCCAGTCAGGCGCTGCAGGCGCAGCTCCAGGATGGCCTGGGCCTGGGCGTCGGACAGGCGGTAGCCCTGGGCAGACAGACCGAACTCCGGCGCGAGGCCCTCGGGACGGAAGCTGTCGGAAGTCGCGCGGGCCAGCATTTCTTCCACCAACGCTGAGCGCCACTCGCGCCCCATCAGCGCCTTCTTGGCTTCCGGCGGCGTCGGCGCAGCCTTGATCAACGCAATGATCTCGTCCACGTTGGACAACGCAACAGCGAGGCCTTCGAGGATGTGCCCACGCTCACGCGCCTTGCGCAGTTCGAAGATTGTGCGGCGAGTGACCACTTCGCGGCGGTGTGCCAAGAAGCACTCCACCATCTGGCGCAGGTTCAGCAGGCGCGGCTTGCCGTCCACCAGCGCCACCATGTTCATGCCGAAGGTGTCCTGCAGCTGGGTCTGCTTGAACAGATTGTTCAGCACCACGTCGGGGACTTCATTGCGCTTCAGCTCGATAACCACGCGCATGCCGGATTTGTCCGACTCGTCGCGGATCTCGCTGATGCCCTCGATCTTTTTCTCGTTCACCAGCTCGGCAATCTTCTCGAGCAGGGTCTTCTTGTTAACCTGGTACGGGATCTCGTCGACGATGATCGCCTGGCGATCGCCCTTGCCGATATCCTCGAAGTGGGTGCGCGCACGCATGACCACGCGGCCACGGCCCGTTCGATAGCCTTCATGCACGCCGGACAGGCCATAGATCAGGCCCGCGGTCGGAAAGTCAGGCGCCGGCACGATCTTGATCAACTCGTCGATGGAAACGTCCGGCTCCTGCAGCAGGCGCAGGCAGGCATCGACGACTTCGCTGAGGTTGTGCGGCGGGATGTTGGTCGCCATACCGACGGCAATACCGCCGGAACCATTGATCAGCAGGTTCGGGATGCGCGCCGGCAGCACCAGCGGCTCTTTCTCCGAGCCATCGTAGTTCGGCCCGAAGTCGACCGTTTCCTTGTCGATGTCAGCCAGCAGCTCGTGGCCGATCTTGGCCATGCGGATTTCGGTGTAACGCATGGCCGCCGCGCTGTCGCCGTCCACCGAACCGAAATTGCCCTGACCATCCACCAGCATGTAGCGCAGGGAGAAATCCTGCGCCATGCGGACGATGGTGTCGTATACGGACTGGTCGCCGTGCGGGTGATACTTACCGATCACGTCACCGACGATACGGGCGGACTTCTTGTAAGCCTTGTTCCAATCGTTGCCCAGCTCGTGCATTGCGTAGAGTACGCGCCGATGCACAGGCTTGAGGCCGTCACGCACATCCGGCAAGGCCCGCCCGACGATCACGCTCATGGCGTAATCCAGGTAGGCGTGACGCATTTCGTCTTCAAGGCTGATGGGGAGAGTTTCTTTGGCGAACGGGATCATGGCACCGCGGGAATCGACAGTTCGTCGAAAAGACGAAAAACATGGAGTTTAGCACGCCGTAGGGGGTCGATTCCCGCCCATACAGCCCCGCCACGCGCCAGCCCCAGTCAAAATTGTGACGGCCGCTGCGCCTATGCTCTAATCGATCAACGCCAGCCAGATACGGCCCGATAGATCTTATTCGCCCAATACAGCGAGAACAGCCATGACGCCCATCGAGGTCGACCTTCTCATCGAAGCGCGCTGGGTCATCCCGGTCGAGCCCGACAACACCACGCTGGAACACCACTCAGTCGCCATACGCGACGGCAAGATTGTCGAAGTGCTGCCAACCAGCGACGCCCGGACACGATTCTCGGCTCGCGAGACTGCCCAGCTGCCCAATCACATCCTGATCCCAGGCCTCGTCAACCTGCACTGCCACGCTGCCATGACATTGATGCGCGGCCTGGCCGACGACCTGCCGCTTATGCGCTGGCTACAAGAAGCCATCTGGCCGACCGAAGCGCGCCATGTATCACCCGCATTCGTACGGGACGGCAGCCTGCTGGCCGGGGCCGAGATGCTACGAGGCGGCATCACGACCTGCAACGACATGTATTTCTTTCCCGAGGCCACCGCAGAAGCCTTCGACCGCCTCGGCCTTCGCGCCGTGCTCGGCATAACCGTTCTTGAGTTTCCGTCACAGTATGCGGCGGACGCAGACGACTACCTGCACAAGGGGCTCGCGGCCCACGATGCATGGCGCGACCACCCGTACATCCGCTTTGCCCTTGCGCCACACGCGCCCTATACGGTTTCCAACCGCACCTTCGAACGCGTCGGCGCACTGGCAGACGAACTCGACCTGCCGATCCACATTCATGTCCATGAAACGGCCACCGAGATATCCGACAGCCTGCGCGAACATGGACAGCGCCCGATTGCCCGCCTCGACGCCCTCGGACTGCTCGGCCCGAACCTGATCGGCGTCCACGCTGTGCACCTCGACAACGAGGACATCCAGCGCCTGGCCCTGCACGGCTGCGCCGTAGCGCACTGCCCGACATCAAACATGAAGCTGGCGAGTGGCGCCGCACCCATTCCAGCCCTTTTGGAACGAGGCATCACGGTAGGGCTCGGCAGCGACGGCGCGGCCAGCAACAACCGCCTCGATCTCTTCCGAGAAATGCACCAGGCCAGCCTGCTTGCCAAGCTGAGCAGCAGCGACGCGTCCTCAGTACCCGCGCATCACGCCCTGCACATGGCGACGCTTGCGGGCGCCCGCGCCCTCGGCCTCGATGCACAGATCGGCTCCCTCCTCCCTGGCAAGGCGGCCGACATATGCGCAATACAGATGGATGAGGCGGACGAACTGCCATGCTTCGACCCGGTTTCCCATTTAGTCTATGTCCTCGGCCGGCGCTCCGTATCCGACGTATGGGTTGCCGGAGAAGCGCGCGTAGCTGGCGGAAAACTGTTGCAAATAACCAACACCGAGCTATTGAGCACCGTCCGGCTATGGCAGAATAAGTTCCGCCAATGAATTGGATATGCTGCATGAGTGCATTTCGACTCAATAGCAGCGAGTAAAAAATTTCCGGTTCTACCCCTTTGCCTTGCGACGAGGAAAACGATGATCAAACAAGCCAAAAAACAACTGCTGATTGCCGCCGCAATGGCCGCTCTCGGCCTGTCTGCCTCCGCCAGCTTCGCCAAAGATGTCGTCGTGGATACGAAAGGCGAAGTCCCCTACGTGATCGACGCCCGTTCCGTCGTGGCCCGTAGCGGCGCCGATCTGTGCTGGCGCACTGGCTACTGGACCCCGGCTGCTGCCTCCACCACCCTGGCCGGCGACCTGCCTGTTGGCTGCGAGTGCGACAAGGACGTCGTGCCCCAGGACAAGTGCGTGAAGACCGCTGCTGCCCCGGCTGCTGGCGCCAAGAGCGCTCCGGCTCCGGTTGCGGCTCCGGCTCCGGTTGCCGAAAAGGTCAAGCTGGCCGCCGACGCCCTCTTCGAATTCGACAAGGCTGTTCTGCTGCCCGCTGGCAAGACCAAGCTGGACGACCTGGCCGCCAAGTCCAAGGACGTCAAGCTGGAAGTCATCCTGGCCGTTGGCCACACCGACCGCATCGGTAGTGACACCTACAACCAGAAGCTCTCCGAAAAGCGCGCAGCTGCCGTGAAGAGCTACCTGGTCAGCAAGGGCATCGAAGCCAACCGTGTTTACACCGAAGGCAAGGGCGAAAAGCAGCCCGTTACCGGCAATGCCTGCAAGAACCTCGGCAAGGAATCCGGCAAGAACAAGAAGCTGGTCGACTGCCTGCAGCCGGACCGTCGCGTGGAAATCGAAGTCATCGGCACCAAGTAATCGCCGATTGGCTCGGCCCTACGCGGGTCAGCTCGAAGCCCTGCGCTGCAGGGCTTTCGCAGAATCCCTACTGAGCGGAAGCACAGTAGGGATTTTGTTTTTTGAGGAGACTCTCGGCCTAGGCAGAAGAGAAAATCGGCTTCAGGGCTGCTGCAACAGCGCCTTGATAAACGAAGCGGGAATAGCGTAGGAAATTGCCGATGGATTCGTGATCGCGGCTTCCTTGCTGCCCTTTACAAACACCATATTCACGATACCGAGCACTTCGCCGGTTTCAGGGCTATAGACAGGACTTCCGCTATTGCCCGGATAGGAAACCGCATCCAGCTGGAAAACGAAATATGAACCGGTCGCAAGACGACGCAAAGTCTGCCCTTCCAGCTGGCGCGCAGTAGGCAGCGGCTGCCCTGCCGGTGTGACGGCCGAGATGATCCCCTTGTGGGTAACAGGCACGATGCCGATAGCTGAACCCAGCGGGAACCCTGTCAGGGCAATGTCCTGGCCATCCCGCACGGCATCCGAGTCACCGATGCGCAGTGCCGGCATCGGCGGCCCGTCAAACCTCAGTACCGCCAGATCATGATCCCGATCCACAGCCTCCCGTCGAACCGGCCGGGCCGAGACCCGCCCTGCCCCCGGCAAGGCAATGACCAGCTGCTCCTTGTTCTCAACGCTCTCGACGACCGCCCCTTCCACGTGGGCGTTAGTCACAACCTGGTTACCATTGCCAGCGATGAAGCCGGTGCCGAGAAAGCGGAACTGGGGGCTGCGAGTCGGCGCAAAGGTTCCGACCGCCACAACCGACTTTTTGACGAGGGCAACGGTGTCGGGTAGATCCGCCCGGGCATCCATGGGCGCTCCGACAGACAGGCCGACAACAACTCCAGCCACGAGCGCCGGTACTGACCGCGAAAACCCACGGCGGCCTTTCGCACGGCTCATCATCGTCCGACCGCCTTCAGCGCCTGCAACACAGGGGACGCATCCACGACACGGGCGTCAAAGGGATGCTCAGTGCGCGGGAAGAACTCCAGAATCCGCCTCACGTAATTCTGCGTCTCCTTGTATGGTGGCACCCCGCGATAGCGATCGACCGCTCCTTCGCCAGCGTTGTAACCCGCCACGGCCAACGCCACGTTGCCGCGATAGTAAGCCAGCAACCAACGTAGATAGGCGAGGCCACCTTTGATGTTCTGCACGGGGTCGAAACTGTCCTTGACGTTAAAACGGCTTGCCGTCTCGGGGATCAACTGCATAACGCCCATCGCGTTCTTCGGCGACGTAGCATGGGGATCGAAATTGGACTCGGTCGTCGCTATAGCCAGCGCCAAGCGTGGCTCGATGGAAAAACGCGGCGCCAGCGTGGTGACGAGTTCGACCACCTTTTTCTTCTGCTCGGGCAGGGACGCCAGATACTTCTGAGTATCCCAGGTATCTCTGGCAACGAAGCCTCGACCAGAGTCGCGAGCTGCCATGCAGTCCGGCACGGCACCGGTGTACTCGCCGGCCAAACGTCTTGCCTTCTCGGCGCCAGCATGCCCCTTGAACAGCGCCATCTCAAACAGGGTCGCCGCGTAACGATCATCCCGCTCCACGCCGCGGCCATTGATGTACATCCAGCCAAGGCTGTACATCGCCTCGGCATTGCCCATCAGCGCCGCCTCGCAGTACAGCTCAACGGCCCGCTCGGGATCACGCGGCACACCCTCACCGTGCTCGTATGCCACCGCCTGCTCGACGATCCGGGTGGAGTCGACATCTTGCTCGGCCGCCCGCACGAAACCAACCGTGCCGAGACCAAACCCGACAAACAGAAGCAGATGTTTCCGCCACCCGAACATCACAGCACCACGCCCCGCTGCACTCAGAGACGCCAGACCGTCACACCTGCGGCTTCGAGGGCGGACTGATCATAGAAACTCTTGACATCGGAAAACACACCGTTTGGCTCAAGTTTCTCGCTCAGACGCCCTTCGCCCAGCCTGGCGTACTCACTGTGCGCCACAGCTGCCACGATGGCCTTGGCACGCGGCAGATCGTCCCACGCGGTCAGACTGACGCCATACTCATGCTCCGCTTCGCCAGACTCGGCCACCGGATCATGAACGAGCACGTTGCAACCATAACTCTGGAGTTCATGGATAACGTCGATGACCTTGCTGTTACGCAGGTCAGGACAGTTCTCCTTGAATGTCAGGCCCAGCACGATGACGTTGGCACCCTTGATGTTGTGACCCGCTCCGATCATCTGCTTGACAGTCTGCTCGGCCACGTACTTGCCCATGCTGTCGTTGATGCGACGGCCGGCGAGGATGACCTGCGGGTGATAGCCCAACATATCGGCCTTGTGGGTCAGATAGTAGGGATCGACACCGATACAATGCCCCCCCACCAAACCTGGCCGGAACGGCAGGAAGTTCCATTTGGTACCAGCAGCCTGCAGAACTTCGAGGGTATCGATTCCGATCTTGTGGAAAATGACCGACAACTCGTTCATCAGTGCAATGTTCAGATCGCGTTGCGTGTTCTCGATCACCTTGGCAGCCTCGGCCACCTTGATGGAGCTGGCCGGGTAGACCCCAGCGGTGATCACAGATGCGTACGTATCGGCAACCTTCTTCAGGGTTTCAGGAGTGTCGCCCGAAACGACCTTGACGATCTTGGTGAGCGTCCGCTCCTTGTCACCCGGGTTGATCCGCTCAGGCGAATACCCGACGAAGAAGTCTTCCTTCCACTTTAGGCCGGAAAACTTCTCCAGAATGGGAATGCATACCTCTTCAGTAGCCCCCGGATAGACGGTGGACTCATAAACCACCGTCGCGCCACGCTTCAGATGACGGCCAACGCTTTCAGACGACTTGATCAAGGGCGTGAAGTCCGGTTGATGCGCCTCATCCACCGGCGTCGGAACAGCCACGATGATGAAGTCCGCCTCGCCGATCACCTGTGGATCGGTACTGCAAGTGAGATGAACGGCAGCCTTCAGATCCTCGGTGCTGACTTCGCCTGTCGGGTCCACGAAGCGGCCGTAGGCTGCCACTTTGTCGGCAGACAGATCAAAACCGACGGTCCTCGTCTTCTTGCCGAACTCGACGGCCAGCGGAAGCCCCACATAACCGAGGCCGATAACAGCGATGGTACTCATGATCTAATTCCTGCAATAAGGGTAGCGGGTAGTACAAGCCGTTATAGCGTGGCACGCAGCTTTTCGACTTCGGCGCGGATCGGCGTCTTCTCTGGCGCGTTCCTCAACGCCGTATCAAGCTCCCGGCGGGCGCCGTCCTTGTCCCCGGTCTTGATCAACGCCTTGGCCAGGCTGATCCTCAGCTGCGGCATATTGGGTCCGAGACCGACAGCCTTCTTCAGGGTCTCGACCCCCTTGCTGACATCGCCACTCTCGACCTGGAGCACGCCATAGGTATCCAGGACCACAGGGCTGTTGGGTGCCAGGCTAACTGCCTGCTGGGCGACCGAAAGGGCACTGCCATCCTTCAACTTGCCCAACGCCCATGCCAGGTTGTTGAGCAACATGGGGTTCTTCGGTGCAATCTCGAGCATCTGGCGATACTGCTGAACGGCCAAATCATATTTCTGGGCGGTCAGGTTGCTCTCCGCGATATAGGTGCGCAGCATCAGATCCTTCGGATTGGCCTTCGTCCATTCGGCCGCAAGCTTCGCAGCCTCCTGGGTCTGACCTGTGGCAGCCCGGGCCGCGTAGAGCCGGATCACGCCCTGAGGGCTCTTGTCGCGCTGATAGGCTTCACTGTAAGCCGCGACGGCTTCGCTCTTCTTGCCCAGCGCAAACAGGACGTCACCCTCCAGCGCGAAGCCCACAGCAGACTTGCTGTGCTGCTTCTCCACATCCTTGGCAACACGTATCGCCTCATCGCCACGCTTGCTATTCACCAAGACGTTGATGAGACGCTGCTGGGCTTCGATGCTATCGGGCTTGATCGTCAGCGCCTTGCGCAGGGAACGCTCAGCTGCCGCGTTGTCCTTGGCCGCCGCCTGCAAGTCTGCCAGTGCGAGCAGGGGGGTAGGCGCATTGGGTTGCCGCTCCACCAGCTTGCCGTAGGTTGAGATTGCCTGTTGCCGCTCACCTGCAGCAAGCTGAGCTCGCCCCAGCAAATCAAGGACGGTAGGATCGTCCGGAGCTGCTACGGATGCTTCCTGAGCCAGCAAGAGCGCCCGCTTCGTCTCACCGAGCTGAACCAGCATACGCACCAGCGCGACACGGATGGGCAGGGCAGTCGGGATCTCGGCAAGCCCTTTCTCGAGTACGGCTTGTACGTCTTTCGTGCCGCCACCGGTCATGGCCAGCAGCTCGGCATGCTGGAGATAGCCCTCGGGAAGCTTCTTGTTCTTGCTCGTGAAATCCTCGTAGCGCTTGCGTGCGGCAGCCGGGTTCTTATCTCCTACGTCAAGGCGAGCCAGATTGCTGACCGCCGGGAGGAAATCCGGCTTCAGCTCCAATGCCTTCTCGAAGGCCTTGCGTGCGCCAGCTGCATCGCGGCTGGCCATATACACCCCGCCCTTCAGATTGAAGGTCACGGGGTCCGTCGGCCGCTTCTTCTCCAGGGTCTGTACGGCCGTCATCGCCTTCGCCGCTTCGCCACGTCGCAGGTGAGCCATGATGAGCGCGATATCTGCCTGGACGTTCTCCGAATCGAGCGCAGATGCTGCTTCCAGATCCTGGAAGGCGCGGTCTGTTTCTCCCGCTGCCAGACGGGACACGCCGAGGCGGGTCCGATACTGGGCATTCTTCGGGTCAGCTTGACTGGCCCGGCCGAAATACTCTTCGGAACGGGTGAAATCGCCGTTCATCGCATAGACCTGACCGGCCAGATTCAGCACGGCCAAATCGTCCCCAGCGCTCTTCAGCAAAGGCTGCAACGCTTCGAGTGCCTTCGCCGGCTCCTGCAGACCCATATATGTCGCAACCAGCAAGCGCCGCGCCAACAACTGGTTTGGCGACTTCTCTAGCACCTTGGCAAGGCTCTCCCGCGCCTGCGCGAAGTCGCGCCGCTGCAACTGCAGGCTGCCAGCCAGCACCAGCGCCGGCGTGTAGTCCGGAGCAACCCGCAGCACCTGCTGGATTGCATCGTATGCTTCCTTGGACTTGCCATTCCTCACATCGAGGAAGGCCTGCAGATAAAACGCCAAGGGGTGATTAGGCGCGACCTTCTTCAGATCCTGAAGCTTATTCTGCGCAACCTCCAGCTTGTTAGCCCGCAACAGCTGCCCGATCAGGCTCTGATAGGCCACGAGATCAGTAGGCCGGGCAGCAATGACCGCCTCGAATTCCGGAATGGCCTCCTCAAACCGGCCCAGCGCAAGCAAGAGGTCACCACGCAGGCTGTGCGCCTCAGGTAGCCGGGGAGCGTCCTTGATGATTGCATCGGCATCGGACAGGGCGCCCTCCAGATCACGCCCGCCAGCCTTGACTTTGGCCAGGCCAACACGCGCCATCGGGAAATCACGCACCTCGCCGAGGGCCTCCTTGTAGGCATCCACAGCTGCTTCGCGCTTGCCCTGGGCAAGCTCGGCCGAGCCGACGGAAGCCAGCAAGGCTGCCCTCGCTTCCGCCTGGGAAAGCTTCTGGTCCTTGAGTTCGGTCAGTACCCGTGTCGCCTGACCGCTCAGAATCAGACTTTCTGCCAGTTTCGGCACAACGAGATCCGGGGAGAAACCAAGATCAAGGGCACGCTTGAACTCCTTCTCGGCGTCCGCATAACTGCCTTGCAGGAAATTCACCTGCCCCATCAGGTAGCGCGCTTCGGCCAAACTGGGATTCTTTTGCAGCGCATTCTTCAGCTGGATGGTCGCCGCATTGGTATCGTTCTTTGCCAGATATTCCTTGGCTGAGGCGACCATCGACTCCGGGTTGCCTCCACAGGCCACCAGAAGAAGAGCACACAAGGCACTCACGGCGGTATTGCGCACTTTGCTGCCACGCTTGAACGAAGAACGCATCTGCAGGGGTCCTTGAGTCACGTTGAAATCTCTTTCTTCAAACCAAAGCGGTTCATCAAATCGTATAGGGTCGGACGGCTGATGCCCAGGACCTCTGCCGCACGGGCCACGTTGCCATTGACCCGGGCCATGACCCTTACCACTGCGCGACGCTCGGCCTCCTCACGCACGACCCGCAGGTTCAGCGCCTCCAGTTCCTCGTCGGGATTCACGCCAAGGCCCACATCATCGGCAGTGATGCAGTTCGCATCAGCCATGATGACTGCTCGCTTGATGGCATTTTCAAGTTCCCGAATATTGCCCGGCCAGCGGTGAGACTCGATGCTGTGCACCGCATCATCGGTAAGGCTCATCGACCCGCGGCCATGCTCGCTAGCGAAACGCTGAACGAAAGCATGGGCAAGCAGCACCGCATCACCGTCCCGGTCCCTCAGCGCGGGAATGTCCACCACGATTTCGGCAAGGCGGTAATAGAGGTCCTCCCGGAAACGCCCGGCCTGGATCAGGCCCTTCACATCCTGGTGTGTCGCGCAGATGATGCGCACATCGACGGGGATTTCCTCACGGCCACCGATGCGCTCGATGACGCGCTCCTGAAGGAAGCGCAGTAGCTTGGCCTGAAGCGGCATCGGCAGGTCACCGATTTCATCGAGGAACAGAGTGCCCTTGTTGGCGACCTCGATCTTGCCCAGCGTCTGTTTCACGGCCCCGGTGAAGGCCCCCTTCTCGTAGCCAAACAATTCGCTTTCGAGCAGGTTTTCCGGGATGGCCGCGCAGTTAATGGCAACGAAGCGTTCATTGCGGCGAGGCGACAGCTCGTGCAGCCCCCGAGCCAGCACTTCCTTGCCAGTGCCGCTCTCGCCGAGCAACATGACCGTGACGTTCGCCGAGGCAACCTTCTCGATCAGGCGGCATACCCGCAACATGCCGGGGTCCCGCGTAATCACGCCTGACAACGCACTGCCCTGCTGGATCTTGAGCTTGCGGTTATCCTGCTGAAGGTCATACAGACGCAGCGCACGATCAAGCGTCAGGGCCAGCAACTCAGGCTCGAAAGGCTTGGCGAAGAAATCGTAAGCCCCCATGCCCACGGCCCGCACCGCATTTTCCCGGTCGTGCTGGCCGGTCAGCACCACTACCTTGGTATCCGGCGCCAGCGCCAGGATCTCGCCAAGGAGCTTGAAACCCTCGGTCACGTCATCAGGCGCAGGCGGAAGCCCCAGATCCATCGTCACGACCGCCGGCTCATGGCGCCGCAATTGGGCAATGGCCTCTTCCCGGTCGGTTGCGACCACCGTCTCGTACTGATCGAAGGCCCAGCGCATCTGCTTCTGCAGTGCAGGATCGTCCTCGACAATCAACAAAGTCCTGCGTTTATCACTCATATCGACTACTCAGCCAATGCTTCGATTCCGGCGTTCTGGGTTTGCCCTGCCAGCGGCAGGCGGATGTCGAATCGGGAGCCAACCCCAACCTCGCTCTGCACCGTAAGGGTACCCCCGAGTTCATTCACATACTGCTGGGACTCGTAAGCCCCGATACCCATCCCGCTGGACTTAGTCGTCTGGAAAGGCCTGAACAGCTGTTCCCGGACGAAGGCTTCCGACATTCCCGACCCGGAGTCGCACACGGCGATGCGGGCGAAATTACCCTCCTGGGATAGCTCCACCGACACACTACCATGCTCGGGTGTCGCGTCGAGTGCATTTTGCACGATGTGGCCGAGTATCCGCTCCAAGCGCTCCGCATGGGCGAGAACCGTCAGATCCGGCGCCCCGGCGAGCATCACAGGGCACGGCTTGAACATGCGCCTGGACTGGATGATGTGCTCGATGACAGTCTTGAGCTGGACCGGCCGACGCTGATTGATGGGTGTCTTCTCCATCAGCTGGGTCATCAGCCCCCGCATTCGCGTCTCCACATGCCTGACCGTATCCAGCATATCCGCCTGGAATTCCGGATTATCCTTGTGACGCTCTGCATTGCGCAACATGAGCGACAACTGGGCAACCAGATTCTTTAGGTCATGGACCACGAAAGCCGACATACGGTTGAATGCGTCGAACTTGCGCGCCTCGATCAACGCCTCAGCAGTTTGCATGCGCGCGATATAACTGGCGGCCTGCCGACCCGCGATCTTGAGCAGGTCAAGCACCTCCCAGTTGACATCCACCGGCGTTCGCGGCGTCAGCAGGATCACGAACCCCACCAGCGCTCCAGATGAAATCAGGGGCACAATCAACCACATGTCGGCCAGTTCGGATGCCCACGCCGGCATCGGCATACCTGAGCCGGATGACAGGCCGCTGCGCATTTCCTCCAGATTAACAACCCACTCCCGCTCCAACAGGAAACGGCAAAACTCCGAGTCGGATTGCTCCCGGAGACCATAGTCGGGCATGTTGAGCCTCGCCTGCTGGCAATAATTGCCATTCAAATCACACAGCCAAACCCCTCCCCCAGGACTCTCGACGAGATCAGCAAGCGCCTTGACGACCGACTCGCCCAGCGTCAGCCCATCACCAGCCACCGACAGGGACTGGGTCACGCTCAGCCATTCCTTCCGGTAGTCATAGCGGTACGCAAAGAAATGCTTTGCCAGCAGCACCCGCAGTCGCGCCCTGAAGGCGCCAGACACCGCCAGCACACAGAGGAACAGCACTCCACTGAACAGCAGCGCCAGCTGTAGCGCCTCCCCCCATTCGCCGCCGAAATAACGCATGTAGTAACCGGCTGCCGCGATCAGCAGGAGATACAGACCCGACCCCGCCAAGGCCGTCGAATGGAACACCACATGACGGGATACCGACACCCGCAGGGTCCAGTCCGGATTCCGCGATGCGGAAATCACAAGCAAGGGGATGGTCAAGGTATGGGCGAAGCCGCGCACGCTCCAAGTCACCGGATCAATCCGGGTGAACAGAAGCGTATCTGCATACAGATAAACGTCGAAGGCAAACAGGCTGCCAATTGCGAGCGCCAGGGGCTTGATGCCCCAGCGGTAGCGCTCCGACACTGCGCGATAGAAAAGCTCTAGCAGGACGAGTCCGAACACCGAGGACAGCAGGGAGGTTGCCGCCCAGGTGCGCATCGGGGTGCCATAGACCGGCAGACCGAGACTGAAGCAGATGACACCACCGGCGGCCAGAGCGACAACGGCCGAAGCCCCAGGAGCCGGCCAGCGCGGCATCCCGTCATTGCTACCCTCGGCCGAGGGCTGCGACAGCAGAGCCACCAGGAAGCTGAACCAGGCAGCCAGACGCAACACATCGAAGACATTGGCCAGATGGAACAGCCAGCCCCACCCCGACGCCGAGAAAGCCCAGTTTGCAGCGGCCCACAGGGCCTCCATGATCGCCGCGGCGATCAGCAGCGCCCCGCTCCGGCCCTTCCTCCACGCCACCGCCAGATAAAGCCCGAATACCGCATGGACGATGGCCGCGAACGCGTAACTCCAGACCGATACTTGGGACAGGACGAATTCCATCAGATCTCAGCAGAAAGGCACATGCTCCCGGCACACGGGAGCATTGGAGCTCACCCCGTCACGGGTGACAACAGAGCAACTGACGGAGAATCAATGCGCGCCGTCGCCCGTCAACACCACTCTCACGGTCTCGAAAAGCACCACTGTATCGAGGAACAATGTGTGATTCTTCACGTAGTACAGATCGTACTGCAGTTTGTTGATCGCATCATCCACGGAGGAACCGTACTGATAACGGACCTGGGCCCAGCCGGTCACGCCCGGCTTGACGCAATGACGGACAGCGTAGAACGGAATATCCTTGGTCAGCTGATCGACGAAGAAGGGGCGTTCGGGGCGCGGCCCAACCAAACTCATGTCGCCCTTGAGGACGTTGAACAGCTGCGGCAACTCATCGATACGGACCTTGCGAATGAAGCGGCCGATCCGTGTCACGCGATCATCGTTGGCCGCAGCCCAGCGAGGTTTGCCATCCCGCTCCGCATCCCGGCGCATGCTGCGGAACTTGGTGACCTTGAAAAGTCGCCCACCGAGTCCGACACGTTCCTGGCGGTAGAACACCGGCGCACCGTCCTCGATGACGATCGCCAAAGCCGCCAGCACCATGACCGGCGCAGCCAGCACGAGCAACACGAGGGAAGCGACGATGTCGAAAACCCGCTTGACCATTGTACGGGCCCAGCCCTGCCGGAAACCTTCGCCATAGATCAGCCAGCTGGCCCGCAGGGAGTCAATACGCACCTGACCACGCACCCGCTCGAAGAAGCTGGACAGATCCAGCACCTTGATGCCAGCCATCTTGCAGTCGAGTAGTTCTCGCAGGGGAATCACACCACCCCGACGTTCCTTGACCGCAACGATGATCTCATTGACCCGCAGCTCATTGGCTGCGGCCAGCAGGTTGCCTTCGAAATGGACGATCCGCTTCGGATCGACCCTGACGTCGTCATTGCTGCCGGCAGGATAGAAACCCACCACCTGAAGGCTGGAACTGCCGGGATGAGTCAGCGCGTGCTCGACAGCAACAGCATCCGCGCCTGTCCCGATAACCATGATTCTCTTGACCAAAACGCCTGCCCCTGCACGCCGCACAGCCAATCCCCGCGCGGCAACCACCAGCCCCAACAGGATGATGACGTTCAACTCCATTGCCTCATGGGCGAAAACCCCCCAAGGCAACACCCGAAACACGCCATAAGCCACCGGCACGCTCAGTGCGATGGAGATGGCCACGCGCATCAGGGTTTCACGCCACTCACCACCGAAGCCAACCCGATATAGACCGAGCGCCCCGTTGAGAATCATCATTGCCACGGCAAATACCAACGCCGACGGCACAACGGAGAACATGAGCTCCCCATTCACCTTGTCTTGCACCACGAACACGACAATCACCGCAACAAACAACAACAGCGCATCGAACAGCAACTGCAATACGGTGTTGGAAGGTACGTAATGATTGAAGAGTTTCAGCATCCCGAGCCCCGATCGTTTTTCCAATACGACCGCCCATGCAAATTGCATTGG
Organism: Zoogloea sp.; assembly: GCF_041914405.1. Taxonomy (NCBI): domain Bacteria; kingdom Pseudomonadati; phylum Pseudomonadota; class Betaproteobacteria; order Rhodocyclales; family Zoogloeaceae; genus Zoogloea; species Zoogloea sp. The sequence goes on from NZ_JAYSDK010000008.1 coordinate 29,189, forward strand.
GCGATCAAGCGCAGAGACCTTCGCAGCGCACAAAAAAGCGGCACATTATCTATGAAGACGGCGTGAAGGTCATGCCGATTGTGCACTGCAAATTTGCCAAATGCGTGAAACCCTGCGCACTCGAACGATAGCCCCAGGCGCCCGAAACACCCGTGATACCTGTCACACGGGCAATGACATTTCAGCCATCGCGATGCCCACAACGGGCCGACACCCTAACTCGATCAGCATGAAATAAATTCTCAACAAAAAAACAACACTATGATTAATATTGTTTTTTAAACATCACTCCACTTTTCAAAAAAGCACCTAAAAAACTTCGCCCCAACAAAAAGAGAACAACGACATAACCCAAAAAGATCAAAGCTCAATTTGGGTACCAAATTCAACCACCCGGTTTGCCGGGATACAGAAAAAATCAGCCGCGCTGTGCGCATTCCTGAAAAGCAGGATGAACAACCGCTCCCGCCACAAGCCGATGGAAGTGCCGGTCCTCGGAATCAGAGTCTCCCTCCCCAGGAAGAACGAGGACTCCATCAGCTCGAAGGGTAGTCCCTGCCCCTCACACATCGCCAACGCAGCGGGAATGTCCGGATCGTCCTTGAAACCATAACGGACGAAGACCCGATAGAAGCCGAAATCCAGTTCCTCCACCCTGACCCGCTCCGTATCCGGCACGTAGGGAATGTCATCGGTCACCACGTTCACCAGCACCACCCGGGCATGCAGGACCTTGTTGTGCAGCAGATTGTGCAGCAGCGCGCGAGGCACACCGTCAGGCGCGGTGGTCATGAACACCCCGGTTCCCGGCACCCGCAAAGGCGGATCGTGGAACATCGACTGGATGAACAGGTCGAGGGGCATCGTGTCCTGGCGCATCCGCTCCGAGAGCGCCGCCCGCCCCCGTTTCCAGGTCATCAGCAGCGTATGCACTGCCAAGCCCATTGCCAGCGGAAACCAGCCGCCGTCGAAGATCTTGACGCTGTTGGCCGCGAAGAAGCCGAAATCGACCGTGAAGAACAGGGCCAGGAAGGCCACTGCGGGCGCCCAGCGCCATTGCCACAGGGCCCGCACAACGACGAAGGCGAGGACCGTGTCGATCATCATCGTCAGGGTCACCGCAATGCCGTAGGCCGAGGCCAGCGCACTGGACGAGCGAAAGCCGATCACCAGCGCCACCACGGCGCCGAGCAGCAGCCAGTTCACATTGGGCACATAGATCTGCCCCATCTCCTTGTCGGAGGTGTGGACGACATGGATCCGCGGCGAGTAGCCCAGTTGCACGGCCTGCTTGGTGAGGGAGAAGGCACCCGAGATCACGGCCTGGGAGGCAATGATGGTGGCCAGCGTCGACAGGCCGACCATAGGCAGCAACAGGGGCTCCGGCACCAGCAGGTAGAAGGGGTTGGCCACGGCCTTCGGGTTGTCAAGGATCAGCGCCCCCTGCCCCAGATAGTTGAGGTACAGGGCCGGGAACACGTAGCCGAACCAGGCAACCTTGATCGGTCGCCGGCCAAAATGACCCATATCCGCGTAGAGCGCCTCGCCGCCGGTGATCGCCAGAACGACCGCCCCCAGGGCCAGGAAGCCGATCCAGTGGTTGTCGGCAAAGAAGCTGATCGCATAGACCGGATTGATGGCTCGCAGCACATCGGGGTGACGGGTGATGTTCATGGCACCAAGCACCCCGAGGGTCGTGAACCAGAAGAGCATCACTGGCCCGAACACCGCGCCGACCCGCGCCGTTCCCTTGCTCTGGATCACGAACAGGCCGATCAGGACGATCAACGAGATAGGTAGCACATAAGGCTTGAAGGCCGGGGTCACTACCTCCAGACCCTCCACCGCCGACAACACCGAGATGGCCGGCGTGATCACACCGTCCCCGTAGAACAGCGCTGCGCCGAACAGCCCCAAGCCGGCCATTGCCGCCCCCAGGCGCGGTGACTTGCTGGTGCGCAGAGCAAGGGACGTCAGGGCCATGATGCCGCCCTCCCCCCGATTGTCGGCCCGCATGATGTACACGACGTACTTGAGGGACACGACGATGGTCAGCGCCCAGAAGACCAGGGACAGGATGCCCAGCACATTGTCAGGCGTCACCGGCACCGCGTGGGGGCCGTTGAAGACCTCCTTCATCGTGTATAGCGGGCTCGTGCCGATGTCGCCGAACACCACCCCCATCGCCGCCAACGCCACCGGCAGGACCTGCATACGGGACTGCTTCTCTTGCCCGGAGGCAAGCACTGTACTCATACGGCTCTCCTGAAACACCTCCGGGCGGATCTCTGGATCCCTCCGGGGAATTCGCCGCCGGTACTTGGAGTACCGGCGATCTGACCCCGGGAGCGGGCCCATCGGCGATGTCCCGCCACGCTCGGGGCCGAGATACTACCGCATCGCAACAAGAGCAGGCGTCGGAACGCGACGGAGGGACTTCATGCCTCGGGCAGTTCGAAGGAGACTGCAACGTCCGCGGGGGGCGCCGCATAGGGAGCGGATGTCACCAACAGGTCTGCCCCCGCCGCGACGAATGCCTCCGCATTGTCCGCCTTGACGCCACCCGCAGCGGCAAGCAGCGGTACTCCATGCTGCCTTGGCACAAGCTCGTCCAGCAGTTGCCGGCACGCCGCCACCTGCTCGACCGAGAATTTTTCCAGCTGCAGCACATCGGCGCCGGCCCCGGCCCATTCGCGGGCCTCCTCGACACTCCCAACCTCCACGACGATCTTCTTCTCCGGCTCCCGGGCCCGCAGGCGCGCAACGGTCTGGACGGGCGTCTCACCCACGAACAGCCGGTGCTCGGCAAACACCAGCAGGGACTCGGACAGGCCCAGCCGGTGGATCGTCGCCCCCCCTGCCCGCACGGCCTTCACCGACATGGCTTTCGCGCCCGGCACGTTCTTCCGCGTACACGCCACCGCCACCCGACGCCCACCAGCCTCAGCAGCCTTGACGATGGCCGCGGCCGCTCCTGCCAGGCCACTGGCCCACTCCATCAGCACCTGCGCCGTCTTCCAGGCGGCGTGCAGTGCCGCGGCCTGCCCTTCAGCTTCAAGCAGCAGACGCCCGGCCTCTACGTGGCTACCTGACGGCACCCACAGGCGCGCCCGTGCGCCAGCCAGTTGGAACAGACGTGCCGCCTCCTCGGAACCACAGACGGTCATGGCCCCACGGGCACGAAACACCACTCGCCCTTCCCTCATGCCAATGCCCAGCGACTCGGTGGTCAGGTCACCGCATGACACATCGTCGGCGAGCAGCGCCAGCAGCGTTGCATCCGGCAAGTTGAACGAAGACATCATCAGGACTCCCGAAATCGACGACCGAAACAACACGAGAGCACCGATGATACTCGCCGGGCGCTTTAACGCAGCCGATGCGGAGTACGCCACGGCAACCCGGCGGTTGCCCTCCCATGACAAAATGGGCACGGCTACAATATCGGCGACTTGCCGCACGGAACCCGGGTTCGCGCAGAAATGCCCTTGACCGCCATCGGCTTTCGACCCTAGCAACCCGAAACCGCCAAAAGCCCATGCCTTTTCCCCCGCGGATACAGCAGATCGCCGGAATTGCCGTCGCCTACGCGATATGCGGCCTGATCGCGCTCCATATCGCGATCCCGCCTGGCTACGTCGCTCCACTGTACCCCCCCGCAGGAATCGCGCTAGCCTGCATGCTGATCTATGGCCGGGGGATCTGGCCGGCCATCTTCATTGGCGCGGCAGTCACCAACGTCGAGGCTGTGCTGCGCGCCGGACTCGGCGGCATCAACTGGGTCATGCCCCTGTGCGTCGCCACCGGCTCCGTGCTGCAGGCCCTAGCCGGCGTTGCGCTGGTCAGGCGCTGGGTCGGGTTCCCGAACGCGCTCGACAGTGCCAGCGCCATCCTGCGCTTCTTCTTCCTCGCCGCCCCGCTGAGCTGCGTGATCAGTGCCAGTGTCGGCGTCGGCGCCCTGTCCCTGCTGGGTTCGGTGCCAGCGTACGACTCCGTTTTCAGCTGGTGGAACTGGTGGGCCGGGGACTCGATCGGAATTCTCATCGCCGCGCCACTTATCTTCGCCTTCTGGGGCCAGCCCCGGGGCGACTGGGCACCGCGCCGGCTGGGGCTGGCGGTTCCGATGGGCATCGCGCTGATCCTGCTGGTCGGCCTGGAAATCCAGATCGGGCAATGGGAGCGCCAGCGCCTGCAGTCCCGTTTCGAGAGCGATGCCCACTTCCTTTCCAACCTGCTGGGCAACCGTCTTTCGGAATACCTGTCGGTCCTCCAGTCTGCCGAGCGGGTCATGGTCGCGGCCCCAGGGCTGGACGAAGAAGGCTTCCAGCAGTTCGCTGCCTCGTGGCTCAGGCGCCTCGGCGGACTGCAAGCCATCGGCTGGATTCCCCGTGTCTCCGGCGGGCAGCGCCCGGCGTTCGAGCGCAGCGCCGCAGGTAGCGCCAACGAAGCCGGCTTCCGCATCCTCGACCGCGGGCTGTCCAACGAGCTCTACCCGGCCGGGTCCCGGCCCGAGTATTACCCGGTTCGCTTCGTCGCCCCCCTGGAATCCAACCGGCGCGTCGTCGGCGTGGACGTGTCCACCATCCCGGCCAGCGCCGAAGCCATGCTGCGCACCAGCGCCGACGGCAAGGCCGCCGCATCACGGGCGTTCGAACTCACCCAGGAGACGGAAGGCATGGCGGGGGTCGTGCTCTATCAACGCACCAACCAACACGGCCGCCCCCCCCCCGGCCGCCCCTGACGGCTTCGTCTTCCTCGCCCTGCGCATCGGTGATGTCGTTGCCAACGCCCTGCGCGGCCATGAACTCCCAGGCATTCATTATTGCCTCACCGAAAACGCCCGTAACGCAGCGGTCGGTCGCCCGCTCGCCGGACTGCTGGGCTGCCCGCCAACCGGGGCCACTGGCATGGACGGGCTCTCACCATGGGTGGAGAACATCGAATTCGGCGGCCAGGCCTGGACGCTGACCCTCACCACCGACTCGAGCTACGCCTTCCGTCACCGGGGCTGGGAAGCATGGACGCTGCTCGCCATCGGCCTGCTGAGCACCGGGGTCCTCGGCGCCTTCCTACTCACCACCACCGGACGCGCGCGGCGCATCGAGGAACTCGTGGAACGGCGAACCACCGAGCTGGCAGAGGCCGGCCACCGTCTCGTCGAACAACAGGCAGTCCTCACCCACGCCGAGCGGATTGCCCGCCTGGGCAGCTGGGAGACCAATCTAGCGAGTGGCCGTAGCCACTGGTCCGCCGAGCTGTACCGCATCCTGGGCCTACCCGCCGACACCGCCAGCACGCCGCAAAACCTCCTCGCGGCCATTCATCCGAACGATAGGGCACTGCTGCAGGACACCCTCGAGCGGGTGGGTCAGGGGCAGGCCAGCGCCAATCTGGATGTGCACCTGGCCTGTGCCGGCCGGGAAGGACAGATCGTCCATTTCAGCATCGAAGCGACGCCGGCCCTGGATGGCTCGCGTACCCTGCGCGGCACCGTCCAGGACGTCTCGGAAAGCCGTGCCGCCGAAGCACACATCCACTACCTAGCCCACTACGACACCCTGACCGGCCTGCCCAACCGCAGCCTGTGGATCAACCGCGCCGAGCAGGCCCTGGCCTTCGCGCGGCGCAACCATACCTGCGTCGGCGTGCTTTTCCTCGATCTGGACAACTTCAAGAAGGTCAACGACACCCTCGGCCATCCGACCGGCGACCGCCTGCTGTCCGCTGCCGCCACGCGCCTGTCCGAGTGCCTGCGCGACGAGGACGTGCTGGCCCGTCTCGGCGGCGACGAGTTCGTCGTGCTGCTTCCCCAACTGACCCGCGCCGACGATGCGGCCACCGTGGCCCGCAAGCTGCTCGACAGCCTCGCCCTGCCCTTCGACATCGACGGGCAGGAACTTACCGTCAGCACCAGCATCGGCATCGCCCTCGCACCGGACAACGGCACCGACGTGGACGTCCTCCTGAAACATGCGGACACCGCCATGTACGACGCCAAGAATGAAGGGCGCAACGACTTCCGCTTCTTCACCCAGGACATGAACAGCCGCGCCTACGCGCGCCTGATGCTCGAGAACGCGCTGCGGCGGGCCATCGAACGCAACGAACTGGTGCTCGAATACCAGCCTCAGTGGGAAATGCCTGGCCAACGCCTGATCGGCGTCGAGGCCCTGGTGCGCTGGGACAGCCCAGAGCGCGGCCGGGTCCCGCCGGGGGAGTTCATCCCCCTCGCCGAGGAAACCGGCCTGATCCACGCCATCAGCGATTGGGTGCTCCACGAAGCAGCCCGCCAGCAGGCAGTCTGGCGCGACGCCGGCCTGCCCCCGCTGACCATCGCCATCAACATCTCGGCATTGCAGTTCCGCCGCCCGGGTTTCATCGACCGGCTGCGCCACGCCCTCAACCACTGGCAGGTACCGCCCGGCAGCTTCGAGCTGGAAATAACCGAGAGCGCGCTGATGCAGCCCAACAGCGAAACCGAGCAGCAGTTCGCCACCCTGCGCAGCCTCGGCGTCGGCCTTGCGCTGGACGACTTCGGTACCGGCTATTCGAGCCTGTCCTACCTCAAGCGTCTGCCGCTGACCCGCCTGAAGATCGACCGCTCCTTCGTGCAGGATCTGCCCGGCGACCCGGAGGACGCCGCGATTGCCGCCGCCACGCTGTCGATCGCCCGCGACCTGGGCCTTGAAGTCGTCGCCGAAGGTGTCGAAACCGAGGCCCAGCGCGACTTCCTGCTCGAACGCCAGTGCCACGTGATGCAGGGCTTTCTGCTCGCCCACCCCCAACCCGCCGTGGACATCACGCGCCTGCTGCGTGCCGAAGCCGGACGCAGCCTGGTGTCGGCCTGAACATCCCCGCCCATTGCTTCCTTGCGGAGGTTCCTGTTGTAGGGGCGAATTCATTCGCCCACCGGGCGCCGTTCAAGCTCTGTGGGCGAATGAATTCGCCCCTACAGTTCAGCGCCCAGGGTCAGCCTAGCCCTCTCCTGCACCACCGGCGCGGATACGCGCCATCGCCACCGACGCCGCCGCGGTGCGGTTCTCAACCCCCAGCTTGGCGAAGACGTGCTCCAGGTGCTTGTTGACGGTGCGCGGGCTGGAACCGAGGATCTCGCCGATATCCGGGCTGGTCTTGCCCTTGATCACCCAGTACAGCACTTCGGCCTCGCGGTTGGTCAGGCGGAAGGCGCCCATCAACGCGTCGAGCACCGCCGCGTCCGACTCCTCGCGCAAGCTCACCAGCCACTCATTGTCACCGGTCCGGTCGTGCAACGTAAAGATCAGCCGGCGCGCCCCCTGATTCAGAGACAGGGGTGGAAACTCGTGCCCCTCGCCACGGGCGCGGCCGGAAGACTGCACCCAGGCCATCACCGGCGGCGGCGCCTGGTCTTCCAAACCTTCCACGCCCTCGAAATAGATCTGCATCAGCTTCCTCGCCAGCGGCGTCTGCCATACCACCCGGCCGCTCTCCGGGCGGATCGCCAGGGTCGCCTGGCCGAAGGCATCCAGCGCGCTGCGCGCCTGCTTCATCAGGCGCGCGCTCTGCATGTGGGCGGCGATGCGGGCCAGTACCTCCTGCGGGCGGATCGGCTTGGTCACGTAGTCCGCCCCACCGGCGGCGAAGGCCGCCACCACATGCTCGGTCTCGGTCAGCCCGGTCATGAAGACGATGGGGATGTGGCGCGTCGTGAAATCGGCCTTCAGTCGCCGTGCCACCTCGAAGCCATCCATGCCCGGCATCATCGCGTCAAGCAAGATCACGTCGGGCAGGCTCTGGCGTGCCCGCTGCAGCGCCGTCTCGCCGTTGGTGGCGACCAGCACCGTGTAGCCGGATTCATCAAGGGCGTCGTGGAGCACCGACAGGTTCTCCGGAATGTCGTCCACGATCAGCACGAGGTCGGAATTGAGCCGGTCGAAATCAGACATGGCGGGCTTTTTCCAGCAACGGAGGAATAGCGTCGAGGCGGAAGCCGCGGGTCAGCTCGCGCACTTCGGCCACAAAGGGGGCGTAGGCCGGATCGGCCGCTTCGATGTCGGCCAGGCGAGCCAGGATGCCCTTCACATAGCCAAGCTCAACCTGGTGCGCCAACGGCTCCAGCAGCGCGGCCGGCGGCGCGATCCAGCCGACCAACGGTGCGATGGGCAGCGCGTCCCCGGACTCCAGCCACTCGAGGCCCAGTCGCTGCCCGATCCAATCCAACAGTTCGTTCACCTGCACCGGCTTGAGAATGAAGTCCGCGGCACCGATCCCCAGGTCGTTGTCGTCGCTGTGCAGGCCCCGCTCGTAGGCATTGGCCGAGATGATCGCCACCGGCGTCCCGCCGTAGGCGCCAGCGCGAAGGCGGCGCACCGTCTCCCAGCCATCCATGCCCGGCATCGCCAGGTCCATGAAGACCAGGTCGGGCCGGAACTCCGGCAGCACATTGAGGCATTCCTGCCCGGACGATGCCTGGGCCAGCACGAAGCCAAGGGGCTCCAGCAAGGTGATCAGGAACTCCCGATCCACCCGCTCGTTGTCCACGATCAGGATGCGCCGCCGCTCGCCGCGGTAGCCCAGCCGGTTGCGGCGCGGCAACTGGCGCGTCGCCAGCTCGTCGCGCAGCTGCGGCAGGAACAGGCGCACGCGGAAAGTGGTGCCGACGCCCGGTTCGCTCGTCACCGTCAGCTCGCCGCCCATCACGTCGGCGAACATGCGGCTGATCGTCAGCCCCAGCCCGGCCCCGCTGGCCCCCTGGGCCGAGCTGCCACGGGAAAAGGGTTCGAAGATGCGCTCGATCTCGGCCGCCGAGATGCCCGGCCCCGAATCCTCGATCTCGAAGGTCGCCATCTCCATGCGGTAGGCAAAGCGCAGGCTGATATGGCCCCGGGCGGTAAACTTCACCGCGTTGCCAAGTAGGTTGATGAGGATCTGGCGCAGGCGCTTCTCGTCGGCGCGCAGGAAGGCCGGCAACTCGCCCTTCGGCTCGAAGCGGAACTCCAGCCCCTTGTTGCGCGCCTGCAGTTCGAACATACCGACGATCTGCGCGATGAAATCGCGGAAATCCAGCGGCTTCACATCCAGCGTCAGCTTGCCCCCCTCGATGCGCGCGATATCCAGCGTGCCTTCGATGACCGACAGCAGGTGATCGCCGCTGCGGCGGATCACGTTGATCGCCTGGCGGCGGTGCACCGGGATAGAGTCGTCGCCGTCGAGGATCTGCGCATAACCGAGGATGCTGTTCAACGGCGTACGCAGTTCGTGGCTGATCGCCGTGATGTAGCGGCTCTTGGCCTGGTTGGCCAGGTCGGCCACCTGCTTGGCCTTCTGCAGCTGTTCGTCGGTACGCCGGTGGGAGTCGATCTCGCGCATCAGCAGGTGGGTCTGACGGTTCGACTCTTCCTGGGCCACCTGACGGCTCTTGTGGGTCAGCACCAGCCACCACACCACCAGCCCGGCCAGCAGCAACAGCGCGGCGTAGCCTTTCAGGAAGGCCAGTCGCAGGGCCGGCGCGAACTCCTGCGCGCTGGCGCCGAGCAGGCTGAGACCATGGTAATGCAGCAACCACATCAACAGCGCCAGCCCCGGCGCGATAACGCCCATCAACAGCAGGTAGTGGCCGAGCCCGGTCTCCAGGTAAGGCCACACCGAGCGCGGCAGCAGGCGCCGCATCGCCGCGGACCACTGGGCCGAGAGGCGCGCCTCCGGCTTGCACAGGTCGTTGCAGCGGGCGTCCAGCGAACAGCACAGGGAGCAGATGTCGCCCTGGTAGGCCGGGCAATGGGCCAGGTCATCGGCCTCGTACTCGCTCTCGCAGATCGCGCAGCGGCGCGTACCGCCGGCTGCCGACGGCGCTGGCCGGCGCGCGATATAGTAGCGTCCGCCGGTGGCCCAGGCGATCAGCGGCGCGGTGATGAAAGCGACCACCAGCGCGATGAGAGCCGAGAAGGCCGCCGCGTCCGGCCCGAACACGCCCAGGTAAGCCGCCACCGACAAGATCGACGCGATACCCATCGCACCGACACCGACCGGATTGACGTCGAACAGGTGGGCGCGCTTGAACTCGATACCCGGCGGCGACAGCCCCAGCGGCTTGTTGATAACGAGGTCAGCGACCACCGCCATCATCCACGAGATGGCCACGTTGGCATACAGGCCGAGTACCTTGCCGAGGGCCTGGAAGACGTCCAGTTCCATCAGCATCAACGCGATCAAGGTATTGAAGACCACCCACACCACCCGCCCCGGATGGCTGTGGGTCAGCCGCGCGAAGAAGTTCGACCAGGCCAGCGAGCCGGCGTAGGCGTTGGTGACGTTGATCTTGAGCTGGGACACCACGACGAACAGCGCCGTCGCCCCCACCGCCCAGTGCAGGCCGGGAAACACGTATTCGTAGGCGGCCAGATACATCTGGTTGGGGTCCACTGCCCGGTCCGCCGGCACCGAGTTGCTGATCGCCAGATAGGCCAGCAGCGCGCCGCCGAGCATCTTGACGACCCCCGGCAGCACCCAGCCCGGTCCGCCGACCAACACCCCGCCCCACCAGCGCCAGCGGTTGGCCGGCGTCTTCTCGGGCATGAAGCGCAGGTAGTCGGCCTGCTCGCCCATCTGCGTCATCAGCGCGATGCCCACCGTCAGCGCGGCGCCAAAGGCCCGCATGTCGAAATCCGCCCCGACACCATGCTCGCCGCCGTAGGAGACAATGCCATGCAGTACATCCGGGCGTTCGCTGAACACGAAGACGTAGGGCACCACCAGCATCAGGATCCACAGGGGCTGGGTCCACGCCTGCAGGCGGCTGATCGCCGTCACACCGTGGGTGACCAGCGGGATCACCACCACCGCGCACAGCAGGTAGCCCCAGGCCGGCGGGATGTCGAAGGCCAGGTCCAGCGCGTAGGCCATGATCGCCGCTTCAAGGGCGAAGAAGATGAAGGTGAAGGACGCGTAAATCAGCGACGTAAGCGTCGAACCGATGTAGCCGAAGCCAGCGCCGCGGGTCAGCAGGTCCATGTCCACGCCGTAGCGCGCCGCGTAAACGCTTATCGGCAGGCCGGCGAGGAAGATGATCAGCCCGGCAGCGAGGATCGCCCACAGCGCGTTGCTGAAGCCATAATCCACCAGGAGCGTAGCGCCGACTGCCTCCAGCACCAGGAAGGAGGCTACGCCGAAGGCCGTGTTGGCGACCCGCCATTCCGACCAGCGTCGGAAGCTGCGCGGAGTGAAGCGCAGCGCGTAGTCCTCGATGGTTTCACGGGCGACCCAGGCGTTGTAGTCACGCCGGACCTTGACCACCCGCTGGACGGCTTCCGGCTCCACCGCGGCCGCCGCTATCTCGGCGTCCATCACTCCTTCATGCCCAACCGTTCCAAGCGATAGCGCAGGGAACGGAAGGTCACGCCCAGGTGGCGGGCCGCCGCAGTGCGATTGCCACCCGATTTCTCCAGTGCCTCCTCGATGGCGTGGCGCTCGACCTGGTCGAGGTAGTCCTGCAGATCGGTGCCCGTCGGGGCCGTAGCGACGGCCGGGCTGCTCTCGCCGATGTCGGCCGGATCAAGCAGCAAATCGTCCGCCTCGATCAGATTGCCGCTAGAGAGCGCCAGCGCCCGCTCCAGGATGTTCTCCAGCTCCCGCACATTGCCCGGGAACGAATAGGCCGCCAGGGCCTTCACCGCCCCTTCGCTGAGGCGGGCCACCGGCAGGCCCGACGACTCGGCCAGGCGTTCGAGGAGGATTTCCGCCAGGCGCGGGATGTCCTCGCTGCGCTCCCGCAGCGCCGGCATGCGCAGCTCGATGACGTTGAGGCGGTAGAACAAATCCTGGCGGAAGCGCGAGGCCTCCACCATGGCCTTCAGGTTCTGGTGGGTGGCGCTGAGGATGCGCACGTCCACCGCCGTCTCGACGGTGTCGCCGAGGCGGCGGAATTTCTTCTCCTGAATCGCCCGCAGCAGCTTGACCTGCATCGCCAGCGGCAGGTCGCCGACCTCGTCGAGAAACAGGGTGCCGCCGTGGGCGGCCTGGAAGAAGCCTTCCCGGTCCGAGTCGGCACCGGTGAACGCCCCCTTCTTCGCCCCGAAGAACTCGCTCTCCATGAGGCTCTCCGGGATCGCTCCGCAGTTCACCGCCACGAAGGGGGCCGCCGCGCGGGGGCCCAGATCGTGGATCATCCTTGCCGCGCGCTCCTTGCCGCTGCCGGACTCGCCCGAGATGAAGACCGGGGCCTGGCTGCGGGCCAGCTTCTCGATCAGCGAGCGCACCTGCACCATCGCCGGCGAATCGCCGATCAGGCTGGAGCTGTCCTTGTGGTGGGCCTCGCCCTCCTTGGCCGACACAGAAAAGACGGACTTCACCAGGGCCCGCAGCTGGTCGATCGACACCGGCTTGGCCAGGTAGTCGAAGGCGCCGGCCTTCAGGGCCGTCACTGCGTTGTCCATGCTGCCGAAGGCGGTGATCACCGCCACCGGCAGGTCGCGGACGTTCTCCGAGATATAGCGCACCAGTTCCAGGCCGTCGCCATCGGGCAGGCGCATGTCGGTCAGGCACAGGCGATAGCGCTTCTCGCCAAGCAGGCGCCGGGCTTCGGCCAGGTTGGCCGCCCCGTCGCTGGCCAGGCCAAGGCGCAGCAGGGTCAGTTCGAGCAGTTCGCGGATGTCGTCTTCGTCATCGACGATCAGGACGTCCGGGCCGCTGGAGCGGTTACGTCTTTCGTGCTGGATCATGGTTTCACGCGTCCAATGATGCGGAAATGGGCGCCGGACGAGGCTACGCCAGGCTGGCACAGTTCGAGCACCGCGCCGTTGGCTTCGGCCAGCTCCCGGGCGATGTAGAGGCCCAGGCCGGTCCCTTTCGAATGGGTGGTGAAAAACGGTTCGAAGACCTGCGTCCGAAGCTCCTCGGGAATCCCCGGGCCATCGTCGGACACATCCAGCGCCACGCGGCCGTCATCGCAGGGCGCTGCCGCAATTGTCACCGCAGCCGGCTGGCCGCTGCAATGGCGGCGCGCATTGCCAACAAGATTCCACAAAATCTGGCGCAGGTGGGTGCGGTCCATCGCAATCTGGAGTTCAGGACCGACCCGATTGACGACGATGCCCGGTGCATCGTCCGCGTGGGCCACCGCGAACTCTTCCAGAAATTCGTCCACGAAGTCGCACAGTGGCAAGGCTTCCGGCAGCGCCTCGTCGCGCCGGCCGAGGGCCAGCACGTCGCCGACCAGGCGGTCGATACGCTGGGCGTTGTTGCCGATGATACGGATCAGGCGAGCCTGCATGTCGCTGCGCTTCTCGTCGCGCAGCAGTTCCGCCGCCTGGTAAACCGAGGCCAGCGGATTGCGGATCTCGTGGGCGATGCTGGCGGTCAGCCGCCCCAGCGCAGCAAGCTTGACCTGCTGGATCTGGCGGTGGATGCGGTCGTAGTCTTCCAGGTAGATCAGCGTCTCGCCGGCCTCGCCGGCAGGAAGCAGGCGTGCCAGCAAGGTCTTGCCGGTCAACTCGGCGCGGACCCGCCGCGCCGAATCCGCGCTGTTCGTGCCGCGTTGCAGCTCCCGAGCCAGGGCCGGCGCACAGGCCGCCAGCACGGCGCCGTCCTGCAGCGCCGGGCCCAGCAGCGCAGCGGCCTGGGGGTTGTAGTGGCGTACGACGCCCTCCTCACCGACCACCAGTACGCCGTCCTGCATGTCCTGGATGATCTGCCGGTTGAGGCGCAACTGGCTGGCCAGGTCGGCCCCGCGCTGGCGGGCCAGGTTTTCATTGGCGATCGCCCGCAAAGCCAGCAGTCGCGCCACCTGGGCAATGGCGAAGAAGCCGATGCAGGTCACACCAACCGTGAAGAAGTCAGTCAGCGGCCTGCCGGACAGCAGGCGCAGTGTGTTCTCGAGCAGCACTGCCAGCGTCGCGTAAGACGCGTAGAACAGCACCATGCGCCCCTGCCCGACCAGGCCGGCACCGGCCAACGCCACCAGGATGAGGATCGGCATGCCGCTGCGGTAGCCGCCGCTGGCCCACATGATCAGCGTCAGCAGGGTGATGTCCACCAGCACCTGCAGGGTGACCACGCGGTTCATGCCCAGCAGGCGGGCGGCGTCGGGGAAGCCGAGGATCAACACCGCCGCCAGATAGGCGAAGGCGGCGCCGAAGAACAGGGTCGGCGAATCGCTGCCAAGCTGCAGCGCCCGCCCAGCCACCACGAACAACCCGGCCAGCACCAGGCGGAACAGGTTGAGATAACGCAGCGGCTGGCTACGGTCGTCGTCCGGCGGAAAACTGCCCTCGAGGGGCGCGGAACCGGCGCTCACGGGCGGGCGCCGAGGCGGCGATGCTCCTCCGAGCAAAAGAAGCGGCCGCCGCTCGTCACACCTTCGCTCTCCGGCACATGCACGCCGCAATGGGCGCAGGCCACCATCTGCTCGATCTCGCCGACCGGCGCCTGGCTCGCCGGCTGCTCCGGCGCGGAATCTCCACCCTCCTCCCGTCGCGGGCCACCCCGCAGGGCGCGACGAACGTAGAAAACAGCCAGCAGGAACAGCACAAACAGCAGGATATTGCGCAAGACAGAGGCCTCCGGGGATTTCCGGGGCAGTTTAGCAGAAGCGTCCGAGGCGCTCGAAAGCCGCCTCCAGCGTGTCATCCCGCTTGGCGAAGCAGAAGCGGATCACCTTTTCGTCGCGGCCGTCGCCGAAGAAGGCCGACAGCGGAATCGCCGCGACGCCGACCTCGCGGGTCAGCCATTCCACGAACTCCGTGTCGGGCATGTCGGCGATCGCCGTGTAGCGGGCCGTCTGGAAATAGGTGCCAGCGCAGGGCAGCAGCTCGAAGCGGGTGCCAGCCAGCCCGCGCCGGAAGAAATCGCGCTTTTCTTGGTAGAACGCGGCCAGGCGCAGATGGCGCCCGGCATCGGCCATGTAGTCGGCCAGCGCCAACTGCACCGGCGTATTGACGGTAAACACGTTGAACTGGTGCACCTTGCGGAATTCCGCCATCAGCTCCCGCGGCGCCAGCACGTAGCCCACTTTCCAGCCCGTCACGTGGTAGGTCTTGCCGAAGCTGGAGACGATGAGGCTGCGCTCGGCCAGCTCCGGGTAGCGGGCGGCGCTCTCGTGGCGGGCGCCGTCGAAGACGATGTGCTCATACACCTCGTCGGCCACCACCACGATGCCGGTGCCGCGGGTGATCTGCGCCAGCCGCTGCAGATCACCCGCCGACCACACGGTGCCGGTGGGGTTGTGCGGCGTGTTGATCATGATCATCCGCGTGCGCGGCGTGACCAGCGCCTGCACCGCATCCCAGTCGGGCCGGTAGTCCGGCGCGGCCAGGCAGGCACGGCGCACCACGCCGCCTTGCAGCGTGATGGCCGGCACGTAGGAATCGTAGACCGGCTCGAAGACGATCACCTCGTCCCCCGGATGGACCAGCGCCGCCACCGCGGTGAACAAGGCCTGGGTTGCGCCGGCGGTCACCGTGATCTCGTGTTCCGGGTCGTAGGCCGCCCCGTACAAGTCCTGCACCTTGGCGGCGATCGCCGCGCGCAACGCCGGCGTGCCCGCCATCGGCGCGTATTGGTTGTGGCCGCTGCGCATCCAGTGGGCGACCCGCTCGAACAACGCGTCCTCCGCATTGAAGTCGGGAAAGCCCTGGGACAGGTTGATCGCCCCGCACTCCTGGGCCAGGCGGGACATCACGGTAAATACCGTCGTCCCCACTTCGGGCAGACGGGAAACAATCGGCATGGGAAAAGACGGCATCGCAAATACACTCCGGATCAGGCCCGCCGATTCTGGCAGATGGACCGTGGCAGAGCCAACCGGCGTCAGGCGCCGCTACAATCTGGCCGCCATTCAACGAGGAACCACCGTGTCCGACACCTGCCCAACCCTGCGCCGCGACGGCGACCAGGTCGTGATTCTCGACCAGACCCGCCTGCCCTACCGGGAAGTCTTCCTTCGCCTCGACAGCCTGGCCGACGCTGCCACCGCGATCCGCGACATGCAGGTGCGCGGCGCTCCGCTGATCGGCGCCACCGCCGCCTTCGGCATTGCATTGGCCCTGCGCGAAGATGGCTCGGACGCCGCGCTGCAGGACGCCGACGCCTGCCTGCGCCAGACCCGCCCCACCGCCGTCAATCTGCACTGGGCGCTGGACCGCATGCACGCGGCGCTCGCCCCGCTGCAGGCCAGCGCGCGCAGTGCCGCCGCCTGGGCCGAGGCCGAGGCGATCCGCGCCGGTGACGCCGCGGCCAACGCCGCCATCGGCCAATACGGCCTTGAACTGCTGCGCCAGCTGCCGGGCGCCGGCCAGCGTCCCCTGCAACTGATGACCCACTGCAACGCCGGCTGGCTCGCCACCTGTGGCCACGGCACCGCGCTGGCCCCGATCTACGCCGCCCACGCCGCCGGCCTGCCAGTCCACGTGTGGGTCAGCGAAACCCGCCCGCGCAACCAGGGCCTGCTGACCGCCTGGGAGTTGGCCCGCGCCGGCGTGCCCCACACGCTGATCGCCGACAACGCGGCCGGCTGGCTGATGGCCGAGGGGCGCGTGGACGGCGTGATCGTCGGCGCCGACCGCATCGCCGCCAACGGCGACACCGCCAACAAGGTCGGCACCTACCTCAAGGCCCTGGCCGCCGCCGCGCATGAGGTGCCGTTCTATATTGCCGCGCCGCGCTCGACCATCGACTTCGGCTGCCCAGACGGGCGCCACATCCCGATCGAGGAGCGCAGCGCCGACGAGGTCCGCGCGATCAGCGGCCTTGGCGATGACGGCGAAGTACAGCGGGTGCAGCTGGTGCCTCCCCGCTCCGCCGCCTGCAATCCGGCCTTCGACGTCACGCCCGCACCATTGCTGGATGGCATAATCACCGATTTGGGCGTCTACCCGCCCAATGCGCTGGGCCCGCTGGCCCGGGCTTGAACCTCTCACCAGGAGGCCTCTGATGAACGAGAACGTACTTCGCGAAGGTCTGCTCGCCACCGCCCGCAGCATGGCCGCCAGCGGACTCAACGCCGGCACAGCCGGCAACGCCAGCGTGCGCTGCGCGCGAGGCTTCCTGATCACCCCCAGCGGCCGCCCCTACGAGGACTGCAGTAGCGAGGACATGAGCCTGGTGGCAATGGACGGCAGCTGGAGCGGCCCCTACGCGCCGTCCAGCGAGTGGCGCATCCACCGGGACATCTTCGTCGCCCGGCCGGAAGCCGGCGCCGTGCTGCACGCCCACTCGCCTTTCGCCACCGCGCTGGCCTGCCATCGGCGCGACATCCCGGCCTTCCACTACATGATCGCCCGCTTCGGCGGCGACAGCATCCGCTGCGCCCCCTACGCGACCTTCGGCACCCAGGCCTTGTCCGAGGCGGCGCTATCCGCGCTGGAAGATCGCAACGCCTGTCTGCTGGCCAATCACGGCATGCTGGTGTTCGGCGAAGACCTCCGTCACACCCTGGCCCTCGCCATCGAGTTCGAGACCCTCTGTGAGCAATACTGGCGGGCCTGCCAGCTGGGCACGCCGGTCGTCCTCGGCCCGGTCGAAATGGCCGAGGTGGTTGCCCGCTTCAAGAGTTACGGGCGGGCCAAGGCAGCCGACACCCCGAACACGGCCAATCCGCCCGCCGAGCTGGACTGAACGCCCGGCCGATGCCCGATCAACCGCCCCGCAGCCCCCTGCCACGCCAGAGCCTCGCACGCAGCCTCCTGTGGCGGATGTCAGCCGTCTTCGTGGCCTGCCTGCTGGTCTTCGGCGGAGCCTTCCACTACCTGGTCGTCGCGCCGGCCACCCAGACCCTGGCGCGAGTCCAGCTCGACCTCGCCACCCGCCAGGTCCACGCCGAAGTGGAACGGCAGCTCCGCCACATCGAGATCGAGCTGCGTACCGCCCGTGCCCGCAGCGAATCAGGCCGCCTCGACGTCACCGACGTGGAGGCCTTCAACACCGCCCTGCTCCCCGTCCTGACCGGCACCAAGCTGATCACCGCCGTCCACATGGCCCGTCCCGACGGGCGCAGCCTGAGCCTGCAGCGGGACGGCGACGGCTGGTACAACCTGCTCACCCCGGCCACCAGACAAGGAGGCGGCAGCCGCTGGCTGCGCTGGTCCTCGTCCGGCCGCCTGCTGCGCGAGGAGTCCTCGGAAGAGCGGGATGACGCCCGCCGGCAAGCATGGTTCGACACCGCCATGCAGGCACCGGCGCTCGACCCGCTGGCCTGGTCCCCGCCCTACCGCAGCCCCCCCAACGGCGACAGCGGCATTGCGGTGGCCACCCGCTGGCTGGGCCCCGACGGCCAGCCCCGCATGCTGGCCTTCGAGATCCAGCTCGACGCCCTGTCGGTGCTGACCGTGGATACGCCGGTCGGCGAACGGGGCGGCAGCGCGATCCTCAGCGCCGCTGGCGACGTGATCGGCGTGCCTCGCTATCCGCGCTTCGCCAACCTTGAAGACCGCCGCGCTGCGGTATTGCGCCCGGTGGCCGAACTCAACGTGGACTTTCTCACCCACGGCTACGCCCGCTGGCTCGACAATGATCGCCTGGGCGACAAGAGCTTCCATTTCGAGAACGAGCACGAAGACTGGCTGGCCGAGTTCATCCCCCTCCAACTGGGCAACCAGCAGTGGTGGGTCGGCGGCTTTGCCCGCGAGACCGATTTCATCCCGGCGCGCCTGCGCGACGTGGCGCCGGCACTGCTGGCATTGATCATCGCCGCGGCACTGATCGCCACCCAGCTGGCCCGCCGCGTGTCGCGCCGCATTGAAACCGACCTCGCCGCCCTGGTCGAGCGTAGCGAGCGCATCGGCCGGCTCGACCTCTCCCCCACCCCGCCCCTCGCCACCCCCTGGCGCGAAATCGCTGGCCTGGCGGAATCCCAGGAGAACATGCGCACCCAGCTGCAGCGGGCCGCCGACGAGCTGATCCAAGCCCGCAACGAGCTGGAAGAGAAGGTGGACCTACGCACCCATCAGCTGGAGGAAAAGTCCCAGGCGGTGGCCAACCAGCTGCTGTTCATCGAAGTGCTCCTCGACGCTCTGCCCAACCCGGTGTTCTACAAGGACTCCGACGGGCGCTTCCTGGGCTGCAACAGGGCCTACGAGGAAGCCTTCGGCACCACCCGCGCCTTCCTGATCGGCAAGACCGTGCTCGACCTCCCCTACCTGCGTCCGGCCGAGCGCATGGCTTTTCAGGAGGAGGACCTGCTGGTCATCGCCAACGCCAGCGCCGCCCACAGCGAACGCCGCATGCCCTTCGCCGACGGCCGCGAGCACGACGTCCTCTACTGGGTATCCGGCTTCCGGCTGGCGAACGGTGGCCCCGGCGGGCTGCTCGGCGTCATGGTGGACATCTCCGCCCAGAAGGCAGCCGAGCGCAAGGCCCTGGCTGCCGACGAATGGAGCCGGCGGATGCTCGAGTCGAGCCCGGTCGCAGTGGTCATCAACCGCCCGGAAGGCACGCCCCTGTTCGCCAACACCCGCGCCCTGGTGCTGGCCGGTACCGACATGCAGACCTTCATGGAGCGCCCGGTGACCGGCTGGTTCCGCGACCCGGCGGCGGGCGAACGAGCCCTCGGCCGCCTGCGTGAAGGCTTGCCGGTGCGGGATATGGAGATCGAGTTCCAGGACATAGGCGGCAGGTCGTTCTGGACCCTGATGACCATGGAACAGATCGAGATGAAAGGGGCCCCGGCCCTGATTAGCTGGTGCTATGACATCACCGCCCGCAAGACCGCCGAACAGGAGCTGCGCAAGCTATCCCTGGCCGTCGAGCAAAGCCCGTCGATGCTCCTGATCACCTCGCCGGGTGGCGCCATCCAGTACGCCAACCCACGCTTCAGCCAGGTTTGCGGCTTCAGCATCGAAGACCTGCGTGGCACCCGGCCAGACCTGCTCGACGCCCTTGGCCTGCCCTTCGAGTTCCAGGCTGAACAATGGGAGGCCCTGCGCACCAACGGGGTCTGGCGCCGTGAATGCCAGCTCCGCCGACGCAGCGGCGAACCGCTATGGGTCGGCCTGTCGGTCAGCGGCCTGGCCGAGGACAATGGCGAAATCACCGATTGCATCTGGGTCTTCGAGGATCTCTCCCTCTACCGCCAGGCCGTCGATACCCTGCGCGAGGCCAAGCGCCTGGCCGAAGAGGCGGCGGAGTCCAAGGCCCGTTTCCTGGCCAACATGAGCCACGAGATCCGCACGCCGATGAACGCCATCATCGGCCTGGCCAGCCTGTGTCTGGGCACCGAACTGCCGCCACGCCAGCTCGACTACGTCACCAAGATCCATGCCGCCGGCACCTCGCTGCTGCACGTGGTCAATGACATCCTGGACTTCTCGAAGATCGAGGCCGGCAAGCTAAGCCTCGAGCAGGTCCCCTTCGCGCTCGACCAGGTGCTCGACAACGTGCTCACCTTCGTCGGCCAGAAAGCCCGCGAGAAATCCCTCGAACTGCTGCTGCAGCTTGGGCCGGACGTCCCCCAGGACCTGGTCGGGGACCCGCTGCGCCTCGGCCAGGTCCTGACCAACCTCGTCGGCAACGCGGTCAAGTTCACCGAGCGCGGTGAAGTCGACGTGCAGGTGGAAGTCACGCGCCGCACGGCGCGCCAAGCCACGCTGCGCTTCACGGTGCGTGACACCGGCATCGGCATGAGTACCGAACAGCTCGCCCGCCTGTTCGAAGCCTTCGCCCAGGCCGACGACTCGATGACCCGCCGCTTCGGCGGCACTGGGCTGGGGCTGTCCATCTCGCGCCACCTGGTCGCCATCATGGGGGGGCAGCTGGTGGTCCGCAGCGTGCCCGGCGAAGGCAGTTGCTTCAGCTTCGAAGTCGGCTTCGAGCTCGCCGAACCCCGCGCTCCCCGCGCCCTGCCCGGCATCCTCGAAGGCTTGCGGGTACTGGTGGTGGACGACCACCCGGTAGCCCGCACCGTGCTGCTCGAGCTCCTGCGCAACTTTCCCTTCCGCTGCGAGGCCGTGTCCTCCGCGGCGGAGGCCGTGGCCGCCGTGCGCCGCGCCGATGGCGGAGATCGCTTCGGACTGGTGCTGATGGATCTGCGCATGCCCGACCAGAACGGCATCGAAGCGACCCGCCGCATCAAGCAGGACCGCAGCCTCGCCTCGCCGCCGACGGTGATCCTGCTGACCGCCTTCGGCGACGACAACACCTCCGCCGAGGCTGCCGAGGCCGGTGCCGATGGCTACCTGCACAAGCCGGCCACCGCCTCCACCCTCCTCGACGCCATTGTCGAAGCCTTCGGCACCGACGTGGCCCCCCCCGCCCCCAGCACGCGCGCGGAGGCTCCCAGCCTGGCCGGCCTCCGCATCCTCGTCGTCGAGGACAACGACATCAACCAGCAGATCGCCTGCGGCATCCTCGAGCGGCTCGGCGCCACCGTGGACGTGGCCGACAACGGCCGGATCGCGGTGGACGCCCTGAATGCCGCACCGGACGCCTTCGACGTGGTGCTGATGGACCTGCAGATGCCCGAGATGGACGGCCTCGAGGCCACCCGCCGGATCCGCTTGAATCCGCAGCTGGCCGGCCTGCCGGTGATCGCCATGACCGCCCACGCAATGGTCGACCAGCGCCAGCGCTGCCTCGAAGCCGGCATGAACGACCATGTCGCCAAACCTATCGTGGTGGAATACCTGGTCGAAGCGATCCTCCGCCACACCCGTGGCGGCAGGGCTCGAGGCGCCGTCCCCGCCGAACCGGTCGGCAGCCTGCCGCCCCTGCCCGGCCTCAATGTGGGCGCAGCGCTCCGCCGGGTCGGCAACGACGCCGCCCGCTACCTCGGCCTGCTGCGCCAGCTCAGCCGCAGCCAGGTCGATTGCCCTCAGCGCATCGATGCCGCGCTGGCCGCCGGGGACGCCGCCACCGCCGAACGCCTGGCCCACACCCTGCGCGGAGCCGCCGCCAACCTCGGCGCCACCGCCCTGCAGGAAGCGGCGGCAGCCGTCGAATCCGCCCTGCGGGCGGGGAGCACCTCCGATGCGGCCCGCCGTAGCCTGCACGCCGAGATGGAAAGCCTGCAGGCACTGCTTGCCAACGCCCTTCCGCCCGAAGAGGAGGCCCGTGAGGGGTGCCAGCTCGACGATGCCGCGTTCGAAGTGGCGCTCCGGGAACTGGCCCAGCTCATCGAAGCCGCCGACGGCTGCGCACCCGCCCGCTTCCGGCAGATCCGTGCCGACCTGGCTGCACGCCTGGGCAGCGAAACCGCCGGAGAAATCGCTGGCGCCCTGCAGGCTTACGACTATGATCAGGCCCTGGCATGCCTGTCCTCGCACAACCAGCCGAATGGCACCTAACGGGTGCCGGAGCCACTGACCAATGCCCTCTACCGATCCCCGCAACCCGCTGATCCTTGTTGTCGATGACGCCCCGGACTCCATCGAGCCCATCGTCCACTGCCTGCACCACGCCGACTTCCGTACGCGCATCGCCACCAACGGCGCCCGCGCCCTGGCCCTGGCGGCCAGCAAGCCGCAACCGGACCTGATCCTGCTCGACGTGACGATGCCGGACATGGACGGCTACGAGGTATGCCGGCGCCTGATGCATGACCCGCAGACCGCCAGCATCCCGGTGATCTTCCTGACCATTCGCAACGAGGAGGTGGATGAGCAGCTCGGCTTCGACGCCGGCGCGGTGGACTACATCACCAAGCCGATCAGCCCACCGCTGGTCCTGACCCGGATCCGCAACCACCTGACCCTCAAGGCCGCCAGCGACTTCCTGCGCGACCGCAACACCTACCTCGAGCAGGAGGTCGTGCGCCGGACCCGGGAACTGGGGCTGATGCAGGACGCCACCATCGTCGCGATGGCCTCCCTCGCCGAAACCCGCGACAACGAAACCGGCAACCACATCCGGCGTACCCAGATGTACGTGCGCGCCCTCGCCCGCCACCTGCAGCATCACCCGCGCTTCAGCAGCGAACTGAGCGACGAGAACATCGAGCTGATGTACAAGTCGGCGCCGCTGCACGACATCGGCAAGGTCGGCATCCCCGACCGAATCCTCCTCAAGCCCGGCCGCCTGACCCCGGCCGAGTTCGAGATCATGAAGACCCACACCACCCTCGGCATGGAAGCCATCAGCCGGGCCGCATCCCTGTTCAGCCTGTCTGCCGGCTACCTGCGCTACGCCAAGGAGATTGCCCTCTCCCACCAGGAAAAATGGGACGGCAGCGGCTATCCCCAGAGCCTCGCCGGCGAACGCATCCCCCTCTCGGCCCGCCTGATGGCCGTCGCCGACGTATACGACGCACTGATCAGCAAGCGGGTCTACAAGCCCGCCTTCACCCACGAGGAGGCCAGCGCCCTCCTGCAACAGGGACGGGGCACCCACTTCGACCCGGACATCCTCGACGCCTTCGTCGAACTGCAGGACGAGTTCCGCGCCATCGCCCAGCGCTTCGCCGACGTGGAAGTGGATCACGAGCGCGAAGCTGAACGGCTACGCCAGGTCTTCGGCGACGACTGATCCGGAACGGAACTCAAGATCGGCAGCTTGCGGCCGTTAAGTGGGGCGAGGATCCGCCGATAGAGATCCCGTAATTCCATCAGGAGACTCGATGACCCGCAGCACGGCTTCCGCTAAGGTTGTCGACGCATTTCGCCGTTACGGGCTGGCTGTTCTTGTCTTCGCCCTGGTTTTTGCTTTCACGCTGAACAGTTACCAGAGCACCATCCGTGAGGAGCGGGAGGTCGCGGGTGCGCGTTTCCAGCAGCTGGCCCGACAGCACATCGCCCAGTTGCGCGAGCAGGCCGAAGGTCTGGTCACCCTCAGTGAAGTCCTGCGGCGCCATTTGGCGCAGGCCCCGCAGACCGACAAGCGCGAATTCGCCGACTTCGTCGCACCACTACTGGCCCACCACCCGGAAATCAGCCGACTCGGCGTCCTCAGCCTGAAAGATGGCGAGGCCCGGCTGCGCGTTGGCGTGACATCAAAGGGTGAAGCGCAGCCTGAAAGCGCCCTGTTTCCTGCCGAGCACATTCCGGACGAGGCCAAGCGCAGCCTCCAGCAACGGATCATTCAGGCGGCCAACGGTCAGGCGGGCACGGCCAGTCGTGTGCTCACCGCACACCAGGGTGACGGCAACGGCGGCGAGACCCTGCTGTTGCTCGCGCCCATCCGGCTCTTCGCCGCGCCGCGCACCGTAGCCCACGAACTGGTGTTCATAGAGGTTCCGCTGCACCGGCTGCTCCACGAGATGCTCACTCCCGCAACGGACGACGGCCGTACTCCCGTGGAATTCGAACTCATCGACACCAATGACGACGCCCATCGGCTGTTCGCGACGCCGGACTACCGCCTGGGCGACCAGTCCTACGCGGACGCCATCCAGATCTATGATCACCACTGGCTGCTGATCGCCGCTCCGGGTAGCACCGGCCTGACCGACGAGCCGACCCCTGAAGCTGGCGCCAAGCTGTTTTCCGGCCTGTCTCTCGGCGTCCTGGCCGCGCTGGTCCTGTACGTTCTGCAAACCCGGGCCGAAGCCATCCGCCACCAGGTCACCGAAAAGACCCTCGCGCTGGCGGACGCCAACGAAGCCCTCGGCCAGTACGTGAGCGCGCTGGCCGAGACCAACCGCCTGCTGGAAACCGAGGTGGAAAAGCACGCCCGCTCCGAAGCCCTGCTGCGGGAAACCACCTCGCTGCAGCGGGCCATTCTGGACTGTGCCGAATACGCCATCGTCTATACCGACTCCAACGGCATCATCCGTGTCCTCAATCCGGCAGCCGAGCGCCTGTTCGGCCACTCGGCCGAAAGCCTGGTCGGCCTGGAAACACCGCTGGTCTTCCACACCGCCGAGGACATCGCCCGCTGGACCCTCGCCCACCGCGGCAATGGCTTTGCCGCCCTCGCCGAAGAAGCCAGCGCCAGCAACAACCCGGAACCGCGGGAGATCAACCTCCGCCGCCGCGACGGCAGCATCTTCCCGGCCAACATCGCCATCTCGGTGGTGCGCGACGGCAAGAGACAAGTCCGCGGCTACCTGGGCATCATCGCCGACATCACCCAGCGGCGGGCCGCCGAGAGCCGCATCCGCCACCTGGCCCACTACGACAACCTCACCTCGCTGCCCAACCGCACCCTGCTCAACGAGCATCTGTCCGAAGCGATCGGCCAGGCGGCCAAGCTGCAGCGGGGCGTGGCGGTGCTGTTCACCGACCTGGACCGCTTCAAGTTCGTCAATGACACCCTCGGCCACCAGGCCGGCGACCAGTTGCTGCTGCTGGTTGCCCAGCGCCTGCGCGCCTGCGTGCGCGACGGGGATTTGGTGGCGCGCACCGGGGGCGACGAGTTCGTGGTGGTGCTCGGCGACCTGGAGGAAGGCAGCATGCCGGAAGACGTGGCCGAGCGTATCCTCACCAGCCTGGCCCGCCCCTTCGACCTGTCGGGCCAGCAATGCACGGTCACGCCGAGCATCGGCATCGCCCTCTACCCGGGCGACGGCCTCGACGGCCACGCGCTGATCAAGAACGCCGACGCCGCCATGTACCTCGCCAAGGAGCGCGGCCGCAACAACTACCAGTTCTTCGACCACGGCCTGTCGGCGCGCTACAGCGAACGGCTGGAACTGGAAAACCGCCTGCGCCAGGCCCTCGAGGCCAACCAGCTGGAACTGTTCTACCAGCCGCAGGTGGACACCCTGTCCGGCGAGCTGATTGGCCTCGAGGCGCTGATCCGCTGGCGCCTGCCGGACGACACGATGGTGCCGCCCGACGTGTTCATCCCGATCGCCGAGGAGTGCGGCCTGATCGTCCCGATCGGCGCCTGGGTTCTTCACGAGGCCTGCCGGCAGAACCATGCCTGGCTGCAGGAAGGCATCTGCCGCGTGCCGGTGGGCGTCAACCTTTCGGCCCGCCAGTTCGACGATGCCGACCTGCTCGACACCATCAAGTCGGCCCTTGCCGACGCACGCCTGCCGCCCGCCTACCTGGATCTGGAGCTGACCGAGAGCCTGGTGATGCGCAACCCGGAACACACCCGCAGCCTGCTGGCCGAATGCAAGAAGCTCGGCCTGCAGCTGTCGGTGGACGATTTCGGCACCGGCTACTCAAGCCTGGCCAACCTCAAGCGCTTCCCGATCGACCGCCTGAAGATCGACCGCTCCTTCATCAAGGACATCGTTAGCGAACCGGACGACGCAGCCATCGCCCAGACGATCGTCGCGATGGCCCACACCCTGCGCCTGGAAGTGATCGCCGAAGGCGTGGAGACCGAGGCCCAGCTGGCCCTGCTGCGCCGCTGGCGCTGCGACGCCTACCAGGGCTACCTGTGCAGCCGCCCCCTCAGCGCCACCGACATGACCACCATGCTGCGCGGCCTGCGCGCCTCACGGCTGGTGTCGCTGACGCCGGTCTGATCAGTAAGGGTAGCCGGCCATCCGGCTACCCACCACGCTGCCCAGCACCGCACCGACGGCGGTCGCCGCCACGCGGCCGCTACCCCGGCCGATCTGGTTGCCGATCACCCCGCCAGCCAGCGCACCGACCGCCTGGCCAACCACCCGGTTGCCGTCGTAGCGCGGATAGGTGACAGCCGGTTGCGGCGGGTAATAGGCCTCCGGCTGCGGCTGGGCGTAATAGACCGGCCGGTCGCGATAGACAATGCGCTCCCGGTACACCACCTGCGGCGGAGCCTGATAGACGGCCGGCGGCGCCTGGTACACCACCTGCGGCTGCTCGTAGACCACCACCGGACGGCCGCCGTGGCGATACCGGTGATCGCAGTGATCGTCGTCATCGTCCCAGCCGCGATCGGCAAAGGCATTGGCGCTGAAAACGACGGCGGCCAGAACCGCCGGGATCATGAGCTTTTTCATGGTTCAACTCCTGCTTGGATCGGGCGGCGCAAGTGCCACCCCTTGCAGGAAATAACGCGACGAGCCGCCCCGCGTTGGCAAGCGGAATGTAAGCCCATGTTGGTTTGTAAGCGCGCCCCGCAGGGGCGAAGGCCTGTGGAGGCGAATGCACTCGCCCCCCACGGGAAAAGCATCCCAGCCACGGCTCAGAAAGTCTCCGACGGCCCCTTCTCGGGCACAGGCTCGGACTTCGATCCGTTGCTGCCGCCAAAGATCTTCGGGAAAGCCACCTCGCCACTCTTGTCAAAGTCAAAGCCGCCCAGATTGCCGGTCACCAGGCGCCCGCGGATTCGGTAATCGACCTTGTCGCGGCCCCGCCCCAGTTCGCCGAACTGGCGCAGCAACTTGTCCAGCCCGGTCGTGGCGGTCACATCCAGTACGGCTTCGCCGAGCCGCGGCACCACCACCGCCTGATTGCTGACCCCATGCGCAAAGGGTTGGCCGTTGATGTCCACGTTGACATCAAGCCCTTCGATGGGAATCTCGGCGTTGTTCGGGTTGGTGATGCGCAGGCTCACGACAAAACGCTGCTCAAACAGGCCAGCGTCCAGCAGGCGGATGCCGGCCACCTTCACGTCGGGCTTTTTCAGGCCCAGCGTCAGCCCGGCGCAGCCCCCCAGCACGCTCGCCGCCACTGCGGCCCCCAGCGACAGCGCAAAGCGTCGGCGTGAAATTGGCGTCGTCACGATCATTCTCCCGCGGGTTCGAGCACCTTCAACAGGCTCGCCGTATCGTCCCGGCCGCCGCCAAGCGCCATCAGCGCGTTGAGCTGCTGCCAGGTCTGGGCCGCCACCGGAAGCGGCGCACCAATCTGACGGGCCTCTTCCATCAGGATAGCGAAATCCTTGTGATGCAGCCGCGACTGGATGCCGGCGACGAAGTCCCGCCGGGCCATGCGATCTCCCATCACGTCGAGCACCCGCGAGCCAGCCGAGCCGCCCATCAGGGCTTCGCGCACGCGGGCCAGGTCAACCCCATGGGCACTGGCCAGGCGCATCGCCTCGGCGCAGGCCTGGATCGCATTGACCATGATCATCTGGTTGCAGGCCTTGGCCACTTGACCCGCCCCGGCCGGACCGATATGCACCACCGTCTTGCCCAGCGCGGCGAACAGCGGTCGAACGCGCTCCAGCACATCCGCCTCGCCACCGGCCATGATCGCCAGCGTCGCATCCCGCGCGCCGATCTCGCCGCCGGACACAGGCGCATCCAGCCAACCGATGCCGCGCTCGGCATAACTAGCCGCCACCTTGCGGGCCGTGCCCGGTGCGATGGTGCTCATGTCCACATGGATGCCACCCGGCACGAAACCCTCGATGAGGCCACTCGCACCAAGCGCCAGGTTCTCCACATCGGCGCTGGCCGTCACCACCGAGATCACCACCTCGCAGCGGCTGGCCAGCTCGGCCGGCGTCGCACAAAAGCTGGCGCCGGCCTCAAGCAGCGGCGCCGCCGATTCCGGCCGGCGCGCCCACACCGCCAGCTCGTGACCCGCCGCCAGCAGGTGGCCGGCCATCGGCCGGCCCATCACCCCCAGTCCGACAAATCCGACCCGCACCGTCATTCTCCCGACAGGTTTTCCAACAACTTGAGGGCGGCGATGGAGTCCTCCTCGCCCATACCGCTGCCGACCAACGCATTGAAGAGCTGGGCCGTCGCCGCGCTGCTCGGCAGCATCAGGCCGAGGCGGTGGGCCTCCTGCATGACGATGTTCATGTCCTTCTGATGCATCCAGGCCTTGAAGCCCGGCTTGAAGTTGCGGTCGAGCATGCGCTGGCCGTGGTTCTCGAGGATGCGGCTGTAGGCGAAGCCGCCGAGCAGGGCCTCGCGCACGCGGCCGGCATCGACACCGCTCTTGCGGGCAAAGTTGAAGGCCTCGGCCACCGCCATCACACCGACGCCGGTGAGAATCTGGTTACAGGCCTTGGCGACCTGGCCGGCACCGGGCCCGCCGATCAGCGTGGCGGCCTTGCCCATGCAGGCGAACAGCGGCTTGACCTTCTCGAAGGCCGCTTCGTCGCCGCCGACCATGATGGTCAGCCCGGCGTTGATCGCCCCGACCTCGCCACCGGATACGGGTGCGTCGAGCATCGTCACGCCCCGCTCGGCGAGCCGGGCCGCAATCGACTGGGCAGCCGCCGGCGCGATGGTGCTCATGTCCACATAGATCAGGCCGGCCTTGGCCCCTTCGGCCACGCCGCCGGCACCGAGGGCCACCTGCTCCACGTCGGCGGCGTCCGCCACCATCGAGAACACCACGTCACAGGCCGCGGCCACCGCCGCGCTATTGGCGGCCCCCTTGGCACCGGCTTCCAGCAGCGGGGCCATGGATTCGGCGCGGCGCGCCCACACGGTCACGTCGTAGCCGCCCTTGAGGAGGTTGAGCGCCATCGGGCGCCCCATGATGCCCAGACCGATGAAACCGACTTTCATTGCTTGCGTCCTCGCGACCGAAAAGGACGCAGCCTAGCGGCCAAGGCGCAACGACGCAATCGGGGCAAATGCGCGCTTACGCGCCGCCGCCGTAGCTCACCCGGTAGATCGCGCCGGCCTGGTCATCGCTAATCAGCAGCGAGCCATCCGGCAAAACTAGCACATCGGCCGGCCGCCCCCACACGCGTTCCTGGCCACCGGGATCGACCTGCAGCCAGCCTTCGGCAAAGACCTCCTGGCGCAACGCCTTGCCGGCTTGGTCTACCTCGACACGCACGATGCGGTAGCCGGACTTGCGGCTGCGGTTCCACGAACCGTGCTCGGCGATGAAGATGTTGTTGCGATAGGCCGCGGGGAACATCCGGCCAGTGTAGAAACGCATGCCGAGCGCCGCCACGTGGGCACCCAGCTTAGCGACCGGCGGCGTGAAGTCCTTGCACGCGCGCTTGGCGCCGAACTCCGGATCGGGGATGTCGCCCTGGTGGCAATAGGGATAGCCGAAATGCTCGCTGCTCTTGCCAACCCGGTTCAGCTCGTCGGAAGGCAGCTCGTCACCGAGCATGTCGCGGCCGTTATCGGTGAACCAGAGACTGCCGTCGGCCGGGTTCCAATCGAAGCCCACCGTGTTGCGCACGCCCCGGGCTACGACCTCCGCACCGCTGCCATCCGCACGAACGCGCTGGATGTTGGCGTAGCGCCGCTCGTCCGGCTCACAGATGTTGCACGGCGCGCCGACCGGCACGTAAAGCCAGCCATCGGGCCCAAAGGCGATGAACTTCCAGCCATGGTGCGTCTCGCTGGGGAAACGGACATTCAGCTCTCTGGGCACGGGCGGCTTATCCAGCCCGCGGCCGACGCCATCGAGGGCGACGATGCGTGACACCACCGACACGAACAGGCTGCCGTCCCGGTAGGCCACCCCCACTGGCTGCTCCAGCCCGCTGGCCAGGGTACGCACACGCGTCGCCCGCCCCTTGTCGATCTCCACCCCATAGACCTTGCCAGCATTGCGACTGCCCACATAGACCACACCACGCCCATCGGCGAAGTCTCCGAGAGTCATCCCGCGGGCGTTGGGGACCTGGTCGGTCAGCACCTCGATCCGGAAGCCCGGTGGCAGGCGTAGCGTTTCCAGCTGCGGCGCCGCCAGCGCCGGAATACAGAACCCGGTGGCCAGCAACGCGGCTCCACGGCGCAGGACTTTCCAGAAAACGGATCTCACACCCTTCTCCCTGTGTCGATTGACGTCAGCTACCAGCATGCCGTGGCTGAGGCCCGGCCGCCACCGGCCACGGCACCCAGCCGGCCCCGTGACATCGTCATTGTCTTTGCTGCCGCCGGCATCTATCTTGGACGCGAGGGCCACGCAGTCGTGCGACGCCCCGCCCACCGAGGAGACAGCATCATGGCTGAACAAGCCCTCGCCACACAGTTGATCGGCAGCTGCTACCTGAATGTCGAAGGCGACATCCTGCCGCTGGTGGATTACACCCTGCCCGACATCAGCTGGTCGATACACGAGCCCAGCAGCGCACTGCCAAGCTCGCGAAGCGACATCCAGATCGGCGAGCCGGCGCTTGGCAAACTGATCCTTTCCTTGCAGCCACCCGCCTTCCCGCCGCTGACGAAGTGGGTGCATGAATTGACGGACGGCGGCCATCATCAGCTCGATCTGGAAGTGCTGCGCGCAGATACCAACGGCAACATCCAGGAAGGCCTCCGGCTGTCGGGCTGCGTGCTCACCGAACTGCACTTTCCGCCCTGTGCCGCCGCCCAGAAGGATGCCTACGTAGTCCGGGCCGTCCTGCAACCAGAACGGATTGCGGCACTCCCGTCCGGCCCCCTGAAAAAGCTGTCCATCGGCACCAAGCAGCGCCCCTGGCTGGTCTCCGGCTTCAGGCTCAGCATCGATGGACTGCCGACCGGCGGCATCTCGAAAATCGATGGCATCGACCTGATTCGTGACATCGCAAGCCGCAGGGTCGGGGAACTGCGCGAGCCGCTGCCCTACTACGGCATCGCCCGCTGTTCGCCCCTCGTGCTGACGATCGGTGGACGGGACTATCCGGCCTGGCGCGACTACGCCCTGAAGCGGCTCGCCGAAGGAACGCCCGCCAGTGCGCTGGCGGCCAGGCTGACCTTCCTCGATGCCAGCCTCAAGAAGGAACTGGGCAGCCTGCAATTTTCGCTGGCCGGCCTGGCCGGCTTCCAGTTCGCTCGCGCCACCTCCCGCGGAGACGAAGCGGCGGGCATGCAGGGCGTCGCCCGCCTGCCAGTCCAGGACATCAAGCTGGAAGTCGCGCCGACCCAATCCTAGCTCGGGCAGAGCGCGCCGTTGCCAGCCGCGCCAACGCATCCGCTACACTCCGGTGGTCATCCACCGATATGCGCTTTGCACCCATGTCCTACGCCCCATTCATCAAGGAGATCGGCCGCGGGCCGAAAGGCTCCAAACCCCTCACCATCGACCAGGCTGAAGCCCTGTTCGGCGACATGCTGGACGGTCGCGTGCCCGACCTGGAACTCGGCGCCATCATCCTGTCGATGCGCATCAAGGCCGAGTCCCTGGACGAATTGCTGGGCTTCCAGCGCGCCCTCGACGCTCGCACGGCCCACATCCAGGTCCCGGCCGGCCCGCGCATGGTTGTGCTGCCCACCTACAACGGCGCCCGCCGACAGGCCAACCTGATGCCCCTGCTGGCCCTGCTGCTGGCGCGGGAAGGCATTCCGGTCCTGATTCAGGGGCGCCACGACTTCGATAGCCGGGTCAGCCCTTTCGAGCTGCTTGCCGCCCTCGACATCTACCCGGCAGCAAGCCTTGCGGAGGCGGAAACCCAGCTCGCCGAACGGCATCTGGGCTGCCTGCCGCTGGAAACCCTGGCACCGGGGCTGGCACCGCTGCTCGCCCTGCGCCCGCGCCTGGGCGTACGCAACAGCGGCCACACCCTGGCCAAGCTGCTTGATCCGGCGCCGGGCCACAGCGTGCGCGTCGCCTCGATGACTCACCCGGAGTACCTGGAGCGCATCCACCAGCACCTGGTCGCCACCGGCGGTGTGTCCATGCTGCTGCGCGGCACCGAGGGAGAGGCCTTTGCCAATCCGCGCCGTCGCCCGCGGCTGGAAGTGTTCGTGAACGGCAGCGCGCAAATCGCCTTTCCGGCGGAGGAAGGCGGTGCGCCGCCAGTCGAAGGGCGCGCCGACGATCCGGAAGTCGCAGCCAACGCCGCACTGGTCCGCGCCATGCTGACCGGTGAAGTGGCAATACCGCAGCCCATCCTCGATCAGGTCAGCGCCCTGCGGGAACTCAGCCGCGTCCCTCGCCCCCTGGCTTGACCCAAGGCGGAGCGCCGGCTTCGTTGACCTTTCGCCACCCCGTGCTTAAATCCAAGGGCCATGCCAAGGCAATGCAGCGGGCTCCCAGCCCCAGCATGGCTCAACCAAGATGAAAGAGGGGGAACGATCATGAGCAAGAAAGCCCTGTGCATCGGCATCAACGACTACCCGGGCACCCAGAACGACCTGAGCGGCTGCGTGAACGACGCTACCGACTGGGCCGCCGCACTCGCCGCACGTGGCTTCGCCGTCACCAAGCTGATCGACAGCCAGGCCACCAAAGCGGCGATGGTCAGTGCGATGACCGACCTGATCGGCGGCGCGGCCAAGGGTGACTCCATCATCATCACCTATTCCGGCCACGGCACCTGGGTGCCGGACCAGAACGGCGACGAGCCCGACGGCCGCGACGAGGGCCTGTGCCCGTGGGACATCGGCTCCGGCAACGTGCTGCTGGACGACGAGATCGCGCCAATCTTCACCCACCACGCCACCGGCGTGCGGGTGGTGCTGATTTCCGATAGCTGCCACTCGGGTAGCGTCACCCGCGGCAACTCGCTCGACCTCGACCCAGGCCTGCCCCGCGCCCGCTTCCTCCCCCCCGAGGCATGGATGAAAGCCGCCGACCTGCCCGCCCCCCGCGTCGCCAAGCTGCCCACTTCTGGCGGCCTGTCGCGCAGCGGCGGCGACCTGCTGCTGGCCGGCTGCACCGACAGCCAGTTCAGCTGGGACACCAGCTTCAAGGGACGGCCGAACGGCGCTTTCACTTACTACGCTCTGAAGGCGCTGGCCTCGCTGCCGGCCTCCGCCAGCTACCAGGACTGGTTCAAGAAGATCACGCCGGGCTTCCTGCCGACCAATCAGCTGCCACAGAACCCACAGATCTTCGGCACCCGGACGGCTCGATCCTGGAAGGTGTTCTCCTGAGCAGCGACCTTCCACGACCTTACGCCGAGGCCGCCACGCCCACTCCTGGTGCGCGGCCGCCTCGGTCGCACCATTTCGACGCCGCGCTGCCACCCTTTGGTGCGCGGGTCTGGCTCTGCGCAAGGAAAACAGCGACTTAGGCGGATGGCACGACGCTTGCTGGACCCCGTCCACCAAAGGAGTCGTGATGGCAGAAACCAAATCCACCTGTTGTTACTGCGGCGTCGGCTGCGGTGTCGTAATCGAACATGAAGCCGGCCGCATCACCGGCGTCCGGGGCGACCCGGACCATCCGGCCAATTTCGGCCGCCTGTGCACCAAGGGCTCCACACTTCACCTGACCGCAGCCCCCGAAACACAGGTCGCCCGTGCCCTGTACCCGGAGCTGCGCACCGACCGCAGCAGCACCCGCCAGCGCGTGAGCTGGGATGCCGCCCTCGACGCAGCCGCCGAACGCTTCGCCGCGATCATCGCCGAGCACGGCCCCGACGCCGTAGCCGTCTACGGCGCCGGCCAGTTGCTGACCGAGGACTACTACGTCTTCAACAAGCTGATGAAGGGCCTCGTCGGCAGCAACAACCTCGACACGAACTCCCGCCTGTGCATGTCCAGCGCGGTGGCCGGCTACAAGCTGAGCCTGGGCGCGGACGCACCGCCATGCAGCTATGCGGACATCGCCCACACCAGCGCGCTGTTCATCACCGGCAGCAACACCGCCTTCGCGCACCCGATCGCCTTCCGCCGCGTCGAGGACGCCCGCAAGGCCAACCCAGGCATGAAGCTGGTCGTCATCGACCCGCGCCGCACCGACACCGCCGAAGCTGCCGACCTGCACCTGGCCCTGCTGCCCGGCACCGACATCGCGCTGTACAACGCCATGCTCCACGTGATGCTGTGGGAAGGCTGGGTGGACCGGAACTACATCGACGCCCATACCGAAGGCTTCGACGCGCTGAAGAAGACCGTCCGCGAATACACGCCGGCGATGGCGGCCACTATCTGCGGGCTGGACAAGAAGCTGATCGAGGAAGCCGCGCAGATCTTCGCGACCTCGAAGGCCACGATGTCCATGTACTGCCAGGGGCTCAACCAGTTCTCCTTTGGCACCCACAACAACTCGGCCCTGATCAACCTGCACCTGGCCAGCGGCCAGATCGGCCGCCCCGGCGCCGGCCCCTTCTCGCTGACCGGCCAGCCAAACGCGATGGGCGGCCGCGAAGTCGGCGGCCTGGCCAACCTGTTGTCCGCCCACCGGGACATGGCCAACCCAGAGCACCGCAGCGAAGTCGCCGCCCTGTGGGGCGTGGACAACGTGCCCGACAAACCGGGCAAGAGCGCCGTCGAGCTGTTTCGCGCACTGAAGTCCGGCGACGTGAAGGCGGTCTGGATCGCCTGCACGAACCCGGCCCAGTCCATGCCGGACCAAGCCCTGATCCACGAAGCCCTGCAGGCCGCCGAATTCGTCGTCGTGCAGGAAGCCTTCAGCCACACCGAAACCTGCACCTACGCCGACCTACTGCTGCCCGCCACCACCTGGGGCGAAAAGGACGGCACCGTCACCAACTCGGAGCGCGCCATCAGCCGCGTCCGATCCGCCGTGTCCGCGCCGGGTGAAGCCCGCCACGATTGGGCGATCGTGGTGGACTTCGCCCGGCGTCTGGGCGCCCGCCTCGGCAAGGGAGAGCTGGCCGCCCGCATGTTCCCCTATGCCAAGCCGGAAGAGATCTGGAACGAGCACCGGGAATCCACCCGTGGCCGCGACCTGGACATCACCGGCCTGAGCTATGCGACGTTGGAGAACGTCGGCCCCCAGCAATGGCCCTTCCCCGAAGGCGCCAGCCAGGGCAAGGTCCGGCTCTACGAAGACGGCATCTTCCCTACCCCCTCCGGCAAGGCCCGCTTCGTCGTCACCGAGCACCGCATCACCGCCGAGTCGCCGAGCGCCCGCTACCCGCTGCACCTCAACACCGGCCGCCTGCGCGACCAGTGGCACGGCATGAGCCGCACCGGCCTGGTGGCCCGCCTGTACAGCCATGAACCCGAGCCCATGCTGCACATGCACAAGGACGACATGGAGCGCCGCAGCCTCGCTAGCGGCGACCTGGTCAAGGTGAAGAGCCGGCGCGGCGAAGTGGTGCTGAAGGTGCTGGAATCCGCCACGCTGCGCCCAGGCCAGTGCTTCGTGCCGATGCACTGGGGCGGCAACACGATGGGCGGCCAGGGCGTCAATGTGCTACTGCCAGGCGATTTCGACCCCTACTCGAAGCAGCCCGAGCTCAAGCACGCCGCCGTGCAGGTGGAGAAATACACCGCCGGCAAGGCCCTCGTGGCGATGCGTCGCACTAAGGTAGGCGAGGATGGCCAACTCCACCCGAACCCGCTGGCGGTCATGGAAGGCCTGCGCCGCTGGCTGCCCCACTTCCCCTACGCCAGCCTGACGCTGGCCGGACGCACCGCCCCGGTGGTCGTGCTGAAGGCCCGTGGCGAGGAACTGGCACCCGCACTGCTGGAGGCCCTGGACAAGGAACTGGCCCTTGACGACCCGACCAAAGTGCTGTCCTATCAGGACAGCCGCAAGGACATCGCCAAGCGCGCCCTCGTGGAAGGCGATTCACTCACCGCGGTGCGCCTGGCCGGCGAGACCAGGGCCGCCGAATGGCTGGCCGACATGATGGTGCAGGGACATTCCGCCGCCGCCGTGCGGCAGTGGCTTCTGGCACCGCTGACCCAGCCACCGGCAGGCCAGGCTGCCCGGGGCAAGGTGATCTGCAACTGCTTCGACGTGGCCGAGGACGACATCCTGGCCGCCTTCCGGGCTGGCGAATCCCTTGAGGCCCTGCAGACCCGCACCAAGTGCGGCACCAACTGCGGCTCCTGCGTGCCGGAACTGAAGCGCCTGCGCCTGAGCATCTCTATCTGAGACCGAGCGAAACGGGCCGGGCAGACACCCGGTCCGTCACGCCCTAGCCGGGGCGAAGCCTTTCGCCACCAGCCAGTCGAGCGTCGCAGCGGAAACCGCATCAACCTCGCCGGCCCCGGACAAAGTGTGATCGGCATCCGGAAAGCGCTGGACATCCACGTTGCCCCGCGCCATCAGAGCTTGCCAGGCTGGGCTGGATGCCAGCGCTGCCTCGAACTCACGAGCCACATAGTCCTTGCCGCTCAGAAAGATTGCCACCGGCTCCTCCTCCCTCACGGCCAAGCCACGCCGCATCCGCTCCGGGAGGGCCACGCTGTGGTCTGCCCCCGCCGCCGGCTCGCCTGATGCACTGCTGCTGCGTGCAGCCTTGGCGATCGAGAACAAGGACCGGAGGGACTGTCCTATGCGAACCCCGCCCCCCAGCAGCTTCTTCCAGAATGACGGATCGATAAGCCTCTGCAGGTAGTAGTGCTTGAGAAACACCTTGGCCTCGCCGGCCTCCGTATGGACCCAGGGATTCAGCAGGACGGAGCCTGCCACTCTCGGATCACTGGCTGCCGGATAGAAACAAACGGCGCTGGCGCCATCGCACAAGCCCCACAAGACCACGCGACGCAAGCCGGGCTGAGTCTTGAAGAAGGCATCGATGGCGGCACCGATATCCAGGCTAACGTCCTCGAAGTCGCGCGCTGCGCCGCTCGCATCACCCATCCCACGATAGTCGAAGCGCATGCACGGTACGCCGCGGGCGGCGAGAAAGCGCGCCAACTTTACGAACTGCCGGTGGGAGCCGACCCGGTACTGCGGCCCCCCCACCACGACGAGCACGCCAACCTCTGCCGCCTCGGAGGGGGCAGAGACGATTCCCAGCAGGGACTCACCGGCGCATTCGAAAAAAAACGGGAGCTCCCGCGAGGCTGTCATGCAAACGCCTCCAGCGCCCGCAAGGACGCATTGATGAGTTCGGGGCAGGTCTCGATTTCGAGGGTCTGCCAGAAGGCAGGCCCCGCTATCGCTTCTGCCCTCGCCGCAATCCCGCTTCCCTGCCAGCGCTCGACAAGCAACCGCAAGGCCGGGGTCACGTCCTCACGCCCGGCGCTCCCCAGCTCAAGCGCAACCACTGGCGCCGAATATGCTTCGGGCAATCCCAGACTGGCTGTTTCAAATCCTTGGGCGAGCGCAGGCGGCATGGCATAACCGGCCACCTGCACCGAGGCGCCGGCCTTCAGTGACGCCCGGGCGGCATCCATCGCTGCCTTCGCATCGACGTCGGCCAACATCTCGCTTGCCGCCTTCAGCCGCAGGAACTGGGTCAAATGCTGACGCCCGTTGCTTACTGGCTGCCAAAGCAGGAGCGGGACAGCGAAGTCTCCCGAACGGAGCCAATCAGCCAGTACCAGCGCCCCCCCGCGCATACCCCATAGGGCGATCTGCCCGGAACGATGGGCCGACGTCCACGCGTACGCATCCTGGCAATCCTGAATCCAAGATTGCCAGGACGCTTCCTCGAACTCGCCGCCGCTATCACCACAGCCGGTCAGGTCGATCTGCAGCGTCGACCACCCCCTGGAAGCGAAGGACTCGACGGCAAGTGCCACCATACGCCGGGATTTGTTCATCTCCTCGGCAAAGGCATGCACAAAGATCAGCGTACCGACCGCATTCGGCGCCAGGGTCAGGAGGCAGAAACGTTCACCCGCAGTGCCCCCCGGGAGGTAGAAAGCCTCCCGTTGCGGCCTCGGCCCGGCCATTCAACCTAGCTTTCCATTCACGAAAGCAACCAGCGAACCCACGGATTCAAAGGTCGAGCCATCGATCTCATCATCCTCGACGATGAAGCCGAAATGCTCTTCCAGCATGTTGATCACCCCGACAACCGCCATCGAATCCAAGTCCGGCAGCGCACCCAGCAAAGGGGTGTCAAGATCGAACTGGGCTGTATTCCCCCCCAGGCTCAAGACCTCGTCGAGAATAGACAGTACTTCCTTCTTCGTATCCAAAAGCGAACTCCAATCGGGTAACCAAACACACGGACAGCATCCC
The DNA here is from genome assembly GCF_041914405.1 of Zoogloea sp. Classification (NCBI taxonomy): domain Bacteria; kingdom Pseudomonadati; phylum Pseudomonadota; class Betaproteobacteria; order Rhodocyclales; family Zoogloeaceae; genus Zoogloea; species Zoogloea sp. Next base: position 67,660 of record NZ_JAYSDK010000008.1, read on the forward strand.
GAACATACGGCCGGGTAACAGCAAGACTGATATCATTATATGCGAGCCGCCCATCCTACGGACCGTGATGTAGATGACAAGCTCGGCAAGCCTCTTGTACGACAGTCCAGATTCGCGTTCCGGGCCCTGCCACGGCGCCCGTGTGATCCCATGCCTCTCAAGCGCATTCACAATAACTTCGTTCAACTGGGCGCCCTCAATGGTTGCCTTTATCTCGCAGACCGCGTGCTCCGGGCCCTCAGCGCCGATCATGTCTTCCTGAAGCGCTACTACCTCGTCGCCCAGCCTGTACAGGACCAGCCCGCGTGCCGCCCGTCAGCCAAGAACCCGGTTGTCCTGCTTGAGCACGGCTCTCCGCTGAACGCGCTGTTTCCGCGCCCGCCAGAGGTCATCGCCAAGCGCATCAACGATGGCGCGCATTGCTTCGTCGCCCTCGCCGGAGAGGAGTTCGCCGGCTTCCTGTGGCTGGCATTCAATGCCTATGACGAAGACGAGGTGCGCTGCCGCTATGAACTTGCCGACCCGCAGCATTGCGCCTGGGACTACGACGTTCATGTGGAACCGAAATACCGCATCGGCCGCACCTTCGCCCGTCTGTGGGATAGCGCCAATGCCCACCTCGCCGGGCGTGGAATCAAATGGAGCATTTCGCGCATTTCCGCGTTCAATCCGGCATCGCTGGCGGCCCATGGGCGTCTTGGCATCCGCACCCTGTGCAGCGCGAACTTCCTGTGCATTGGCCCGCTGCAGATCAGCGTGATCAGTGCAGCCCCGTGGTTCCACGTGAGCCTGTCCCCCTCGTCCCGCCCCCGCGTGCGCCTGCTACCGCCTGGGCATGCTGAAGGACAGCCAGTGCATGGCTTGTCGCAACAATGAGACAGCCCCTCGGTTACACTCCCGGGGCCTATTCATATCAAATTTAAGCTACCACTCCTGCGGCGGGCTATTGACTGCGCCGCACAAGGAGCGAGACACGAGCACATGTCTGATCGACGCGTACTGATGATCGCCTACCACTACCCACCCGTGAGGGTTAGTAGCGGAATTCAGCGTACCCTGAAATTCTCCCAGTATCTCCGCGAGCACGACTGGGAACCCATGATCCTGACGGTCTCACCGAAGGCCTACGAGTCGGTCAGCGACGACCAGATGAAGGAAATTCCTCCGGGCCTGGTGGTCGAGCGCGCCTTTGGTCTCGACACCGCCCGTCATCTCTCGGTCAAGGGCCGTTATCTACGCTGGATGGCCCAGCCCGATCGTTGGGTGAGTTGGTGGCCAGCCGGAGTGATCAAGGGACTCGGCCTGATCCGCAAGTATCGTCCGAAGGCGATTTTTTCCACTTTTCCGATTGCCACAGCCCATCTGATTGCCCTCACACTGCACCGGCTGTCGGGACTCCCACTCATCGTCGACTTCCGGGATGCGATGACCGAACCGGGCTATCCGACCAACCCCGTCACCTGGGGAGTCCATCGTCGGCTTGAAAAGGCACTGATCAAGCACTGCACGCACGCAATCTTCACAACCACCGGCACCCGCGACATGTACGCGGAGCGCTATCCGGAAAAGCCGGCCAACTGCTGGGCCGTCATCGAGAACGGCTTCGACGAGGACAACTTCCGCGACGCCGAAAGTGGGCTAGATACCAGCAGTCGACTCGGTCCCGCGGGGCAGATGGTGCTTATCCACAGCGGACTGCTCTACCCCGAGGAGCGTGACCCCAAGCCGTTCTTTGCGGCGCTGCGGGACATGAAGAATGCCGGAGAGATATCACCGGACAGCTTGCATGTGATTCTGCGCGCCACCGGAAGTGACGACTACTACCACAAGCTCCTGTCCGAGCACCGCATTGACGACATCGTTTCGATTCAACCGACGATCGCCTACCGCAGCGCACTGCAGGAAATGATCCGCGCCGACGGCTTGCTGCTCTTGCAGGGCGCAAGCTGCAACAAGCAGATCCCGGCCAAATTGTACGAATACGCCCGGGCCGGCAAGCCGATCATCGCGCTGACGGACTTCGACGGCAGCACCGCCGCGCTGATGAAGAAGCTGGACGTTCCCTGGGTCGCCGACATCGCCGACGCATCCGCGATCCGGCGTCTCCTCAATGAAGCCATCCGTCTCTGGCAAGCCCAGCAGCTGGAAGGTGTCCCCCGCGCCCTGTCGGACACGTGCTCACGGCGCTCAAGGACGGCGGAACTCGCGCAACTGCTGGACGCCCTCCCCGAGTAGGCGACGAAGATTTGTCATATGGTGCATTCCTGCACGCCGCCCGCCCGGGAAAGCTAGGTTAGACTTCGCGAACTCCATGACTGGTGGATTCACCCTATACCAACGGGTTCGACCTATCGTTCTCTCAATCAATGCTCAACACCACCCTACTCCACGAACTGATCAGTGCCTCTGCCGAACGGATGCCGGCCTCACCGGCCCTGACAGCAGGCGCGACAACCCTGAACTACGCCGATCTCGACACCCAGGTCGCCGGTTTTTCGGCAGGCCTAATCAACCTGGGGCTTGAGCGGGGAGAGCGCGTCGGCATCTTTCTGGAAAAACGCGTTGAAACAGTCGTTGCCAGCTTCGGCTCGGCCCGCGCTGGTTGTGCCTTCGTACCAGTCAATCCTATCCTCAAGGGCGAGCAGGTCATGCACATCCTGCGGGATTGCAACGCACGTCTGCTGGTGACATCGGCAGAGCGCCTGCCCCTCCTCGCTGATGCGCTGGCGCACTGCCACGACCTGCGCCACATCGTGCTGACTACCCGCCCGGCCACGCCGCCAATCCTGGCGGGCATCAATGTCATCCAGTGGGACGAACTCCTGTCCGCCCCACCGCGGGCCGGACACCGGGTCATCGATACCGACCTGCTTTCCATCCTGTACACATCCGGCAGCACGGGCCGCCCGAAGGGCGTCGTGTTATCCCACCGCAACATGGTGGCCGGAGCAAAGAGCGTTGCAAGCTACCTCGGCAATACGCCTGAGGACACCCTGCTTGCCGCCCTGCCCCTATCCTTCGACGCGGGCTTCTCCCAGCTGACCACAGCGTTTCACAGCGGTGCCCGTGTCGTGCTGCTCAACTACCTGCTTCCGCAGGACGTACTCAAGGCGGTGGTCCGTGAGAAGGTCACAGGGCTCACCGCCGTACCCCCGCTCTACATTCAACTCGCCCAGCTTAAATGGCCAGAGAGCGTGGCCGAGCACCTGCGATACTTCGCCAACACCGGCGGACGCATGCCCCTAGAAACCCTCAAGGCGCTACGCACCCAGCTTCCAGAGGCCAAACCTTTCCTGATGTATGGCCTCACCGAGGCCTTCCGCGCTACCTTCCTTCCCCCCGAACAGGCCGACATCCGCCCTGACTCGATCGGCAAGGCCATACCCAATGCAGAGGTAATGGTGCTGCGGGAGGATGGTACTGAATGCAGCCCCAACGAACCGGGCGAGCTCGTCCAACGCGGCGCCCTGGTAGCGATGGGCTACTGGAACGATGCGGAGAAGACGGCCGAGCGCTTCAAGCCGCTGCCAAACACCGCACCGGGCCGTCAGGCGGGGTTTGTGCTGCCCGAAATAGCCGTCTTCTCAGGTGATACCGTCCGTCGCGACGAAGAAGGCTACCTGTACTTCATCGGCCGCCGGGACGAAATGATGAAAACGTCTGGCTACCGGGTCAGCCCGACCGAAGTCGAGGAGATCCTGTACAGCACGCAACTCGTTGGTGAATGCGTTGCGTTCGGCGTGCCACATCCGGCCCTCGGCCACTCGATCTGCGTCATTGCGACAGGGAAGGACGGTACCACCCTTGACACCGCCGCGCTGCTGAATGAGTGCAAACAACGCATGCCGGCCTACATGGTCCCGAGCGTCATCGAGTCACGAGACGGTCCGCTACCGCGCAATCCGAATGGCAAGATCGATCGCAAGACGCTTTCCACCGAATTTGAACAAAACCACAAGGTACAGTAATGAGTGACGCCAACCGCGAAAGGCCGGTTCATGTGCCTATGGATCAATTCCAGTCCGCCGACGGTGAACTGCTGATCGGTGGCATTCCGCTTCGCCGCCTTGCCGAACGCGTGGGCCAGACACCGTTCTACGCCTATGACCGCGGCTTGCTGACCCGGCGCGTCACCGAACTGCGCACCGCCCTGCCGGCAGGGATCAAAATCCACTTCGCCATGAAAGCCAACCCGATGCCGGCAGTGGTCGATCACATGGCTCGTCTCGTGGACGGGATCGATGTGGCATCGGCGCGGGAACTCAAGATCGCCCTCGACAGCGGCGCCAACCCGCGTGACATCAGCTTTGCCGGCCCCGGCAAGCGCCACGAGGAACTCCGCCAGGCCGTCGCTGCAGGAATCCTGATCAATATCGAGTCCTTCCGGGAAGTTGCCGAACTGGCCGCCATCCGCCAGGAAAGCGGTTGGCCGGTGCGCGTCGCAGTTCGCGTGAATCCTGACTTCGAGCTGAAAAGCTCCGGCATGAAGATGGGTGGCGGCCCCAAGCAGTTCGGAGTGGACGCCGAGCGTGTCCCCGAACTGCTCGCCGATATCGGCCGTGCCGGCCTCGCTTTCGAAGGCTTCCACCTGTTCGCCGGCTCCCAGAATCTACGCCCCGAAGCCATCGTTGAGGCTCAGCGCAAGTGCTTCGATCTGGCTGTTCGGCTCGCTGAAGCGGCCCCGGCACCAGTCAAATTCTTGAATCTGGGTGGCGGCTTCGGCATTCCCTACTTCCCAGGCGAACAACGTCTCGATTTGACGAGTATCGGAGCAAATCTCAAGACAATCGCGAATGAGGCAGCAGACAAGTTCCCTGGAGCCGAAATCGTTATCGAGCTGGGAAGGTATCTCGTCGGTGAAGCGGGGGTCTATGTCTGCAGTATCGTGGACCGCAAGGACTCCCGCGGCCATACATTTCTGGTTGCCGATGGCGGACTCCACCACCACTTGTCCGCATCAGGCAATTTCGGCCAAGTCATTCGTAAGAACTATCCGGTGTGCATCGGCAACCGGATAAGTGAATCGGCTAGCGAGAACGCGTCCGTCGTCGGCCCCCTATGTACGCCGCTCGACATCCTGGCCGACCGGATGCAGCTCCCTGCTGCACAGCCGGGCGACCTGGTTGTGGTTTTTCAGTCAGGTGCCTACGGGGCCAGCGCCAGTCCCCAGACCTTCCTGGACCATCCACGAGTCGTAGAGATCCTCGTCTGAAAAACAATCCGCAAAAACCGAGGGGCGACGTCGATGACGTCGCCCCTCGGTTTTTTATTAGGCACAGGAAAACAGAGCTACCGCACTGGAAAACGCCTGAACGAACTCAGCCAAAATGGTCGTCCGGCAGGGATTCCACCTGCAGATCATTATCCTTCGCAAAATTGCGCAGGAAGTTGTAAGCCAACGGTTCAATTTCGTGGATACGTGCATCCACCAACACCGTCTTGTCACCCCGCAAATTACACGCTGGCCGTACATACGGAGAATACGTCATGCGATTGTCCGCTCCGAATACGGACATGATCCCGCACAAGCGATCCGCCCAATCACTAGGACGAAAAGTCCTTCCATCACTGGTGCGACCAACGATAACGAAATTTTCGATTTTTTGAATCATGTGCGATGACTGAAATGATTTCGCCGAATAGCAGCCTTACCAACAAGCACTCCCCTCGTCTCCCTTACGCGGCGAGGCTCCGAAAATCACTTTACGGGACGTAATCTGACCTGCCTCCACCAAGAAGAAACCATGACTGCTTGAATGCTAGACGATCATTTCTGGACATACAAACGCTAGCAGACTGGATCATCCGCCCCCCAAAAGCAAAACTGTGGACCTTGGCCCACAGTTTCGTTCGATCACAGCCTCCCCAAAGCACACCGCTTTCGCCTTTTCAGAATTCACTGGCTAGCGTACGCCGCTCTAGGATTTCAGCTCGCGGGACCAGAGATGGCGATAGACGAAGCCCGGATAAGCAAAGACGACGAACATGCACACTGTAATGGCGAAAAACTCCCAATTCTGCGAATAACGGGAACCATTCTCGGACGCTTCCCTGGCGATCAACAAAGCACCACTCAAGAAGTAATAGACGCCCAGTTCCAGAATTCGCAGCAGAACAGTCTTTCCACTCGACACGCGAAAAACGCAGAAAAGCCGCCCAGTAAGAAAAGGCAGGTTGGCCAAGGCAAACAGGAATACAAATTCTCCGAAGTGCCCCACCTATCGCCTGCCTTTCCTTATCAGCGGTTTCTGACGCGCCAACTCTGTTAGAGCGAACCGAGCAACGAATATGCACAGAGGGACATCAGGGCCTGAGGAGCAAGCCCGAGGACGGCGATCGCGATCCCGTTCAAGGACAGCAGCGCACGCATGTCAGCCGGTGCGGTCAAAGGCGTGGCCTCCAAAGGCTCGTCGAAATACATGATCTTGACGACACGCAGATAGTAGAAGGCACCAATCAACGACATCACCACCGCGAGAATCGCAATCCAGATGTAACCGGCAGCAACCACGGCCTGCAGCACCGAAAACTTGGCAAAGAAGCCCACGAAAAACGGGATGCCCGCCATGGAGAACATCACCATGGCCATAACACCAGCGAACCAGGAGTTGCGCTTGTTTAGCCCCTTGAAGTCGTCGAGCGTTTCGGCTTCGAAACCCGCGCGCGACAGCAGCAACAGCACACCAAAGGAAGCCAGGCTCATGAGCACGTACGAAACCACATAGAACATCGCCGAGCTGTATGCGTTTAGCGCGAAGTGCCGATCACCACCAACCACGCCCGAAACCAGGCCCAGCAGCATGAAACCCATGTGGGAGATACCGGAATAACCCAGCATGCGCTTGAGATTGGACTGGGCGATGGCAGCCAGGTTACCCAACACGATCGACAGTACTGCGAGCACCATCAGCATGGACTGCCATTGCTCGGCAAACTCGAAGAGGCCATTGACGAGCAGGCGCATGGCCATCGCGAAAGCAGCCAGTTTCGGCGCGGAAGCGATGAACAGGGTGATGGACGTGGGAGCGCCATGATAGACGTCGGGAATCCACATATGGAAAGGCACGACGCCCAGTTTGAAGGCCAGACCCGCTACGATGAACACCAAGCCGAACATGAGTACGGTCTTGTTGCCGGCCTGCTGATAAATCGCCTGAGCCACGCCGGAAATTTCCAAGGTGCCGGCACCACCATACAGCATGGAAATGCCATACAACAGAAGACCGGAAGCCAGCGCGCCCAGCACGAAATACTTCATGGCCGCTTCGGTGGCACGTGCGGAATCGCGCAGCAGTGCAACCATCGCATACAGGGCGAGGGACAGCAGTTCGAGACCCAGGTAGATGGTCAGGAAATGATTGGCGGTGATCATCACCATCATGCCCAAGGTCGCAAAGATCGCCAGCACATAGTACTCAGTGGTTTCGATCTTGCGGTCATTCATGTAACTGCGCGAATACAGGAGCGCAATCGCCACCGCGAAGTAGAGGACGAGCTTCAGGAAATCACCCATCAGATCATCCACATACATATTGCTGAACGTGAAGCTAACCTGCCCGTCCATCGTGAACAACGTGATCGCGGCCGCTCCGATCAAAGTCAGCTGGCTCAGCGCGTAAGCCACATTGCGCGGATGCTTCGAGAAAGTCCCCGCAAGGAGGATCACGAAGGACATTGCAACGACGAACAACTCTGCCGCCGCTGGGTAAAAGTCAGGGATTACAAAGTTCATCTTAAGGCCACATTCCGCTGGTTTCGTATCCGTTACAGGCTCAAAGCTTGCTCACAGCAACATGCTTGAGCAGTTCATTGACCGACGCGTGCATGACTTCCGTTACCGGGAAGGGATAGATACCCATGGCCAGAACACACACGGCAAGGATCGCAAGGAAAACGAACTCGCGATTGTTGATATCGGTCAGCTCAGCCACATGGTGGTTGGCCACGGCACCGAAAACCACGCGCTTGTACATCCACAGCGTGTAAGCGGCACCAAGAATCAGCGTGGTCGCTGCGCCGAAACCAATCCAGAAATTGAACTTCACGGCTCCCAGCGCGACCATGAATTCACCAACAAAACCGGAAGTAGCCGGCAAACCGGAGTTTGCCATTGCGAACAGCATGAACAGCGCGGCGAACTTAGGCATCACATTCACGACACCGCCGTAGTCGGCGATCTGGCGGGAGTGCATGCGGTCATACAGCACACCAATCGACGCAAACATCGCGGCAGACACGAAGCCGTGCGAAATCATCTGGACGAGCGCCCCCTCAACACCGAGAGGATTGAAAATGAAGAAGCCCAGCGTCACGAAACCCATGTGCGAAATGGACGAATAGGCGACCAGCTTCTTCATGTCCGTCTGAACCAGCGCCACGAAACCGATGTAGATCACTGCGATCAAGGACAGCGTAATGATCAGCGGCGCAAAGGCGTGGCTGGCATCCGGCGCGATCGGCAGGGCGAACCGCAGGAAACCGTAAGCACCCAGTTTCAGACCGATAGCTGCCAGCACGATGGAACCACCAGTAGGCGCTTCCACGTGGGCATCCGGCAACCAGGTATGAACCGGGAACATCGGCACCTTGACAGCAAAGGAAACCAGGAAGGCCAGGAAGATCAGGCTCTGCACCTCCATGCCGAGCTTGAGTTGGTGCCAATCGAGGATGTTGAAGCTGCCACCAGACTCCATGAATAGATAGAGCAGCGCGATCAGCATCAGAAGCGAGCCGGCAAGCGTGTAGAGAAAGAACTTGATCGCTGCATACACCCGGTTCGCCCCACCCCACACACCAATGATGATGAACAGCGGGATCAGTGAAGCTTCGAAGAAGACGTAGAACAGCACGCCATCAAGCGCCGAGAAGATGCCGTTGATCAAGCCGGACATGATCAGGAAGGCCGCCATGTACTGAGCGACTTTCTCCTGGATAACCTCCCAGCCTGCCACGACAACAATCACCGTTATAAAGCTGTTGAGCAGCACAAAAAGCACGGAAATGCCGTCAACACCGAGCACGTAATTGATGTTGAAGCGCGGAATCCACGGATAGGCTTCCACGAACTGCATGGCACTCGTGGTGGCATCAAAGCCCGTGTAGAGCGGGATGCTGACGGCCAGACCGGCAAGCGCGAAAAACAGCGCAAGAAATCTCGCGACCGACGCATTACGGTCCGACCCCGAAGCGAGCGCTAATAGGCCACCAACGATCGGAACCCAAATCGCAAGGCTGAGGAATGGAATACCCGTCATCTCTACTTTCCGTTCTATGCGCCCCCAAAGGGGCGCAAAAGTCCTAAATTATGTGAAGTGGTTTCAAGCCGGCTGTATCGGACGAATCAACCCCGATTGACCCAGAAGGCCAGCAGCAGGAAAACACCAATAATCATCGAAAACGCATACTGATAGATGTGGCCACTCTGGAAGAGGCGCGACAGCTGAGCAATTAGGCCCACCGTCTTCGCGGAGCCATTCACGACGATGCCGTCGATGATGGTCTGATCACCGACCTTCCAGAGCAGGCGGCCTAGCACACGGGCACCCGCTGCAAAAACCGCTTCATTGATCTTGTCGAAGTAGTACTTGTTCTCGAGCAGACGGTGGATCGGGCTGAAGACCCGGGCGATCACCGGCGGAACGGAAGGAACGACCAGATACAACAAGCCGGCCAGTGCTACGCCACTGATTGCCAGAATGAAGGGTAGCGAGGTGAAGCCATGCAATGCCATTGCAGCCGAGCCGTGGAACTCCTCGCCCAGTTCGGCCATCGCGTGATGATGCTCTGCAAAGTGGATGACGCCCTTGAAGAAATCACCAAACAGCATCTTATCGATCGAGAAGTAACCCACAAGCACCGACGGGATCGCCAGCAAGACCAGCGGAACGGTCACGACCCACGGAGACTCGTGCGGCTTCTGGCCCGGAGCCAGACCATGATGGTGTTCATCATGATGATCATCGTCGTGAGCATGCTCGTCATGGGCATGTTCGTCGGCGTGGGCTGCGGCATGACCGTGAGCCTCTTCCTCATGATGTGCCTTACCAAAGCGCTCCTCGCCATGGAACACCAGGAAGTACATGCGGAATGAGTAGAAGGCAGTAACAAAGACGCCAGCAATCACACAGAAATAGGCATAACCAGAACCGTACAGCTCCGAAAGCTGGACCGCTTCGATGATGGTGTCTTTGGAGTAGAAGCCGGAGAAGAACGGGAAGCCGATCAGCGCCAAGGAGCCGAGCAAAGACGTGAGCCACGTGACCGGCATGTACTTCCACAGGCCACCCATGTTGCGCATGTCCTGATCGTGGTGCATTCCGATGATCACAGAGCCGGCGCCAAGGAACAGCAGTGCCTTGAAGAAGGCGTGAGTCATCAGGTGGAAGACAGCTGCCGAGTAGGCGGATACCCCCAGGGCCACAGTCATGTAACCCAGTTGGGACAGGGTCGAATAAGCAACGACGCGCTTGATGTCGTGCTGCACGATACCCAGGAAACCCATGAACAGCGCCGTAGTGGCGCCAACGATCAGCACGAAGGACAGCGCGGTTTCGGAGAGTTCGAACAGCGGCGACATGCGAGCAACCATGAAGATACCGGCGGTAACCATGGTTGCAGCGTGAATCAGCGCGGAAATCGGGGTCGGGCCTTCCATCGAATCCGGCAGCCAGACATGCAACGGCACCTGAGCCGACTTACCCATAGCACCGATGAAAAGACCGATACAGATCGCAGTAATCAGCGGCCAGCCCGTTTCCGGGACCGTCATGCCAGCAAGCTCACCGGCCTTCGCAAACACTTCGGTGTAATTGAGGGTGCCCGCAAAGGCTGCAATCAGGCCAATACCCAGCAAGAAACCGAAGTCACCGACACGGTTGACCAGGAAAGCCTTCAGGTTGGCAAAGATCGCCGTCGGACGCGTATACCAGAAACCGATAAGCAGGTAAGACACCAGGCCCACCGCTTCCCAGCCGAAGAACAACTGCACGAAGTTGTTCGACATCACCAGCATCAACATCGAGAAGGTGAACAGCGAGATATAGCTGAAGAAACGCTGGTAACCGGGATCTTCCGCCATGTAACCGATGGTATAGATGTGCACCATCAGTGACACGAAGGTCACCACCAGCATCATCATCACCGTCAGGGAGTCGATCATGAAGCCGACTTCGAAATCGAGCCCACCGCTGGACGCCCAGTGATATAGGGTTCCATTGAACGTGTTTCCGGCCTGGACGTCCTGGAAGATGACCACAGACAGCGCGAACGCCACTGCGACACCGGCGATGGTAACGGTATGAGCACCACGTCTACCAATGATCTTTCCGAACAGCCCCGCCATGATTGCGCCGAAAAGCGGCGCAAGCGGAACCAGCAGATATAGCTTTTGGATCCCAGTCATTCGAACGCTTCCTTATCCCTTGAGGCTATCCAGGTCATCAACGTGGATGGTCCGCAGGTTGCGGAACAACGCCACCAAAATCGCCAGACCGATGGCCGATTCAGCAGCTGCCACAGTCAAAATGAAGAACACAAAAATCTGGCCTGCAGCGTCCCCGAGGTAATACGAGAATGCGACGAAGTTCAAATTGACGGCCAACAACATCAACTCGATCGCCATCAGCAGCACGATCAGGTTCTTACGATTCAAGAAGATGCCGACCACGCTTATCGCGAAAAGAACGGCACCCAATATCAGATAGTGAGACAACGAAAGCATTACTAGGCCCCCCTGACGATCGCCAGCAGAAATTATTCTTTTTCTGCACGCATCGAAACGATGCGCACACGATCATCACGCTTGACAGCAACCTGCTCGGCCGGATCGATGATCTTCACGTTCTTGCGCTTGCGCAGCGTCAGCGCAACGGCAGCCACCATCGCAACCAGCAGCACGATAGAAGCCAGTTCGAACGGATAAACATATTCTGTGTAGAGCAGCCGGCCAAGTTCCTTGGTATTACTGTAGCCCTGCTCTACTTCGGCGGGCTTCGGCATCGCGTCAAGACCGAAGTAGCGGCCGCCGAGGACCATGACCATCTCGACCACCATCAGCACGCCAATCAGCGCACCAACCGGCAGATAGCTCCAAAAACCCTGACGGATCCGCTCGAGGTTGATGTCAAGCATCATCACCACGAACAGGAACAGCACCATCACCGCCCCGACATAGACCATCACCAGGGCGATGGCCAGGAACTCGGCATGCAGCAACATCCAGATCCCACCGGCACTGAAGAAGGCCAGTACGAGGAACAGAGCGGCGTGGACCGGGTTGCGTGCGGTGATGACCCGCAGCGACGCCAGTACCATGACCGTCGAAAAGAAGTAAAAGACTACCGACTGAAAATCCATCTGCGTATTCCGATGTATGTGTCCGTATCCGCTGCGCGTCTTTACCGGTACTTGGAATCGATTTCTCGATCCTTCGCGATTTGCGCCTCGTACCGATCCCCAACCGCGAGAAGCATCTGCTTGGTGTAATACAGATCGCCTCTCTTTTCGCCGTGGTACTCAAAAACACGGGTCTCAACGATCGCATCCACCGGACATGCTTCTTCACAGAAGCCGCAGAAGATGCACTTGGTCAAATCGATGTCGTAACGACTGGTACGACGGGAGCCGTCATCACGCTGTTCGGATTCGATCGTGATAGCCATCGCCGGACAGATCGCTTCACAGAGCTTGCAGGCAATACAGCGCTCTTCGCCATTCGGATAGCGACGCAATGCGTGCAACCCGCGGAAGCGGTTGCTCTGAGGCGTTTTCTCTTCGGGAAACTGAACCGTTATCTTCCTGGCAAAGAGGTGACGTCCGGTAAGTGCCAGGCCCTTAAGCAATTCCTTAAGGAACAGGCTCCCGATGTAATTCTTCATAGAACCCATATCGATCCCCTTACTTCCACAACGACAACGGCGACATGATCCACACCGCAACAACGACCACCCAGAAGAGGGTCAGCGGAATGAATACCTTCCAACCCAGCCGCATGATGTGGTCGTAGCGGAAGCGCGGGAACGTTGCGCGGAACCAAAGAAACAAGAACAGAATGAACGAAATCTTCAGAGCCAGCCAGACGAAGCCATCCGGCAGGAAACTCACCGGCGAGAGCCACCCACCCAGGAACAGAATGGATGTCAGCGCGGAGATGAGGATCATGTTCGCGTATTCGCCAAGGAAGAACAACGCGAAGGCCATCCCGGAGTACTCGACCATGTGACCCGCCACGATTTCCGATTCACCTTCGACCACGTCGAACGGCGCGCGGTTGGTTTCCGCGATGCCAGAGATCAGATAGACGATGAACATCGGGAATAGCGGCAACCAGTTCCAGCTCAGGAAGCCCAAGCCCAATTCGGCGCCCTGCCCCTTGCCCTGACTCGCAACGATATCCGACAGGTTCAGGCTTGAGGAAATCATCAGTACGCAGACAAGTGCGAAACCCATCGCGATCTCGTAAGACACCATCTGAGCGGCAGCCCGCACCCCGCCCAGGAAGGCGTACTTGGAGTTGGACGCCCAACCGGCAATGATCACGCCATACACCTCGATGGAGGTGACCGCCAGAAGGAACAGCAGACCGGCATCGACATTGCCGATCACCCAACCGTCACTGAAAGGAACCACAGACCAGGCAGCCAGTGCGGGACCGAGGGCCAACACCGGACCGACGATGAAAAGCCCTTTGTTCGCTCCAGACGGAACGATGATTTCCTTCAGCAGCAATTTGACGCCGTCGGCGATCGGCTGCAGGAGACCGCGCGGACCCACGCGATTGGGACCGATACGGACCTGCATGTAACCGATCACCTTACGCTCGGCAAGCGTTAGGTAGGCCACGCAAAGGAACAGCGGTGCGATGATTCCAATGATTTTCAGCAGCGACCACACCAAGGGCCATGCACCACCAAAAAGAGTCGCTACGGGTTCGATGAAAGCATCCATCACACACGCTCCACGCTAACTTCGCCATGCAGGCCGCCCAGCGCTGACGTGTCAGCGTGCGCACCGGCCAAACAAATGCTTCCATCAACAACGCCATCATCCGCCACTACCGGGACGACAACTGCACCGCTCACGGACTTCACCTTCGCCTTGCCGCCTGCTTCCAGGCCCAGCTTCGCGACGGTGGAGACACTCGCACGCAGCACAGGAGCCTGACCATCGCGGGTCTTCTGCAACGGAGCAGAGCGACGGGCAATCGGATCCGCCGCGTAAATCGGAACGTCAGCGATACGCTCGACTCCGGCAACCGACGCTGCCAGCTCAAACGACTCGACTGCGACGAGGTTGTTGAAGCGCGAGCGCTCGGGCTGCTGTTCGACACCCAAGATGAGCTTGCGCACATCCTCGACATTGTCGAAATCGAAACCGTCGAGCCCCAGCAACTGACCAAGAACACGCAGAACCTTCCAGCCCGGACGCACCTCGCCCGCCGCTTTGACGACAGGGTAAAAAGCCTGGGCGCGACCTTCGGTATTCACGAAGATACCGGCGGTCTCAGTGAAAGGCGCAACGGGCAGCAGCACATCCGCGTAGGCGAGCGCGCTTTCCGACTTAAACGCCGAAAGCGCGATGACAGTGTCTGCCTTGCCGAGCGTCTCGAGAGCGCGCTGACCGGCCTGAGTATCCAGTTCTGCGTCGATGCCCAACAGCACATATGCCTTCAACGGCGCGGCGAGCATCTGCGCGGCAGTCTTGCCGCCCTTCGCCGGCAGGCTACCAACCAGATATCCGCCAACAGTGTTTGCGGCTTCACCGAGGATACCGAACTTACCCTTGCTGAGACGAGCGATTTCCTGTGCAACGGCCTCAATGCGCGAGGCCTCGGCGTGCTGCTGCGCGTAGTTGCCGATCCAGACCGCGACCTGCTTGCCGGAAGCAAGGCTAGCCGCCACTGCTGATGTGGCAGCGTCTGTATCGATCTTGGACGCAGCCGGGAGAAACACATCAGCAAGCGCCTGGTCGGTCTTCTGCGCGAGCTCCTTCGCGACGGCGAGGAGGCTGGCAACCACAGCCGACGGCTTCACCTGAATCTTGTTGTCGATCTTGAACTGCCAGTCGTCAAGCACTGGATTCAGCACGCTGACCTTCAAACCGCGCTTGACGGCCTGCCGCACACGCTGCGCAACGAGGGGATGATCCTTGCGGAAGAAGCTGCCAACAATGAACAGACGATCAAGCGCGCTAATGTCGGTGACGTTCAGGCCGAGCCAAGGTAGGCCCGCCCGGTGCGCATCGGCGGAAACGTCCGTCTGACGCAGACGGAAATCGATGTTGTCGGAGCCCAGGCCACGCACAACTGCCTGCAGGAGATGCAGTTCCTCGAGCGTGCTATGGGGAGACGCAAGCGCACCGATCGCATCAGCACCATGTTCGGTGCGAACCGACTTGAGACCATTCGCTACGTATTCGAGCGCGGTCTGCCAGTCTGTTTCGATCCACTTGCCGCCCTGCTTGATCTGCGGGCGGGTCAGTCTTTCCCCACCGTTCAGGGCATCGTAGGAAAAACGATCCTTATCGCTCAGCCAGCACTCATTCAGTTCTTCGTTCTCAAGCGGCAGAACACGCTTCACTACGTCATTCTTGACCTGAACAACAAGGTTGCTGCCGAGGGAATCGTGCGGACTCACCGACTTGCGACGGGACATTTCCCACGCCCGAGCGCCAAAGCGGAAAGGCTTCGAAGTCAGCGCGCCGACCGGGCACAGGTCAATGATGTTGCCAGACAATTCTGAATCGATGGTCTTCTCGACGAAGGGCATGATTTCGGCATGCTCGCCACGGAAGGCCTGGCCAAGTTCCATGAGACCGGCAATTTCAGTAGTAAACCGGACACACCGGGTGCAGTTGATGCACCGGGTCATATCCGTCGACACCAACGGGCCCAGGTCCTTGTTGCCGACGACACGCTTCTCTTCCTGATAACGGGACTCAACGCCTCCGTAACCAACCGAGAGATCCTGCAACTGACACTCACCACCCTGGTCGCAAATCGGGCAATCCAGCGGGTGGTTGATCAGCAGGAATTCCATCACCCCCTTCTGCGCCTTTACCGCCTGCTCGGAATGGGTCCACACCTTCATCCCATTGGTAACCGGCGTCGCGCAGGCTGGCAAGGGCTTCGGTGCCTTCTCGACCTGAACGAGACACATGCGGCAATTAGCCGCAATGGAGAGCTTCTTGTGGTAGCAGAAATGCGGCACATAGGCGCCGACCTTGGAGGCAGCCTCCATGACGGTGCTACCGTCCGGAACCTGCAACTGCTTTCCGTCAATTTCGATTTCTAGCATGTCGAGCCTACGCTACGTAAATCTTGCTGCCTTCGCGCTGTACTTCCTGCGGGACAAGGCATTTCTTATGTTCGATATGGAATGCGAACTCGTCGCCGAAGTGCTTGATGAAACTCTGCACAGGCATCGATGCCGCATCACCCAGAGCGCAAATCGTACGGCCCATGATGTTGGCCGTGACACTATTCAGAAGATCCAGATCGTCCGGCCGTCCGAGACCGTTCTCGATACGGTGAACAACCCGGTACAGCCAACCAGTGCCTTCCCGGCACGGGGTACATTGACCGCACGATTCTTCAAAATAGAAATAGGACAGACGCTCCAGGGCCTTCACCATGCAGGTGCTTTCGTCCATGACGATCACCGCGCCAGACCCGAGCATCGAACCCGCCTTGGAGATCGAGTCGTAGTCCATCGTGCAATCCATCATCACGGAAGCAGGCAGCACCGGGGCCGACGAGCCGCCGGGGATGACAGCCTTTAGCTTGCGACCACCGCGCACGCCTCCCGCCATCTCGAGCAGATCTGCAAACGGGGTCCCCAGTGGGATCTCGTAATTGCCCGGCTTGTTCACGTGACCGGAGACCGAGAAGAGCTTGGTGCCACCGTTATTCGGTTTGCCTAGCGCCAGGAACGCATCGCCACCCTCGCGGATGATGTATGGGATGGACGCAAAAGTCTCGGTGTTGTTGATCGTGGTCGGCTTACCGTACAGACCAAAGCTAGCGGGAAATGGCGGCTTGAATCGAGGCTGCCCCTTCTTGCCTTCGATCGACTCGAGCAGGGCTGTTTCCTCGCCGCAGATGTAGGCACCGTAGCCGTGGTGGGCGAACAGATCAAAACTGAAATCCGAACCCAGAATGTTCTTGCCCAACAGCCCGGCTTCACGTGCTTCCTGCAGAGCCTCTTCGAAACGGGTATAGACTTCGAAAATCTCGCCATGAATATAGTTGTAACCCCGCTCACAGCCCATCGCATAACCCGCGATGATCATGCCTTCAATAACGGCATGGGGGTTGTAGCGAAGAATATCCCTGTCCTTGAAGGTGCCCGGCTCGCCTTCGTCGGAATTGCAGGCCAGATATTTCGCACCAGGGAAAGCGCGCGGCATGAAGCTCCACTTCAGCCCGGTCGGGAAGCCCGCACCGCCACGGCCACGCAGAGATGATTTTTTCACCTCACCGATGACATGGTCGGCGGAAAGCTTCTCGGCAATGATCTTCTTAAGCGCGTCATAGCCACCACGCTTGATGTAATCGGCCAGACGCCAAGTACGGTCACCGTCGAGACCGGAAAGAATAATTCCTTGAGAACTCATTTTTTCAGATCTTCGAGCAATTGATCGATTTTCTCTTCCGTCATCCAGCTGCACATCCGGTGATTATTCACCAGAAGTACCGGCGCATCGCCACAGGCCCCCATGCACTCACCCTCTTTGAGGGTGAACTTGCCGTCAGGTGTCGTTTCATTGAAGTCGATACCCAGACGCTTCTTGATGTAATCCGCAGCATGTACGCCACCGGACAACGCACAAGGCAGGTTGGTGCAAACCGTAATCTTGCGGGCACCAACCGGCGACAAGTCGTACATGTTGTAGAAGCTGGCCACCTCGAATACAGCAATAGCCGGCATTTCGAGGTACTTGGCTACAAATTCGATGGTCTCGCTGGACAGCCAGCCTTTCTCTTCTTGCGCAATTCTGAGCGCTGACATAGAAGCGGACTGCTTTTGATCAGGAGGATACTTAGCGATCTCTTGATCAATTTTCTTCAAGGATTCCGGACTCAGCATTTTTTGTGTCTACTGCCAGCAGAATTACGATATGACTAGGGCAACCACGGACTTCAACGAAACCGGTCAGCGGTCGACGTCACCAAACACGATATCCATGGTGCCGATAATGGCCACCACGTCGGCAATCATGTGCCCCCTGGACATTTCGTCCATCGCGGAAAGGTGTGCAAAACCCGGAGAGCGCAGCTTCAAGCGATAAGGCTTGTTGGCGCCATCGGAAACTGCGTACACGCCGAACTCACCCTTCGGATGCTCTACAGGCGCGTACACTTCCCCAGCTGGAACGTGCATGCCTTCGGTAAACAGCTTGAAGTGGTGAATCAACTCCTCCATGCTGCCCTTCATGCGCTCCCGGGAAGGCGGCGCAACCTTGTGGTTGCCGGAGATGACCGGACCAGGATTCTTGCGCAGCCAGTCGATACACTGCTTCAGAATACGGTTCGACTGCCGCATCTCTTCGATACGGCACAGGTAACGGTCATAGCAGTCACCCTCTACACCAACCGGGATATCGAAATCCAACTGGTCGTAAACCTCGTACGGCTGCTTCTTGCGAATATCCCACTCGATACCCGACCCCCGCAGCATCACACCGGAGAAACCCAGAGCGAGCGCTCTTTCGGGGGACACGACACCGATGCCGACAGTCCGCTGCTTCCAGATACGGTTATCGCTCAGCAGCGTCTCGTATTCGTCAACATACTTCGGAAAACGATTGGCAAAATCTTCCAGAAAATCGAGCAAGGAGCCCTGCCGATTTTCATTCAGTTCGGAGACGGTCTTGGCGCTCTTCCACTTGGAGACTTCGTACTGAGGCATGCGATCAGGAAGATCACGGTAAACGCCGCCAGGCCGATAATAGGCCGCATGCATCCGCGCGCCGGACACGGCCTCGTAAGCATCCATCAGATCTTCACGCTCACGGAAAGTGTACAGCACCATAGTCATGGCGCCGATATCGAGAGCGTGGGTACCCACGGCAAGCAGGTGATTCAGGATTCGGGTAATCTCATCGAACATAACCCGGATGTACTGAGCACGAAGCGGCACTTCGAGACCAAGCAGGCGCTCGATTGCCATACAGTAAGCATGCTCATTACACATCATCGACACATAGTCGAGACGATCCATGTAAGGAACGGATTGCACCCAAGTGCGCGTTTCGGCGAGTTTCTCGGTGCCGCGATGCAGCAAGCCAATATGCGGATCCGCACGCTCGACGACTTCGCCGTCGAGTTCAAGAACCAGCCGGAGCACACCATGCGCAGATGGGTGCTGAGGACCGAAGTTGATTGTGTAGTTGCGGATCTCAGCCATTTCCGACATTCCCATAGTTCTCGTCACGCACGATACGTGGCGTATTTTCCCGCGGCTCGATCGTCACCGGCTGGTAAATTACCCGCCCAAGCTCCTGGTCGTAGCGCATTTCCACGTAACCCGTAACAGGAAAATCCTTTCGGAAGGGATAACCAACAAAACCATAGTCAGTAAGGATCCGACGCAGGTCCGGGTGACCCACAAAGGTAATACCGAACAGATCGAAGGCTTCCCGCTCGAACCAGTTGGCGCTGGGCCACAATTCGACCAAGGATTGCAGGACAGGGAAAGAATCGTCCTCAGCAAAGGTACGCAGGCGAAGGCGCTGGTTATTGCTGACGGAAAGAAGGTGGACCGAGACCGCGAAGCGCGCAGGCGCTTCAACACCGGAATAGGACGAATAGTCCAGACCTGTCAGGTCAACCAACAGCTCGAAGCGGAACTCGGGGTCATCCCGAAGCGCCTGAGCGACGGACAAATAATCAGCAGCTGCAACAACCACCGTCACCTCATTGCGGTCGACGACGACTTGCTTCAGCTGCTCACCAAATCGGTTTGCCAGCGACTGGCTGAGGCGCTCAAGTTTCTCACTCATGATGGTCAGCAATCAGCGAGCAATCGTGCATTCGCGCTTGATCTTGTTCTGCAGCTGAACAATTCCATAAAGCAGCGCTTCGGCGGTAGGAGGACATCCAGGCACATAAACATCAACCGGAACAATCCGGTCACAGCCACGGACGACGGAGTACGAATAGTGGTAATAGCCGCCACCGTTCGCACAAGACCCCATCGAGATAACCCAACGAGGCTCGGACATTTGGTCGTAGACCTTACGCAGAGCGGGGGCCATCTTGTTGCAAAGGGTGCCTGCAACAATCATCAGATCAGACTGACGCGGACTAGGCCGAAACACCACTCCAAAACGGTCAAGGTCATAGCGGGAACACCCGGCATGAATCATCTCAACCGCACAGCAAGCGAGACCGAAGGTCATCGGCCACAGGGAACCCGTGCGAGTCCAGTTGATTACCGTATCAAGCGAAGTGGTTACAAACCCTTCCTTGAAGACACCTTCGATACTCATAGACACCCTTCAAGCAACAATTCACCGCCCAAGGCAACCGGACAATTTATTCCCAGTCCAGAGCACCCTTTTTCCAGACATAGACATAGCCCAGAAGCAGAATACCGAGAAAGACGACCATCTCGAAAAACCCGAAAAGCCGGATGCTTTCGTTTTCCGCAATCTCCCGAAGAATGGTTGCCCACGGAAAAAGAAATGCGATTTCGAGATCAAACAGAATGAAAAGAATGGCCAGAAGATAGTAACGCACATCAAACTTGATACGCGCATCTTCAAAAGGCTCAAAGCCGCACTCAAAGGGAGAGAGCTTTTCAGCATCAGGCTTACTGGGACCGAGAACCCAGCCTGCGACTATAGGAATCAAACCAAACGCAGCCGCAAACAGGATAAAAACAAGAACTGGAAAATATACTTCCAACATACCTGACCCCCGCAACCGCAAGCAGTGATTAGTGCCGCCTGCAAGCAAACGCCCGCATTCGCGGGCGACTAGCTTAATCTATGGTGCCGACGATGAGACTCGAACTCATACGGCTTTCGCCACTACCCCCTCAAGATAGCGTGTCTACCAATTTCACCACGTCGGCTGTTTGTTTGACGCCGGAAATTATAAGGCAATCACCCCCCAGCGCCAAGCATTACTTTGATTTATCGGGGAATGTCCTTGGACTTAGAGTCCTGACTTTCTCCCGCCGCCGGCACCGCAGGGGCAGCAGCCGGAGCAACACCATCCATCACACTCTTTGCTGCAGGCACCTTCTGGCCGGCAAGATAGCTAAGACTAAGGCTGGTCACAAAGAACACCGCAGCAAGAATGCCAGTCGTGCGACTCAGAAAATTAGCAGACCCAGACGACCCAAAGAGACTTCCGGATGCACCACTGCCAAAAGCGGCCCCCATATCAGCCCCCTTGCCATGCTGCATGAGAACCAGACCAATCACGCCAAGCCCTGCAAGCACATGCACAACGAGTACCACAGAAAAAAACACACCACTCATCAAAATCTCCAGCTAGATAACCTATGCCGCAACCAAAGCCGCCGCACGACAAATTTCCGAAAAAGCCGCCGCCACCAAGGACGCACCGCCCACCAAACCCCCATCGATGTCGGGCTGAGCAAACAGTGTCGGCGCGCTCTCCGCACTCACACTGCCGCCGTAGAGAATTCGCACCCCAGCCGCAGCAACGCCCGCAGCCTCCAGTCGCCCCCGAATAAAACGGTGCATGGCCTGAGCCTGATCCGGTGACGCCACACGACCGGTTCCGATTGCCCATACCGGCTCGTAAGCCACCACCAACTCAGCTGCAGCCGCAACACCCAAGGCCTCCACA
This sequence comes from Zoogloea sp., assembly GCF_041914405.1. Classification (NCBI taxonomy): domain Bacteria; kingdom Pseudomonadati; phylum Pseudomonadota; class Betaproteobacteria; order Rhodocyclales; family Zoogloeaceae; genus Zoogloea; species Zoogloea sp. Next base: position 89,480 of record NZ_JAYSDK010000008.1, read on the forward strand.
ACACTCGCCACCTGAGCTCCGACAACAACTTCAGCCTCACCACACTCACGCTGCGCGAGGGTCTCCCCCACGCACAGGATCGGCTTCAAGCCTGCCGCCAGCGCTGCCCTGAGTTTGGCTGCCACAACCTCGTCCGTCTCACCAAAAAGGCTACGACGCTCCGAATGCCCAACGATCACCCAGTCACAACCGAGATCCGCGAGCATTGACGGACTCACTTCACCGGTATAAGCCCCCGCATCAAAAGCGCTGACGTTCTGTGCGCCGAGCGAAATCCGAGCACCCGCCAATGCTCGCCCGACCTGCTCCAGATACGGGAAAGGCGGACAAACAGCCACATCAATCCTGCCCCCCACATCCTCTTCCAGCAACCCAGAAAGAAGACCCTCATTCTGGGCACGGCTGCCGTTCATCTTCCAGTTGCCAACTACGAGCTTTTTCCTCACCTTAGGCACCAGGCTAAATTTTTCGATTCTATCTTCACGACATCAAAACGTCAAAAAGGCCGGCATGTGCCGGCCTTCCGATCTTACCTTGGCGACGAACTCGTCAACCGAAGCGCCCCGTGATGTAGTCCTCGGTTTCCTTACGCTTAGGCTTGATGAAGATCTCATCGGTAAGGCCAAACTCGACCAGCTCCCCAAGATACATGTAGGCGGTATAGTCAGACACCCGTGCCGCCTGCTGCATGTTGTGGGTCACGATGGCAATCGTGTACTCGCTCTTCAGTTCGTGCACGAGCTCCTCGACCTTGGCAGTGGAGATCGGGTCGAGAGCCGAGGTCGGCTCATCAAGAAGCAGGACCTCCGGCTTGACCGCAACGCCACGCGCAATGCAAAGACGCTGCTGCTGCCCACCGGACAGCGACAGCCCGCTCTGGTTCAGCTTCCCCTTCACCTCATCCCACAGCGCAGCCTTACGCAAAGCCCACTCAACGCGGTTGTCCATGTCAGCCCGCGAAAGGCTCTCGTAAAGGCGAACACCGAAAGCAATGTTTTCGTAGATCGACATCGGAAACGGCGTCGGCTTCTGGAACACCATCCCAACCTTGGCTCTCAGTGCATTCACGTCCTGATTAGGATCCAACACATTCTTGCCGTTCAGAAGGATCTCGCCAGTCGCCCTCTGTCCCGGGTAAAGATCGTACATCCGGTTGAGCGTGCGTAACAGCGTCGACTTACCGCAGCCGGAAGGGCCAATGAAGGCGGTAACCATACCTTCATGGATATCCAAATTGATATGCTTCAGCCCCTGGAAGGATCCATAGAAAAAGTCGAGATTACGGATGCGGATTTTCGGAGCTTGCTCCGACCCCGTCGCCTGCGACATTTGCTCGCCCCGCAACTGCGAGAAAGACATGTCACGCGCGGTTACTGCAGAAGATTGCATGATGAATTTCCTAGATCTTTTTGCGGAACAAGGTGCGAACAACGATGTTCAGGCACAGCACCCCAAAAGTAATGATGACCGCACCACCCCAGGCGAGCGAATTCCAGTTTTCATACGGGCTCATAGCAAACTGGAAGATGACAACCGGAAGGTTGGCCATGGGCGCATTCAGGTCCACGCTGGTGAACTGGTTGTTCAGAGCAGTAAACAGGAGCGGTGCCGTCTCCCCACTAACCCGCGCCAGAGCCAGGAGAATGCCGGTCAGGACGCCCGCCTTGGCAGCGCGCAGCACCACATGAAGCACCACCTTCCAGCGCGGCGCCCCAAGCGCGGCCGCTGCCTCGCGGAGACTAGCCGGAACAAGATTGAGCATATTCTCCGTCGTTCTGACCACCACCGGAATTGCAATGAGCGTCAGCGCCAGCGAACCCGCCCACCCCGAGAAGTGCTGCACCTGCGCTACATACACGGTGTATATGAATACGCCAATCACAATTGAAGGCGCAGACAAAAGAATGTCGTTGATGAAACGGGTGGCAGGCGCCAGCCAGCCTTTACGGCCGTATTCGGACAGATAAATGCCCGCCAGAATACCAATCGGCGTGGCAATGAATGTAGCGGCACCAACCATCATCACACTGCCAATAATGGCATTGGAAAGCCCCCCTTCGGAGCCCGGAGCAGGCGTAGGCTGGACAAACAAGCTCAAGCTCAGCGCACCAACCCCCTTGTAGAGCAGCACGATGAGAATCCAGGCGAGAAAGCCCATTCCGATGCCCATCGCCAGCATCGAGAGAACCAACGCAATCCGGTTTGTACGCGCGCGCTTCCGATAAAGAGCGGACGAATCAATCATCAGGTTTTCTCCCCTTCCATGCGACCAAGACGCATCAGAAGCAGCTTCGAGAGCGCCAGCACGACAAAAGTCACGAAGAACAAAATGAGCCCTAGCTCAATCAGCGAAGCAACGTGCAGATCCGATGCAGCCTCGGCAAACTCGTTGGCCAGCGTAGAGGCGATGCTATTGCCAGCCTCATACAGTGATGGACTGATACGGTGGGCATTGCCAATCACAAAGGTGACTGCCATCGTCTCACCCAGTGCGCGCCCCAGGCCAAGCATCACCCCGCCAATTACACCTACACGCGTGTATGGCAACACGACGTTCCAGACAACCTCCCAGGTCGTGGCCCCAAGGCCGTAGGCCGACTCCTTGAGAATCCCGGGCACGACTTCGAACACATCCCGCATAACAGATGCAATGAAGGGGATAACCATCACGGCCAGAATCAAACCAGCCGAGAGGATACCGATACCGTTCTGCGGCCCCTGAAACAAGCTCCCCACAAAAGGGATATTACCGAGCGTCATAGACAGCGCCGGCTGGACATAATCAGCAAACAGAGGCGCAAAGACAAACAATCCCCACATGCCGTAGATGATGCTCGGGACAGCCGCCAGCAACTCGACGGCAATGCCCAGCGGGCTACGCAAGGCAGGCGGACACAGCTCAGTCAGAAACACCGCGATTCCAAAGCTAACGGGAATGGCAACAACCAGCGCGATAATGGAGGTGCTAAGGGTTCCATATACGGAAATGAGGCCACCAAACTTGTCGGTAACCGGATTCCACTCCGAACTGAACGGAAAACCGAAACCGAATTCCTTGATTGCTGGCCATGCGCCATAAAGCAAAGAGCCGAGAATTGCCGCCAGAATTGCCAGAACGGAGAACGCAAAGAAACGCGTGGTCTGATGGAACAACGCATCCTGGAAACGCTGGGCACGCATGCGATCCTTCGGCGGCTCGGGTTGCTTTACACCCGACACGGATTCAGCAAGACCGGCAACACCGCCGGCCGCCGCACCGCCGGCGCCTAACACAGAACTATTGGAAGACATTGCAGCTTACCGTTTTAAATCTAGCAAACAAAACGGATGGACGAGCGGCGGCTCCGCCCCTCATCCATCCCGTCTAATTGGAACTGCTTACTTCCAAACCGGGTGACCCGAAGCATCCTTCAGGTTCGCACGCCACGCAGCATCGATCTGCTTGACGAGGGCGGCAGGCAATGCCACGTAATCCAACTCCTCGGCAGTCTTCTGGCCGCTCTTGAAAGCCCAGTCAAAGAACTTCAGTACTTCAGCACCCTTGGCCGCATCTGCCTGCACCTTATGCATCAGCACAAAGCTCGCACCAGTGATCGGCCAGCTGGTCTTGCCAGGCTGCTCGGTCAGGATCTCACCAAAACCCGGAACCTTGCTCCACTCGGCATACGCAGCGGCAGCCTGGAAGGTCAGGTCATCCGGCTGCACATACTCGCCTGCCTTGTTCTTGAGGGACAGGTGGATCATCTTGTTCTTCTTGGCGTAGGCGTATTCCACGTAGCCGATACCGCCCTTGATGCGCTGAACATAGGAAGCCACACCTTCATTGCCCTTGCCGCCAACACCTTCCGGCCACTGGACAGCAGTACCCATTCCAACCTTATCCTTCCACTCCACACTCACCTTGGAAAGGTAGTTGGTGAAAAGGAAGGTGGTACCAGAGCCATCGGCGCGACGAACCACGGTGATGTTTTCGTCCGGCAGCTTTACGCCGGCATTAAGGGCGACGATCGCCGGGTCGTTCCACTTCTTGACCTTGCCGAGGTAGATATCGGCAAGCAGCGCTCCCGTCATCTTCATGCTGCCAGGTGCGACACCATCCAGATTAACAACGGGAACAACACCGCCGATGACAGCCGGAAACTGCACCAGCCCATCCTTCTCAAGCTCTTCCGCCTTAAGCGGCATGTCCGAAGCACCGAAATCAACCGTCTTGGCTTTGATCTGCTTGATGCCACCGCCAGAGCCAATGGACTGGTAGTTCAGACCGACACTTGTCTTAGCCTTATAGGCCTCAGCCCACTTGGAATAGATGGGGTATGGAAAAGTGGCGCCAGCACCGGTGATATCGGCGGCCTGAACGACGGCGGCACCCCCCAGAGCGACAACGAACGAACAGGCACGAACGAAACCTTGCATGAAATTCTCCATCGTAGAGACGAACTGCGAAACAGCTGGATATACACAAACCAACCACACCAAAAGCACACATGCACTCTCGGGACAGATCGAATTCTACGATTGGAAAATTTCAGATTTGTGACATGTTGCGATGCAGCATGTCACATTGCCGCACTGCGCACGACCTCCGCCAATCCGTGAGCGATACGATCGACGACCGTCGCATCACTACCCTCGACCATGACCCGCAACAACGGCTCCGTTCCCGATGGCCTCAGAAGCACGCGGCCCTGCGACCCAAGTTCACGGGTCGCTATGTCGACAGCAAGCCTGATTTCGTCGGACTCCGTCCAGACAAACCCCGGATTGATGCGGACGTTGATGAGTCGCTGCGGATAGAACTCCAGATCAGCGCACATCTCCTTCAGCGACACCGCTTGCTGGCGAAGCGCTGCCAGCACTTGAAGCCCAGCGATGATTCCATCACCGGTCGTGTGCCGGTCCAGGCAGATGATGTGCCCGGAATTTTCCCCGCCAATGCGCCAGCCCTTCTCGTGCATCAGTTCAAGCACATATCGATCGCCAACCTTGGCACGGGCGAAAGGCAAGCCCAGCCTGCCAATCGCATGCTCGAAACCTAGATTGCTCATCAAGGTACCGACGACCCCGCCACGAACGCCAGCCTGACAAGCGGCCTTGGCGATGACGTAGAGCAACTTGTCTCCGTCGTAGATATTGCCTTCGGCATCCGCCATCACAATACGGTCACCGTCCCCATCGAGGGAGATCCCGAGATCAGCGCCGCTCTTGAGCACGGCATCGCGGATACTGGCAGGCGCTGTCGCACCCACACCGTCATTGATATTGGTGCCATTAGGCTCCACACCAACCAATACAGTTTCAGCCCCCAGCTCATGGAAGACCTTCGGCGCAACCATGTATGCAGCCCCATGCGCACAATCCAGCGCAATCTTCAGGCCTCGCAAGTCCAGCTCATTGGGGAATGTATTCTTGCAGAACTCGACATAACGCCCTCTTGCGTCGTCGATTCGGCGCGCCTTGCCCAAAAACGCAGAGGGTTCACACCCCATCGGTTCGTCAAGACGCGCTTCGATCTCCAACTCCACGGCATCCGGCAGCTTGGTGCCCGCGGCACTGAAGAACTTGATGCCGTTATCTTCGAATGGATTGTGAGATGCTGAAATCACCACGCCCACCTGGAGGCGTAGCGCACGGGTCAGATAGGCAATCGCCGGCGTCGGCAAGGGGCCTGCCAGATAGACGTCCACACCAGCCGCGGAAAAGCCGGCCTCCAGAGCCGACTCCAGCATGTACCCCGAAATGCGGGTGTCCTTGCCAATGATCACGGCAGGACGCTCTCCCTGACGCAACTGCTCGTGCGCAACCAATGTCTTGCCGGCAGCATATCCAAGCCGCAGACAGAAATCCGGTGTAATCGGCAGTTCGCCGACACGACCGCGCACGCCATCCGTTCCAAAATAACGTCGAGACATCGCTCCCCCGTTTGTACCTGATCACAAAGGCGTTAATGGTGCTTCGCCCGCATGCGCTAGGCAATCAGCGAAGTCGATCCCACAAACGCAAGACATCACGCGTGGCCCCCACATCATGCGTTCGCACAATTCTGGCGCCGTTCTGCACCGCCACTAGGGCTGCGGCAGCACCAATGACTAATCTATCCCCCACCGGCCGGCCGCTGATCTCTCCCAGCATGGTTTTGCGGGACATTCCGACGAGAAGCGGGAATCCATCATCCCTCAACAGCGCCAAAGCCTTAAGCAAGGCCACATTGTGAGCGAGCGTCTTCCCAAAGCCAAAACCCGGATCCACGACGATCCGCTCCACAGCAACTCCCGCCTTCCGCAGTACGCCAACCCGTTGATCCAGAAAAGACCGCACGTCCTGCAGGACGTCGCCATAAGACGGCGAAACTTGCATTGTGCCCGGCTCTCCCTGCATGTGCATCACACACAGGGCAACCTTGCTGTCCTTCACCGCCTCCAGCGCACCGGGAGCCCTAAACGCGGCGATGTCGTTGATCATGTCCGCACCGGCGGCGATGGACTCACGCATCACCGCAGACTTCACCGTATCTACAGAGATTGGTAGACCTAGAGGCACAAGAGCTTCGACAACCGGCAGCACGCGATCCAACTCTTCTTGCTCAGAGACGGACTGCGCCCCCGGACGTGATGACTCGCCACCAATATCAAGAAAATCGGCGCCTTCGGCAACAGCCTGCTCGGCAGCCCGCAGTGCTGCATCCCGGCTCAAGTAGCCAGGCCCTGAAAAGGAGTCGGGCGTCACATTGATGATCGCCATGATCCGCGGTTCGTCGAGGTCCACTTCGAACCGGCCGCAAACGAGTACTGAAGACATATCTTCTCTTTAAATAAAAGGGCCGGCTCACAAGAGCCGGCCCGCAATCAAACCGGAAACCTGAAACTCAGGCAGCAGGCGCCGCAGCCGTCGGCGCGGCCCCCGTGCTGTCATCACTCGGGCGCTTCGGGGGTTGGGACGAGGGCTTGGGAGGACGCGGTGTGCGTCCCGCCATGATGTCGTCAATCTGATCCGCGTCAATGGTTTCCATCTCGAGCAGCGCCGCCGTCATCGCTTCAACCTTGTCCCGACTTTCCTCGATCAGGCGTCGAGCCAGCGCGTACTGCTGATCCAGAATCCGACGGATCTCGGCGTCGACCTTCTGGAGCGTCGCCTCAGACATGTTTTTATGCGTCGTGACGGAGCGTCCGAGGAAAACCTCACCCTCCTCTTCACCGTATACCATCGGCCCGAGGTTGTCGGACATCCCCCACTGCGTCACCATCCGGCGAGCCAGATCCGTCGCTCGCTGAAAGTCGTTCGATGCGCCCGTCGTCATCTGATTCATGAAGATCTCTTCGGCAATCCGTCCGCCGAAGAGGACCGCAATGGTCTGCAGCAGCCGCTCGCGATCCTGACTGTAGCGGTCCTGCTCTGGCAACTGCATCGTCACACCAAGTGCCCGGCCGCGCGGAATAATAGTGACCTTGTGGACCGGATCGGTCTTGGTCAAGCACTTGGCAACAATCGCATGACCCGATTCGTGATACGCCGTATTCCGACGCTCCTCCTCCGGCATGACCATGGACCGGCGTTCGGCGCCCATCATGATCTTGTCCTTGGCACGCTCGAAATCATCCATATCCACCAGCCGCTTGTTACCACGCGCAGCAAACAGCGCCGCCTCGTTCACAAGGTTGGCGAGGTCCGCACCGGCAAAGCCCGGGCAACCACGAGCGAGGATCAACGCATCGACGTCCGGAGCAATCGGAACCTTGCGCATATGAACGCGCAGGATCTGCTCGCGCCCCCGGATATCTGGCAGCGGAACCACGACCTGACGATCGAAACGGCCCGGACGCAACAAAGCCGGGTCAAGTACATCAGGACGGTTGGTCGCTGCGATTACGATGACGCCCGACACACCTTCGAAACCATCCATTTCAACAAGCAACTGGTTCAGGGTCTGCTCACGCTCATCGTTGCCGCCACCAAGACCAGCGCCCCGCTGACGCCCCACCGCATCGATTTCATCGATGAAGATGATGCACGGTGCCTGCTTTTTGGCCTGCTCGAACATGTCACGAACACGCGCGGCACCGACACCGACGAACATCTCCACGAAATCGGAACCGGAAATCGAAAAGAACGGAACTTTGGCTTCGCCCGCGATCGCTTTCGCCAACAAGGTTTTGCCGGTACCCGGGGAGCCAACCATCAGCACGCCCTTAGGAATATGACCGCCCAGTTTCTGGAACTTGGACGGGTCGCGGAGAAACTCGACGAGTTCCCCGACCTCCTCCTTGGCTTCATCGCAACCCGCAACATCCGCAAAGGTAACCGTATTGGCGGTCTCGTCCAGCATCTTCGCCTTTGATTTTCCGAAGGAAAACGCCCCGCCCCGCCCGCCACCCTGCATCTGGCGCATGAAGAACACCCACACACCGATGAGCAGGATCATCGGGAACCAGGATACGAAGATGTTCATCAGGAAGGACTGCTCTTCCTCTGGCTTCGAAGCCGTGACCTTCACGCCATAACGCATCAGGTCGCCAACCATCCAGATATCCTGAACGCCCGGCGTGTACACGGTGATCTGGCGACCATCCTGGGTCGTGGCACGTACGGTGCGCCCATCCACAACCGCCTTGGAAATCTTGCCCTGCTTCGCGTCCTCCATGAACTGGGAGTACTCGACCGAATTCTGGGCCGCCTGACGATTGTTGAACTGGTTGAAGACCGTCATCAAAACGACGCCGATCACCAACCAGATCGCGAGATTCTTGAATAGATTGTTCAAAACGATTCCTTGAAAGCCCGACTGGGGCCACAGCCTAGTTGACTGATTCTATGTCTGATCGTTCGCAGGATCAAATGATCGTAACCATAGCCTGAAGCAATGGCCAGCTCGCCCTAAGCCCGCAAGCTACTGCCCAGCAAATACACTTCAGAGCTGCGCCCTCGCGACGCTTGCGGCTTGCGAACGACGACCGACTTGAAGGTTCGCTCGACCTCCCGGCGGAACTCGTCGAACCCCTGCCCTTGGAACACCTTCACCAAAAACTTGCCCCCCGCACTCAGGTGCTGCCGGGCGAACTCCAGTGCAAGCTCGGCGAGATGGATGGAGCGCGCCTGGTCGCTGGTAGGGATGCCAGAAATGTTCGGAGCGATGTCCGACATCACTAGGTCCACACCCCGGCCTTCCAGCTGGGCCTCGAAACGGACCACGAACTCCTCGTCGTGGAAATCACCCTGCATGAAGACGACCCCGTTGATGGGTTCGATCGGCAGCAGATCAAGGGCGAAGACCCGTCCCCGCTCTCCAACCTTTCCGATGGCAACCTGACTCCACGAGCCTGGCGCCGCCCCCAAGTCGACGACCACCATGCCCGGACGGATCAACTTGTCTTTTTCGTCGATTTCCATGAGCTTGTAGGCCGCCCGGGCACGCCACCCCTCAGACTTGGCGCGTTGCACGAATGGATCATTCACATGCTCCATCATCCACGATTTACTGGTCTTGCTACGTTTCATCGCGGTACAATTACGCCCTTTTTTCAATGAGTTGCAAAATGATTGAACTTTCGCCAGCGCAGCGTCGCGCATTTCGCGCGCAAGCGCACCACCTTAATCCCGTGGTCAGTATTGCCGGTAACGGGCTGACACCCGCGGTGCTCAAGGAAATCGATCACGCCCTGCAGGCTCACGAGTTGATCAAGATCCGCGTCTATGGTGATGATCGCGCTCTTCGCGAGTCCATTCTCACGACTGTTTGCGCTGAATTAGGCGCTGCAGCCGTCCAACATATCGGCAAGACCCTGATCGTCTGGCGGGAGAAGCGCGAACAGGAAGCCTCCAAAGCACCGGGATTGGACAAGCCGAAGAAGTCGATCGCCAAGGCAAAGTCTGCTAAGGCTCTGTCGTCCCATCGCGGCCTGGCATCCCTGAAGAAAAAAGCCGGCCCGAAGAAGGATTACTGGTTCTCGGCACCTGGCAAAGGGCCTCGGCGCCATTCTGACGACGCCTGAGCAGCCTCGACCATCAACGTAAACCCTTGCCCTGCCAAACCACCAACAACAAACCGAGCAGGCTTTCCACCAGATAGACGACACTGGAAACGCCATGCCAAGCCATGAAACGGCTACGCAGGGCGCTTTCCATCACCTCACGCGGAAAAGAATCGGCCTTGAGTTGCGCAAGTATCGGCTGGATGCCAAAGTAGCCCGCCAGGGTCAGCAACAACATCAGAAAAACCAGCCAAAACACGCCATTCTTGAAGGCTGCACCATTCTTGCGCAGGGCCACGAACACCAACAGGTAGCAGGCTGAAGCGATTCCGAGCCAGGCCACGTAGGTGAACATTTCCCCCGCCAAGCGTCCAGCCAGCATCCTGTCGTCGAGCAAACGGAACAGCGTAGGGGCGGCAAGATAGCCGATCGCCCACAGCGCCCCGACCCACAGAGTGATCAGGGTGCTGTAGACGTATTCCGCCAGTCGGGACATGAGGACTGATTACTCGTAACGAACGTCGATCAGCTCGAGCTCACGCACACCGCCCGGAGCCTGCACTTCAGCTACATCGCCGGCGAACTTGCCGATCAGCGCCCGTGCAATCGGAGAGCTGATCGCGATCTTGCCAGCCTTGATGTCCGCCTCATCGTCACCGACGATCTGGTAAGTCACCGTTTCACCGGTATCCAGATCCTCGAGTTCGACTGTGGCACCAAAGACACAACGACCATCCGCATCCAGCAACTTCGGGTCGATGATCTGGGCATTGGAGAGCTTGCCTTCCACCTCGCGAATGCGTCCCTCGATGAACCCCTGCCGCTCCTTGGCCGCGTCGTACTCGGCATTTTCGGAAAGGTCTCCATGGGAACGCGCCTCGGCGATCGCCGCAATGACATCCGGACGATCAACAGTCTTTAGGCGGTGTAGCTCCTGGCGCAACTGCTCTGCACCAGCAACGGTCAGCGGTACCTTGTTCATGCCTTCACCAGCTCGCCATTAAGGCCTTGCAGGGAATAGACCTCAAGCCCCGCCAGATGACGCATACCCATGCAGGCCGCCCGCGCACCTTCGATGGTCGTGTAAACCGTAACCTTCGCGGCCAGCGCACTGGTCCGAATAGAGCGAGAGTCGGTAACGGCCTGACGCTTCTCCTCAACCGTGTTGATGACGAGGCTGATCTCGTTGTTCTTGATCATGTCCACAATGTGCGGACGACCTTCGTTCACTTTATTGACCGCGGAAACGGCCAGGCCAGCAGCGGAAATCGCGGCGGCGGTGCCACGGGTCGCAACAACCGAAAAGCCCAGATCGATCAGCTCCCGCGCCACCTCGACCGCCTTCGGACGGTCGGTGTGCTTGACACTGATGAAGGCCCTACCGGAAGTCGGCAAACGCACACCCGCACCGAGCTGGCTCTTCACGAAGGCCTCGGCAAACGTGCGGCCGACGCCCATGACCTCACCGGTAGACTTCATCTCGGGTCCGAGGATGGTATCCACACCCGGGAACTTGACAAAGGGGAACACGGCCTCCTTCACGGCGTAATACGGCGGCACGACCTCGCCGGCAACGCCTTGGTCATCGAGACTGCGGCCAGCCATGCAACGGGCGGCGATCTTGGCCAACGGCAGGCCGCAAGCCTTGGAAACGAACGGAACAGTCCGGGATGCACGGGGGTTCACCTCGAGCACGTAGACCACCGCGTCATCACCCTCGCCCTGGATCGCGAACTGGACGTTCATCAGGCCGCATACGTTCAGCGCACGGGCCATTGCTTCGGTCTGGCGACGCAGTTCGTCCTGCAGCTTCTGTGACAGCGTGTAGGGGGGCAGCGAACAAGCCGAGTCACCGGAGTGAACACCCGCCTGCTCAATGTGCTCCATGATGCCGCCGATCATGACACGCTTGCCGTCGGACAAGGCATCCACGTCCACTTCGGTCGCATCGTTCAGGAAGCGGTCGAGCAACACCGGGGAATCGTTGGAGACCTTGACGGCCTCGCGCATGTAGCGCTCAAGGTCCTTCTGCTCATGGACGATTTCCATCGCCCGACCACCCAGCACGTAGGACGGGCGCACCACCAGCGGGTAGCCGATCTCGGCCGCCAGGCGGACAGCGTCTTCCGGCGTACGGGCGGTGCGGTTAGGCGGCTGCTTCAGACCCAGTTCGAACAGCAGCTTCTGGAAGCGCTCACGGTCTTCGGCCGCGTCGATCATGTCCGGGCTGGTACCGATAATGGGCACCCCGTTGGCTTCAAGCTCGCGAGCACGCTTCAGCGGGGTCTGACCGCCGAACTGAACAATGACGCCAACAGGCTTCTCGACAGCGACGATCTCGAGGATGTCTTCAAGCGTCAGCGGCTCGAAGTACAGGCGATCCGAGGTGTCGTAGTCGGTGGACACGGTTTCCGGGTTGCAGTTGACCATGATGGTCTCGTACCCGTCTTCGCGCAGCGCCAGCGCCGCGTGCACGCAGCAGTAGTCGAACTCGATGCCCTGGCCGATGCGGTTGGGCCCGCCGCCGAGCACCATGATCTTCTTCTTGTCGGTGGGCGCGGCCTCGCACTCGTCCTCGTAGGTCGAGTACATGTAGGCGGTGTTGGTGGCGAACTCGGCGGCGCAGGTGTCCACGCGCTTGTACACGGGTCGGATGCCCAAGCTGTGGCGGCGGGCGCGCACATCGCCTTCGGTGCTCTTGAGCAGCTTGGCCAGGCGGCGGTCCGAGAAGCCTTTCTTCTTGAGCGTGCGCAGTTCGTCGGCGCTCAGGTCGTTCAGGCGGTGGCGCTCCAGTTCGAGTTCGATCTTCACGATCTCTTCGATCTGGATCAGGAACCAGCGGTCGATCTTGGTCAGCGCGAAGACATCTTCCACGCTCATGCCCTGGGCGAAAGCATCGCCCACGTACCAGATGCGCTCGGGGCCGGGCGTGCCCAGCTCTTTTTCGAGCACTTCGCGGTCCTGGGTCTTCTCGTTCATGCCGTCCACGCCCACTTCCAGGCCACGCAGGGCTTTCTGGAAGGATTCCTGGAAGGTGCGGCCCATGGCCATCACCTCGCCCACCGACTTCATCTGCGTGGTCAGGCGCGAATCGGCCATCGGGAACTTCTCGAAGGCGAAGCGCGGGATCTTGGTGACGACGTAGTCGATCGAGGGCTCGAACGATGCCGGCGTCGCACCGCCGGTGATGTCGTTCTTGAGCTCATCCAACGTGTAACCCACCGCCAGCTTGGCCGCCACCTTGGCGATCGGGAAGCCGGTCGCCTTGGAGGCCAGCGCGGAAGAACGCGACACGCGCGGATTCATCTCGATGACGATCATGCGACCGTCCTTCGGGTTGATCGCGAACTGCACGTTGGAGCCACCGGTATCTACGCCAATCTCGCGCAGCACCGCGATGGAGGCGTTGCGCAGGATCTGGTATTCCTTGTCGGTCAGCGTCTGGGACGGGGCCACGGTGATGGAGTCACCGGTGTGCACGCCCATTGGGTCCAGGTTCTCGATGGAGCAGACGATGATGCAATTGTCCGCGGTGTCACGGACCACTTCCATCTCGTATTCCTTCCAACCAATCAGCGACTCTTCAATAAGCAGCTCATTGGTCGGCGATGCCTCCAGGCCACGCTTGCAGATTTCCGCAAACTCTTCCGGGTTGTAGGCGATGCCACCACCGGTGCCGCCCAGGGTGAAGGACGGGCGGATGATGACCGGAAAGCCGATATCTGCCTGCACCTGCAGGGCCTCTTCCATGCTGTGAGCAACGCCGGACCGCGCAGAACCAAGACCAATCTTGGTCATGGCATCCTTGAACTTCATGCGGTCCTCGGCCTTGTCGATGGCCTCTTCCTTGGCGCCGATCAGCTCAACGCCGTACTTCTCGAGCACACCGTTGCGGGCGAGATCGAGAGCGCAGTTGAGCGCAGTCTGCCCCCCCATCGTGGGCAGCACGGCATCCGGGCGCTCCTTGTCGATGATGCGCTCAACGACCTGCCAGGTGATCGGCTCGATGTAGGTGACGTCGGCCGTTTCCGGATCCGTCATGATGGTGGCCGGATTGGAGTTAACCAACACGACCTTGTAACCCTCTTCGCGCAATGCCTTGCAGGCCTGCGCGCCGGAGTAGTCGAATTCACAGGCCTGGCCGATGATGATCGGGCCGGCGCCGATGATGAGAATGGTCTTGATGTCTGTACGTTTGGGCATGGTTCTTCAGAGACTGGAAAGCGGTTGATCGAGAACTGGTGCGTCGCGGCGCACCACCGTGACGATCGGCTTCAGCTCCTCGCCTCCATCAGCGCAATGAATCGGTCAAACAGGTAAGCCACGTCGTGCGGACCGGGACTGGCTTCCGGGTGCCCCTGGAAGGAGAAGGCGGGCACATCGGTGCGCGCCAGACCTTGCAGGCTGCCATCGAACAGCGACACGTGGGTCACTCGCACGTTGGCGGGCAGGGTCGCGGCGTCGGCGGCAAAACCGTGGTTCTGGCTGGTAATCAGCACCTGACCGGAATCGAGATCCTTGACCGGATGGTTCGCACCGTGGTGGCCGAACTTCATCTTCATGGTCTTGGCGCCAGATGCCAGTGCGAGCAGCTGGTGACCCAGGCAGATGCCGAAGGTCGGAATACCCTTCGCAAGCACCTGCTGGATCGCCTCGATGGCGTAGTCACAGGGCTCCGGATCGCCAGGCCCGTTGGACAGGAAGACGCCGTCGGGATTGAGCGCAAGCACTTCCGCAGCGGAGGTCTGGGCCGGCACAACCGTCAGACGACAGCCACGCTCCACCAACATGCGCAGGATATTGCGCTTGACACCATAGTCGTAGGCGACAACATGGAAGCGCGGATTTTCCTGGGCCGCATAACCGGTGCCCAGTCGCCATTCGCCATCCGTCCAGGGGTAAGATTCGGTCGCGGACACGACCTTGGCCAGATCCATGCCTGCAAGCCCCGGGAAGGACCGGGCCTGCGCCAGCGCGGACTCCACGTTCAGTTCGGCAGCCGTCGCCGCTGTGACGATACAGCCGCTCTGTGCGCCCTTCTCACGCAGGATGCGCGTGAGTTTGCGGGTATCGATGCCGGCGATCGCGACGATGTTCTCGGCCTTGAGATAGGCATCAAGCGACTGCTCACTACGCCAGTTAGACGCCACCAAGGGCAGATCACGAATCACCAAGCCAGACGCAAAGACCTTGGAGGCCTCGCAGTCTTCCTTATTGATGCCGGTGTTGCCGATATGGGGATAGGTGAGCGTGACGATCTGGCGACAGTAGCTCGGGTCGGTGAGGATTTCCTGATAGCCGGACATGGAGGTGTTGAACACCACCTCACCGACGGTTGCACCAATAGCCCCGATGCCTTTGCCGTAGAACACCGTCCCGTCGGCAAGAACAAGAATGGCGGGCGGGAAAGCTGACACGGCGAACTCCTCGAAATCTTGTGATTGAACGACTTGCATGCGTAGCCGGGCTACACATGAAAAACGGGATCGCCCTGAAGGCCATCCCGTAAGAAACTTTCTAATTATAGCCTGAGGCCGGCGCGTCCGGCAAACCCGGCTGTAGGAATACTGACAAACTATGCTGCCTTTCGCGCCTTGCGCAACACGCCCGCAAGCGTACCAAGCGCATTCAACAACTCGGGCAACGCCCGGTGCACAGAGGGGCCGTCCTGACTCTTGCCGGCCAGCTCCAGACGCTGAGCCACCGCCACGACAGCCTCCGCATGAAACACCCCCGCAGCCCCCTTGATCGAGTGCGCCAGGTTACGAATGCTTGCAAAATCATCGTTACGCTGCGCCTGCTCGAGCGCCTTGCGGTTGCGCTCCAGATCGTTGAAGAACAATGCGATCAACTGCTGCAGTGCAGACTCGTCACCATCGAGTAGCTCCAGGGTTGCGGCAAGATTGGCAACCTCGCCATCCGCGCCAAGATCGATGCAGGAGCCACTCCCCTCCTCACCCTGAGCCCCACCCTCGCCGCCACCCATGACGCGCTCGATCGTCGCAAACAGCTCAGCGGGCTTGATGGGCTTCGCAATATAGTCGTCCATGCCCGCCATAAGGCAACGGTCACGATCCCCTTGCATCGCATGCGCCGTCATTGCAACGATCGGAGTGAATCGCCACTGGCCGCCAGCAGCCCAGCTGCGCCGAGCCTCCCGCGCCCGAATAGCCTGAGTCGCCTCGAAACCGCCCATCACTGGCATCTGGACATCCATCAGAATCAGATCGAAATGCCCCCTGTCGAAACACTCGACAGCCTCCATGCCATTCGACGCCAGCGTGACCGAGTAGCCAGCCTTCTCCAGCATTTTGACGGCCACGGCCTGATTCACCGGATTGTCTTCCACCAGCAGGATGTCGTACGCCCGGCCTGATTGAGTCGCAGACAGAGGAGCCGCCGGCTTGAAGGCCAGGAAAGGTGTATCCGCAAGCACCCCGCCCTGCAGCGACAAACGCAGCGCGTCCACCAAATCAAACTCCGAGAATGGCTTGATCAGGCGAGCCCCAAGCTTGAAGTGCTCGCACTTCACCGAGTCACCACGCTGCGCATTGGCGTCCAGCATCATGATCAGCCGGTCCAGACGAGGCCAGCCCTTGATCAGCCTTTCGGCCAGGGCGTAGCCCCCAGGCGCCGGCATCGCCGCATCCATCAACAGCCAGTCGTATGGCACACCGGCATCTTGGGCGGCCTGCAACTGAGCAAGCAATTCGTCACCGCCAGCCGCCTCGCTGACCTCCAGCCCCAGAGAGTGCAACTGCGCACCAACGCAATGGCGCAGTGCTTCATTGCCTGCCGCCAGCAAGACACGGCGGCCACCAAACGACGGACGCTCCACAACCTCGTGCGAAGCCACATCGACATGCACCGAAAAACTGAAGGTACTACCCCTGCCGATCTCGCTCGACACTGAAATCGCCCCCCCCATCAACTCGACGATGCGCTTGCAGATCGCCAGCCCCAGGCCCGTTCCGCCATATTTGCGAGTTGTGGATTCGTCAGCCTGGGAAAAGGCCCCGAAAATAGTGGCGTACTTATCTTCGGCAATCCCGATGCCGGAGTCCCGCACATCAACATCGAGAATCGCATCACCCCCATCAAGCAGCCGGGCGCGCACCACAACCTCGACCTCACCCCGATCCGTAAATTTGATCGCATTACCGACGAGATTGGTCAGCACCTGGCGCAGACGGGTAGGGTCGCCAATCAAGGCTGCTGGCACCTCCGGACTCACGTAGTAGAAGCACTCGATGCCCTTCTGATACGCCCGCAGGGCGAGGGACTTCATGGTGTCGCTCAGCAGACCACGAAGCGAAAACTCGACTTGCTCGAGATTCAGCCGTCCCGCCTCGATCTTAGAAAAATCGAGCACATCATTGATGATGCGCAACAGAGAATCCGCCGAACTTTTGACGGTATTCAGGTATTCCCGCTGCTCCTCATCAAGCCGAGTATCGAGCGCCAGTTCCGTCATGCCGATGATGCCGTTCATCGGGGTGCGGATTTCATGGCTCATGTTGGCCAGAAAATCGCTCTTGGCCCGATTGGCAGCCTCAGCCTGCTCCTTGGCATGCAAAAGCTCTAGCTCGGCACTCTTGGCGCGGGTGATATCCCGGTAGATACCCATCATGCGGGTCCAGCGTCCATTGCGGCCACGCGCACTGGCCCGCCCTTTGACGAGAATCCAGCGCCACTTGGACGCTTTGTCGAGAACGCGGAACTGCGCCTCGAAGCAATCGAGATCCCCGCGCAAATGAGCCACCACCTGATGGTGTAACAATTCGCGATCATCCGCATGCAGGAGCGGCATCCACGAGGCAAACTCACCGGACAATTCGGCCGCGTCATAACCGAGCATGGCCTGCCAATGCGTATCCATGACCACTGCAGCGCGGGCAAGATCCCAGTCCCACACCCCGGCCTCGGTATTCTGCAGCGCGAGACTCAAACGCTCGCGCAGGTCCCGCAACTCGCGCTCCAACCCATCCCGCGACTGCAACAGCTGCGTCAACAGCCCAAGAATCACCTCCGGCGGCGCCCCCTGAACATCGCCGATCGCCTCGAACCTTCCCGCGGCAGCCCCAGCGGCCACAAAAGCCCTCAGCGCCAGCCCAAGCTCGGCATCAGAAAGACTCGGAGCGATCGCGGAAACGGTCAAGATAACGACCTCACGAGGACGAACAGAAGTGAGGGCGCCCACCCAAGCCTGGCTACCGAAAGGATCGGCAGGGCGCCCCGCGACCTGGGCCGCGTTGGACCAGCTTACCTCAGACCAAGCACGTCCTGCATGTCGAAAAGCCCAGCCTTTCGCCCGGCGATGAAGCGAGCCGCCCGAAGGCTTCCCAGCGCGTAAGGCATACGGCTACCCGACTTGTGGGTGATCTCTATACGCTCACCGATACCGGCGAAAAGCACCGTATGGTCACCCACGATATCGCCACCGCGCACCGTCGCGAAACCGATCGTCTGACCATCCCGTTCGCCGGTTACACCCTCGCGCCCATAAACGGCGCAGGACTCGAGATCGCGACCGAGTGCCGAAGCAACGACCTCCCCCATGCGCAAGGCGGTACCCGAGGGCGCATCAACCTTGAGTCGATGGTGCGCCTCGATGACCTCCACGTCATAACCTTCATTAAGAATGCGCGCGGCCACGTCCAACAGCTTGAAGACCGCATTCACGCCGACCGCCATGTTGGGGGCGAAGACCACTGGAATGCCCTGCGCCGCAGCGCCGATCGCGGCCTTCTCCTCCGCCGAGAAACCTGTCGTGCCGATCACCATGCCGCAACCAGCGGCCTTGGCCAACTGGAGGTGATGCAGCGTGCCCTCCGGCCGGGTGAAATCAATCAGGCAATCCGCCTGTGCCAGCCCGGCCGCCACGTCACTGGTAATGGCTACACCGCACGGAGAACCCACCAGATCACCGGCATCCTTGCCGATGAAGGTGCTTTCGGGACGCTCGAAGGCAGCGACCAGCACGGCATCGGCATCCTTGAGGGTTGCCTCGATGAGCATCCGCCCCATCCGACCAGAGGCACCAGCAATCGCGATACGAACTTGAGTCATGAAAAATCCGGAGAAACGTATTAACAGTTAGAGACCCGCCCCACTCAGGGCTGCGAAGGTGCCTCGCCCGCGCGGACATCCCCCTCCAGGCGCGTCAACTTGCCGTCTTCAAAAATCACGGTCAAACGGCGCTCCTGCAGCCCCCCCTTGCCCGGCTGAAAACGGTAGATGTAATCCCAACGATCCGCATGAAAGACGTCTGTAACCAGCGGCGTTCCCAGAACGAAACGCACCTGATCCCGCGTCATGCCCGACTTGAGCTGCGACACCATTTCCTGGGTAACGAAATTGCCCTGCCGGACGTCGATCCTGTAGGGTTTGAAGAAATTGCCGACAGCGGTGCAACCGGGCAGAACGGCAACCAGCAGGACAGAGAAGAACAGTTTGCGCATGACGTTTCGGGAAGGCGGAACGGACAGCGGCTGGACGGCCGCATTCTCAAGGTTGGTCTGAAACTATATCATACGGGGCTGGCCGGACTTTCGGCCGGCGCATCCAAGTTTTCGGGGCACCCATGTCCAGCAATTCGCAGAACCTCAAAAGTATCGGCCTTAAGGCCACCTTCCCGCGACTCAAGATCCTCGACCTGTTCCAGAAGGTTGAGAATCGACACTTGACAGCGGAAGACGTCTATCGACTGCTGATCGCCGAAGACATGGACATCGGGCTGGCCACCGTGTACCGCGTGCTCACCCAGTTCGAACAAGCAGGCCTCCTGGAACGCCATTACTTCGAGTCAGGCAAGGCGGTGTTCGAGCTCAACGAGGGGCACCACCATGACCACCTCGTGTGCCTGCAATGCGGCAAGGTCGAAGAGTTCTTCGATCCGGCCATCGAGGAAAGACAAAACCGGATCGCCGAGGAGCGTGGCTTCGTCGTTCGCGAGCACGCGCTCTATCTGTACGCGGACTGCAAGAAAGATCCCTGCCCCAACCGCCCAGGCAGCGGCCCCGTTTCCAGCACCTGAGCACCAATCGCCTCAACCGGCGCGCGGCAGGCCCAGCATCTCAGCCGCGTGATCGCGGGTGGTATCCGTGATATGGACGCCACCCAGCATGCGAGCGATTTCCTCGATACGCTCGCCAGGGCTCAAACACCTGACACGAGAGAGCGTCTCGCCGTCACGCGTATCCTTCGAGATGGTCCATTGCCAATCAGCCTGAGCAGCCACCTGAGGCAAATGGGTGACGCACATCACCTGGCGGTCGCTACCCAGTTGCTTGAGCAGACGCCCGACGATCTCCGCCACCCGCCCCCCGATGCCGACATCGACCTCATCGAAGATCAGCGTCGGCGTAGCCGCACTCCGGCTCGCAATGACCTGGATCGCAAGACCGATCCGCGACAATTCACCGCCTGACGCAACCTTGGCGAGGGGCCGTAGGGGCTGGCTGGCATTCGCCGTCACCAGGAACTCCACGGTCTCCAAGCCACTGGCACACCCCTCCTCCACCGGCCTCACGGCGATTTCGAAACGCGCGCCAGCCATCGCGAGCGACTGCATCGCATCGGTCACCGCCGCAGACAGCGCCTCTGCCACGCGTCGGCGCTCAGCGGACAAGACCCCGGCCGCGGCCATGAAACGCGCCTTGGCCACGGACTCCTCCCGCGCCAGCGCCTCCGGATCGGCCTGCCGCGTCAGACGCTCAAGGCGCAGCACGCTATCGGCCATTAGATCGGGTAGAGACTCGGGTGCCACCTTGTGCTTTCGGGCCATGCCGGTCACAGCCTGAATGCGCTGATCGATCTCCGCCAGGCGCTCGGGGTCCACATCGAGCCTGTCCCGATAGCGGCGCATGGCATGCAGCGCTTCATCAAGCTGAATGCTCGCTCCGCTGAGCAATTCCTGCACATCGGCAAGCTGCCCATCATGCTCAGCCATGTCAGCGACTCGCGCGAGCAGGCGATCGAGCTGCGACACAACCGCATATTCACTGTCCGCCAGTCCTTCCAGCACTTCGGCGCTACCGGCAATCAGGCCGGCAGCGTGAGCCAAGCGGGTCTGCTCCTGATTGAGGGTTGCCCACTCCTGCGGATCAAAGGCCAGCTCACGCAGCTCATTGACCTGCCAGGCCAGCAACTCGCGCTCCCTTTCCGTAGAGAGGGCCCCATGTTCGGCAGCCTCCCGCGCCCTCCGCAAGGCAGACCAAGCACGATACAACTCGGCGACCTCCTCCGCCTGAGCAGACAGGCCACCATGGGCATCCACCAACTCCAGCTGAGCATCCGCACGCAACAACGCATGATGAGCGTGCTGACCGTGAATATCCGCCAGCCACTCACCTGCGGCCCGCATCTGGGCCAGCACGACCGGAACACCATTGAGCCAGGTCTTGGAGCGCCCGCCACTGTCGATAACCCTGCGCATAAGCACCGAACCGTCACCGGAGTCCAGCTCCTGCTCGATCAGCCAGTCTCGCAATGCCCCGCCTTCGGGCAGCTCGAATTCCGCGAGTATCTCCGCCTTGGCCTGCCCCGTCCGGACCACCCCGCTCTCGGCCTTGCCACCCAACACAAGGCCCAGGGCATCCAGCAGGATCGATTTGCCCGCCCCGGTCTCCCCGGTCAACGCACCGAAACCGGCCTCGAAGTCGAGCTCGAGTTGATCGACAATTACAAAGTCGCGAATGGAAAGATGACGCAGCATGAAAACAGAAGGAAATTGAGCGGATCAGCCGTGGCGGGGTGTGGAGCTCCAGTGCAGCTTTTCACGCAGCATCGCAAAATAGCTGTAACCCACCGGATGCAACAGGCGAACCCGATGGGGAGAGCGAGTAATCTGCAGCGTGTCGCCCGCGCGCGTGTCGTAGCGCGTCTGCCCGTCAAAATGGACGCGGGAATCGTGCGGCGGCAACAGCACAATCTCGATACGGCAGCGGTCCGGCAACGTGATCGGACGTGCGGTCAACGCGTGCGGACACATGGGCACCAGCGCGATGCCATCCACGCTCGGATGAAGTATGGGGCCATTGGCCGACAGGGCGTAGGCAGTCGAGCCGGTCGGCGTCGAAATGATCATGCCGTCGGAACGCTGGGTGTAGACGAACTCTCCGTCGATGCGCAGATCGAACTCGATCATGCGACCAAGATCACCCTTGTTCACAACCACATCATTGAGCGCCAGCGTATGAAACACACGCTTTCCGTTACGGAGCACCTCGGCGTCGAGCAATACCCGGCTTTCCTCCGAGTACCGCCCCTCGAGCACCTCGCTGATCTTTTCCAGCGCCACCTCGCGGGATATGTCGGTCAGGAAACCGAGTCGCCCCTGATTGACCCCGACCAGCGGCACCTCATACTCGGCCAGCCGGCATGCACTATTGAGAAGTGTGCCATCGCCCCCAAGTACGATCGCAAGGTCGGCCTGGACACCGATTTCTTCGTAGCTAGCGACGGAAAAACCCGCCGTCAGCCCCGTGGAGCTCGCCGTGCCCTGCTCGATCAGCACCTGGAGCCCCAGGCCTCGCAAATGATTGGCCAGCCGAAGCACCGCTTCAGCCACCTCGGGGGTCTGATACTTGCCGATCAGCGCAATCGTCTTGAACTCACAGGTCATGGACCGATTAAACCACATTATTCGCGAACGTCGCAGGCGGCCAAGACAAAACAGAACCAACCGGCACCATTCATGCTTCTCATGAGCGCGTCCCTTCCTTAGAATCCCTGCGTCTCTCCGAGTCTTCCACCATGACCAGCCTCGATCAACGTTCGCAAATCCTCCTCAAGACCCTGGTGGAGCACTACATCGCCGACGGCCAGCCGGTCGGCTCGCGTGCTCTGTCGCGGCATTCCGGCCTCAAGCTGTCCCCTGCGACGGTGCGCAACGTGATGTCGGACCTGGAAGAGCTCGGCTTCATCACCAGCCCGCACACCTCCGCCGGCCGGGTGCCCACGGCAAGGGGCTATCGTTTCTTCGTGGACAGCCTGCTCACCGTGCAGCCCATCGATTTGGGCCAGATGCAGGAGATCAAGGGCCAGATCCAGCCCGGCGAACCGCAGCGGGTCATCAACGCAGCGTCCCAACTGCTGTCCGGCCTCACTCACTTTGCCGGCGTCGTGATCTCTCCGAAGCAGGACGCCATCAAGATCCGCCAGATCGAATTCGTCAGCCTGTCGGAAACCCGGGTTTTGCTGATCCTCGTCACCACCGGTGGCGACGTCCAGAACCGTATCCTGTTCACCAAGCGCCAATACAGTGCGGCCGAGCTGGTCACTGCCGCCAACTACCTGAACCAGCACTTCGCCGGCCTGGCATTCCCGGAAATCCGCACCCGGATCCAGGACGAACTCAAGCAGCTGCGCTCCGACATGACCGACCTGATGAGCGCTGCCGTCGAGGCCGGCAGTGAAGCGCTGGAGGAAACCCAAAGCACCTACGTGATCTCCGGCGAAACCAACCTGCTCGACGCCGAAGACCTGTCCTCAAACATGGCCCGCCTGCGCGAACTCTTCAAGCTGTTCGAGCAAAAAACCGGCCTAATGCAACTCCTCGACATCTCCAACCGGGCCCAGGGCGTGCAGATCTTCATCGGCGGAGAGAGCGGACTGAGCCCCCTCGACGACTGCAGCGTCATCACCGCACCCTATGAAGTGGACGGCCAGCTTGTTGGCTCCGTCGGCGTCATCGGCCCCACCCGCATGGCCTACGAACGAGTGATCCCCATCGTGGACGTCACTGCCCGCCTGCTAACCAGCGCCCTTTCGGGCCACAACTGACGAAAGACGCTATGTCCCGCTACTGGCAGGAGCCAGCCTACACCCACGGCCAGGCGCCCCGCACCGGCATCCTTCTGGTCAATCTCGGCACCCCCGCTGCGGCCACACCGGAAGCACTTCGCCCCTATCTGAAGCAGTTCCTGTCAGACCCGCGGGTCGTCGAGATTCCGCGCCTCATCTGGTGGCCGATCCTCAATGGCATCATCCTCCGGACCCGCCCCGCCAAGTCTGCCGCCAAGTACGCCAGCGTGTGGACCGACGACGGCTCGCCGCTCAAGGTGCACACCGAAAAGCAGGCGAAGCTGCTGGCCGGCTTCCTGACCCATGCCGGCCAGCCCGACCTGCGCGTGAACTGGGCCATGCGCTATGGCCAGCCGTCCATCCGCCAGCAACTGGATGCGATGCGGAGCGCCGGCTGCACCCGCATTTTGGTCGTTCCGCTCTACCCGCAGTTTGCCGCCAGCACGACCGCAACCGTCATCGACGAGGTGGCCGACTGCCTGCGCCACTGGCGCAACCTCCCCGAAATCCGCTACGTGCGCAGCTTTGGCGACGACCCAGACTATATTTCCGCGTTGGCGCAATCGGTGCGGGATCACTGGAAGAAGGAAGGCCAGGCCGACAAGCTGGTTCTCAGCTTCCACGGCATCCCGCGTCGCTCACTAGACCTAGGCGACCCCTACCACTGCGAGTGCCACAAAACAGCTCGCCTGCTGCGGGAAGCACTACAACTTCCCGAGGAGCGCGTGTTCGTCAGCTTCCAATCCCGCTTCGGCAAGGCAGAATGGCTCACACCCTACACCCAGCCGACGCTTGAGCAGCTGGCACGCGACAACCGTGCCTCATCGGTAGACGTCATGTGCCCGGGCTTCGTCTCCGACTGCCTGGAGACGCTGGAAGAAATCAACATGGAGTGTCGCGAAGCCTTCCTCCATGCCGGAGGCCAGCGCTTCAGCTATATCCCGTGCCTCAATGAACGGCAGGACTGGATCGAAGCGCTAACCCGCCTGAGTCTCCGCCACCTGGGCAACTGGCTCGACGATGGTCATCCAACCAACGATGAATTGGCCCGCCAGGCTGCACGGGCCCGCGCCGCAGGGGCGCTCGCGTGATAGGCAAGAGCGCAGCGCCTGCGACCAGCCCGCCGGCGGAGGTGACATGAAACTGCTGGTCCGCTGGGCGCTCAATGCCATTGCCCTGATGCTGGTACCGGAAATCGTTACCAGCATCCGCGTAGACAGCTATACCGCCGCCCTGCTGAGCGCGCTCTTGCTGGGCTTCGTGAACGCGATTATCCGTCCCGTGCTGCTAATCATCACGCTGCCGATCACCGTGCTGACCCTTGGCCTGTTCATGCTGGTCATCAACGCCCTGATGTTCTGGTCCGTATCCGGCTTGGTACGGGGATTCGCGGTGCCTGACTTCGCGACAGCCTTTTGGGGTGCCCTGCTCTACAGCCTGCTGACCTGGCTGGTCAACCTTGCTCTCGGCGACAAAGACTAGTGAGCACCACCATCAGAATCAGTGCGCGCCTGACGCCCCTACACGCGCTGCACGCCGACGCACGCTCTTGCGCCGCACCGCGCCGGGATCGAAGGCCCCCACCAGCTTTCCGAGGGCAGCCGACCTGGCGTCCATGGCCATCTGGAACGCACCGTCCTCGCCGTATTTTTTGACGGAGAACTTGACCCGCTTGCGCTTTCCATCCGGTAACGGCCATGACGCTACCCAGAACCAGCGCTGCTTCTCTTCTGGCAAATCACGGGTTTCCGAGGCGCAGTAACGGCACACCCCGACCACGCCAGAGCGATTGTTCTTTTTGACGATGTTGGAATATTCCTGCATCGACAATGGCGGATGCGCCGCGATGATCTCGTCCCGATATGCCTTCGCGGCCGTGAACGAGCGCTGCCGTCCACCGAAGACGCCATCACTGAAATGCTTGCGATAGATCACGCCGCGCCGCTGAATCGTCACCAACCAGCCGTGGGTGCGGCTGGTTTCGTTGTCGACCCGACTGATCCCATAAGTGCTTCCCCGCCCCACACGCCACCTCCTTCCGCCCACACGGATATCGCGTCACAGGCAGAATTTCGACCGATTTTAGTGGAACTTTAGATTTTCACGATATAACCAACGGTTTTCACTTGAAACACCGGATGCCCCGCCCAACATAGACAGAAACCCTCTGGAGCCCTTCGATGAGCGACACCGTGCTGATTGCCTGCCCCCACTGCCACACACTCAACCGCATGCCCGCCACACGCCTCGACGACGCCGGGCAATGCGGAAAGTGCAAGCAAGCCCTATTCAATGGCCAGGCCTTGCATCTGACCGGAACAAACTTCGCTTCTCATGCGGAACGCAGCAGCCTTCCCCTGCTGGTGGACTTCTGGGCGGCCTGGTGCGGCCCCTGCCGCAGCATGGCGCCAGCCTTTGCGAGCGCCGCAGCCAAGCTCGAGCCGCGGGTCAGGCTGGGCAAGGTAAACACCGAGGAAGAACCTGGACTGGCCGCGCGCTTTGGCATTCGCAGTATCCCGACCCTGGTCCTTCTCCACGAAGGGCAGGAAATCGCGCGCCACTCGGGCGCCATAGGCAGCGAGGACATCTGCCACTGGACGCTGGCGAATCTCGGTCGTCACGCCAGCTGAAGGCAGCAGAGCTGCCTCAGTTGTCGACGAGCTGAAGTTCCATACCAAAGCCACTCGCCGTGATGCGCTCGGCTGGAGGGCCGTCCTTCGACACATCCCGGTAGGCCTGCCCCAGACGGCGCGCCACAACGGTGACGAGCCGGGAGCGGAAGGCCTCCTGACATTCGTCCGTGGCCAGGGACAAGGCCGCCGGGTTGAGCTCCAGATAGACGGTGGACGTCGTCGTAACCACCGTAGTCATATGTTTGTGCTCCTGCTGGTCGAGATAGGCCAACTCACCGAAAACCTCGCCATAGCCATGCTCGCAGACACGATGGCCATCGACGGAGATCTCGACGCGCCCGTCGATGACAATCCCAAAACGCTGATCGGCATCCCCTTCGCGCATCAACAGGGTGTTCGAATCCACCTTACGCCAACGGGAGATACGCAGGATCTCCCAGATCTCCACATCCTCGAACTCCACAAAGAAAGGCATCTTGCGGAGGATTGAGTAACGCGTCGTATCCTGCGGGAGGCTCGTGTCATCAAGGATCTTGTACCTCACGGCCGACAAGTCCTTGGCAAAGTCAGCGCCGTTCTTGTAACGGGAATACAGATCCTTCTCGAGCGCCTTGCGGATAACCGTATCCAGTTGCTCAGGTAGATCCGCGTTGATCTGCGAGACTAACGGCGGCTCGGTATTGAGGATCTTGTAGATCAACTGGGCCGGATTCTTGGCCCGAAACGGCAAACGCCCGGTCAGCATATGGAAGAGCACGACGCCAAGTGAAAACAGGTCGGTCTTCTGGTTCAGCGGATAACCCTTGATCTGCTCGGGGCTCATATATGCCGGAGACCCGACCCCCATGATGAAGGTCGAGTCGGACTCGCTCTTCTTGCAGATGTTGAGGGCCAACCCGAAGTCAGTGATTTTGACGTTGTCCTGCTCGTCGATCAGGATGTTGGCCGGCTTGATGTCCCGGTGCACGATGCCCTGGCGGTAGGCGTAATCCAACGCCATGCAGCACTTGAAAACAACACCGATCGTCCGGTGCAGCGGCAACAGATTCTGGAAAGTGCAGTACTGCTCCAGCGTCGAGCCGGGGAAGTACTCCATGACGATATAGGCGTAATCTTTTTCGACAGCCGTATCGAAGATCTTGATGATGTTCGGGTGATCCAGGCGGCGGGAAACGTCCATCTCGGCCCGCAATAGCTTGAGAAGCCGCCGGTTCCACTTCGCCCCGTCCTTCGACTTGTCCTCAAAACGGATCAGCTTGAGCGCAACCGGATCTGGATACTGGGGGTGCTCGGCGAGATATACGGTTGCCGTTGCACCACGACCAACCTCGCGGAGTAGCTTGTATTTGCCGATTTTGCCGGGTTCTTGTTCCATACCTGCTTTACGCCCCAGAGCCTGGAAAGATGACCGGGACACGCCGGACTCAACATAATTTTACACCCTCGGTGGATATCGAGCGGTGCAGATGAAAATTACCCCTTGAAATCTTAACCCGCGCCCCCAAGTTATCGCGAGTCCCAAAAAGGAGCCTTACCCATGCAAGACCAAGACACCCCGCTGAGCGCCGACGAAAAGCAGGCACCTGAACTCGTGGATAACGCCGCCGGCATCGCGGCCGAGCAAGTCTCCCAGCCCGCCGACGAGCCGAGTGTCGACTCCCTGCCGAACATTGCCGAGCAGCTCCGCCAAGCCGAATTGAAGGCGGTTGAACACCATGATGCGTGGTTGCGCGCCAAGGCCGAGACCGAGAACGTCCGCCGTCGCGCCCAGGACGACATCGCCAAAGCCGGCAAATTCGCCGCCGACAAATTTGCCCAGGCCATGCTTCCGGTCAAGGACAGCCTCGAGGCAGCCCTCGCCACCGAAAACGCCACGCTGGATAGCCTGAAGCAAGGTGTCGAGCTGACTCTCAAGCAACTGATTTCCGCGTTTCAGGGTGCCAACGTCGTCGAGGTGAATCCGGTCGGCGAGAAGTTCGACCCGAACAAGCATCAGGCGATCAGCGCCATCGAGGCCGACGGCGAACCCAACACTGTGATCAATGTGCTGCAGAAGGGTTACCTGCTGCACGACCGCACCATCCGCCCGGCGCTCGTCGTCGTGTCGAAAGCCAAATCCGCCGCTTGAAAGCGGCGACGACATCCCCATATCGGTAACAAGCCGGCGCCCCGACACCATCGGAGCGCATGTCAAACAGAATTCGAACTGAAGGAAAACTCATGGGCAAGATCATCGGCATCGACCTCGGCACCACCAACAGCTGCGTTTCCGTGATGGAAGGCGGCAAGCCGAAGGTCATCGAGAACTCCGAAGGTGCGCGCACCACCCCGTCCGTCGTTGCCTACGCCGACGACGGTGAAATCCTGTGCGGCGCTCCGGCCAAGCGCCAGGCCGTCACCAACGCCCGCAACACCCTCTACGCGGTCAAGCGCCTGATCGGCCGCCGCTTCGAAGAGAAGGAAGTACAGAAGGACATCGATCTGATGCCCTTTACCATCACCAAGGCCGACAACGGTGACGCCTGGGTTGAAGTGCGCGGCAAGAAGATCGCTCCGCCGCAGGTTTCCGCCGAAGTGCTGCGCAAGATGAAGAAGACCGCCGAAGACTACCTCGGCGAAGAAGTGACCGAAGCGGTCATCACCGTGCCGGCCTACTTCAACGACAGCCAGCGCCAGGCCACCAAGGACGCCGGCCGCATCGCCGGCCTCGACGTGAAGCGCATCATCAACGAGCCGACCGCCGCGGCGCTCGCCTTCGGCCTGGACAAGCACGGCAAGGGCGACCGCAAGATCGCCGTCTATGACCTGGGCGGCGGCACCTTCGACATCTCCATCATCGAGATCGCCGATGTCGACGGCGAGAAGCAGTTCGAGGTGCTGTCGACCAACGGCGACACCTTCCTCGGCGGCGAGGACTTCGACCAGCGCATCATCGACTACATCGTCACCGAGTTCAAAAAGGAACAGGGCGTCGATCTCAAGAATGACGTGCTGGCCCTGCAGCGCCTGAAGGAAGCCGCCGAGAAGGCCAAGATCGAGCTGTCCTCCGGCCAACAGACCGAAATCAATCTGCCCTACATCACCGCCGACGCCACCGGCCCGAAGCACCTGGCTCTGAAGATCACCCGCGCCAAGTTCGAATCGCTAGTCGAAGACCTGGTCGAGCGCACCATCGAGCCCTGCCGCGTGGCCCTGAAGGATGCCGGCGTGAAGGTCTCCGACATCGACGACGTGATCCTGGTCGGTGGCCAGACCCGCATGCCCAAGGTCATCGACAAGGTGAAGGAGTTCTTCGGCAAGGAGCCGCGCCGCGACGTCAACCCGGACGAGGCCGTCGCCGTGGGCGCCTCCATCCAGGGCGGCGTGCTGCAGGGCGAAGTCAAGGACGTGCTGCTGCTCGACGTCACCCCGCTGTCGCTCGGCATCGAGACCCTGGGCGGCGTGATGACCAAGCTGATCCAGAAGAACACCACGATCCCGACCAAGGCTTCGCAAGTGTTCTCCACCGCCGACGACAACCAATCCGCCGTGACCATCCACGTGCTGCAAGGCGAGCGCGAAATGGCTGCCGGCAACAAGAGCCTCGGCCAGTTCAACCTGTCCGACATCCCGCCGGCCCCGCGCGGCATGCCGCAGATCGAAGTCACCTTCGACATCGACGCAAACGGCATCCTGCACGTGTCCGCCAAGGACAAGGCCACCGGCAAGGAAAACAAGATCACCATCAAGGCTAACTCCGGCCTGTCGGATGACGAGATCCAGCAGATGGTCCGCGATGCCGAGGCTCACGCCGAGGAAGACAAGAAGGCCCACGAACTGGTCGACGCCCGCAACCAGCTCGACACCCTGGTCCACTCCGTGAAGAAGGCCCTGGCCGAGCACGGCGACAAGATCGGCGAAGACAAGGCCAAGATCGAAGCTGCCATCAAGGATGCCGAAGAGGCGATCAAGAGTGGTGACAAGGCCGCGATCGATGCCAAGAGCGAAGCCCTGGCTGCCGTCAGCCAGAAGCTCGGCGAACACATCTACGCCCAGGCCCAGGCTGAAGCCGGTGCCGCCGGTGCCGGTGCAGGTGCTGCTGGTGGCAGCAGCTCCAAGGCCAACGATCCGGACGTTGTCGACGCCGAGTTCACCGAGGTGAAGGACAAGAAGTAAGCCTGTCCGGCATCACTGCCGCATAGACAGTTCCGGCCGAGCCATGCCGGCGCCCCGTGCGCCGCTCGGCTCGGCCTTTCCACAAGATAGCCAGAGCACCCAAAAATGGCGAAACGGGATTTATACGAGATCCTCGGCGTCAATCGCGACGCCTCCGAGGATGAATTGAAAAAGGCCTACCGCAAGCTGGCCATGAAGTACCACCCGGACCGCAATCCGGACAACAAGGAAGCCGAGGAGAAGTTCAAGGAGGTCAAGGAAGCCTACGAGATCCTCACCGACAGCAACAAGCGCGCAGCCTACGACCGCTATGGCCATGCCGGCGTCGATCCCTCCATGGGCGGCGGCGGTGGCGGCCAGGGCTTCGAGGGCTTCGCCGATGCATTCGGGGACATCTTCGGTGACATCTTCGGAGGCGGCGGCGGACGCGGGCGTTCTAACGTCTATCGCGGCGCCGACCTGCGCTACAACCTCGAGATCACCCTTGAGGAAGCCGCCCGTGGTGCCGAGAAGACCATCCGGATTCCGGCCCTCGAGGAATGCGACAGCTGCCACGGCAGCGGCGCCAAGCCCGGCACCCAGCCCAAGACCTGCCCGACTTGCGGCGGCGCCGGCCAGGTGCGCATCCAGCAAGGCTTCTTCTCGATCCAGCAAACCTGCCCGAAGTGCCACGGCAGCGGTCGCATCATTCCAGAGCCCTGCACGTCCTGCGGCGGCGCGGGCCGGATCAAGCGCCAGAAAACACTGGAAGTGAAGATCCCCGCCGGCATCGACGACGGCATGCGCCTGCGCCACAGCGGCCACGGCGAGCCTGGCGTCAATGGCGGCCCAGCGGGCGATCTCTATGTGGAAATCCACATCAAGCAGCATCCGGTCTTCCAGCGGGACGGCGACGACTTGCACTGCGAGATGCCGATCAGCTTCACTACCGCCGCTCTGGGTGGCGAGATCGAGATCCCGACCCTCGACGGTGCCGCCAGCATCCGCATTCCGGCCGAGACCCAGAGTGCCAAGGTCTTCCGGCTACGCGGCAAGGGCATCCGCAACGTGCGTAGCCACGCCCCCGGCGACCTGATGGTGCACGTTATCGTGGAAACCCCTGTCAAGCTGACCGACAGACAGAAGGAACTACTGCGGGAATTCGATGAGATCGCGTCTTCCAATGCAGAGCGTCACAACCCCAAAGCCAAGTCCTGGATGGACAAGGTGAAGGACTTCTTCGGCGCCTGATTTTTGCCGCAGTGCAGCACCCTGGCACACGGGCCGACGTTGAAACAACGTCGGCCCGTGTGCTTTCCGAAAGGCATTTTTTTTGTCCTATACTCGGGGCCGGCTCCGATTTGATTAACAAAAAATAATGACAATGATGCCCTTCCACACCATCAAGAAACTGATCGCATGTATTGGCGCCGGCCTGATGCTCACGGCCAGCGCCACCGGATACGCAGCAGATACCGGGGTAGGAGACACCACCATCACGCTGGGCATGTCGGCCCCGTTCAGCGGCCCCAACGGCGCCTACGGCAAAGAAATGAAGGAAGGCGCTCTCGCCTACTTCGCGCAATTGAATGCCAGCGGCGGCATCAACGGCCGGAAGGTGGAGCTGGTTGCTCTCGACGATGGTTACGAAACCGAGAAGACGGTCGCCAACACCCGCAAGCTGATCAACGAACAGAAGGTTTTCGCTCTAATGGCCTTTTACGGCTCGTCGCCGACAACTGAGGCGATGAAAGTCTTCAGCGAGGCGAAGGTTCCGCTAATCGGCACCATCAGTGGCGCGGGCAGCCTGCGCAGCCCGGTCAATCGCTACATGTTCCATCTGCGCGCCAGCTATGCCGACGAGACCGAAGCCATCGTCAACCACCTTGTCGGCCTGGGCATAACCAGCATCGCGGTGTTCTACCAGAACGACGGTTTCGGAAAATCAGGACTGGACGGCGTGACCGCCACCCTCGCCCATCACAAGCTCAAGCCGGTCGCCGTCGGCTCGATCGAACGCAACTCACTGGAAGTCGGCCCCGCCGTCACCCAGATCGCCAAGGCCAGTCCGCAGGCGGTCATCATGGCAACTCTTTACAAGCCCAGCGCCGAGTTCATCCGGCAGATGCGCAAGGCCGGACAAATGCCTCAGTTCTCAACCCTGTCGCCTATCGGAGCAGATCTACTGGTCGGAGAACTGGGCGCGAAGGAGGCCCACGGCATCGGCATCTCCCAGGTCATGCCCTACCCCTGGAACGACATCCTGCCGGTCGTGAAGGAATACCAGAAGGCCTTGCAGGCCTCTGCGAAGCACAGCAATTACAGCTATTACGGCATTGAGGGCTATATCAACGCCAAGTTGGTCAGCGAAGCGCTCAAGAGGGCAGGCAAGGACCCCAGCCGGGACAAATTGGTCTCGATACTTGAGGGCGGCAGCATCGATGTCGGCGGCTATCGGGTGACCTACACGCCATCCAATCACAATGGATCGCGCTTTGTCGACCTGACAGTGTTGGGCCGCGACGGTCGCGTGCTGCACTGAACCACCGCACAGTACGGGCGTCAGCCCCACGGCAAAAAGCCTCGCAACCCTCTAGGGTCCGCGAGGCTTTTTGACTTGCCAGCAGCGACGAACGGACTATCAAGCGCGCCGCCAGATCGTTCCCTGCGGCGTGTCCTCAAGCACAATGCCGGCGGCGAGCAATTCGGCACGAATCCGGTCGGCCTCGGCAAAATCCTTCGCTTTCTTGGCTGCGATCCGTGCGGCAATCTTTGCATCGATCTCTGCCGCACCACCCTCCTCGCCGTCAGCACCGCCTTGCAGAAAGGTCGTGGGGTCCTGCTCCAGCAGCCCCAGCACGCCCGCCAGTGCCTTGAGTTCAGCCGCAACCTCCGCCGACTGGGACCGATTCACCTCGTTGGCCAGATCAAAGAGCACCGACAGGGCCTCAGCCGTGTTGAAGTCATCGTCCAGCGCCAGCTTGAAGCGGGCAGCGGCGGGCGAGGACCAGTCGATCCCGACATCCGCTGCCGGCGGTACATTGCGCAAGGCGGTGTACAGGCGCGACAGGGCGTTGCGGGCATCTACCAGGTGGGCATCGGAATAATTGAGCGGGCTGCGGTAGTGGGCTCGCAGGATGAAGAAGCGCACCACTTCCGGCGCATAGTCCTTCAGCACGTCGCGAATGGTGAAGAAGTTGCCAAGGCTCTTCGACATCTTCTCGTCGTCCACACGGACAAAGCCGTTGTGCATCCAGTAATTGACGAAAGAACACTGATGCGCGCCTTCACTCTGCGCGATCTCGTTCTCGTGGTGGGGAAACTGCAGGTCAGCACCACCACCATGGATATCGAAGTGCTTGCCCAGCAGTTCGGAACTCATTGCCGAGCACTCGATATGCCAACCCGGGCGTCCGACACCCCACGGGGAATCCCACTTCACCTCGTCGGGTTCTTCGGCACGAGCGTGCTTCCACAGCACGAAATCGAGGGGATCATTCTTGCCGCCGGCAACCTCGACACGCTCGCCGGCGCGCAACTCGTCAAGCGACTTGCCTGACAACTTGCCATAGCCATCGAACTTGCGCACCGAATAGCACACGTCCGAATTGTCCGCCTTGTAGGCCAGGCCATGCTGCTCAAGATCCCCGATGAGCCGCAGCATCGATGGGACAAACTCCGTGGCTCGCGGCTCGTGGTCCGGGCGTAGCACGCCCAGCGCATCGGCATCCTCGTGCATCGCCGCGATGAAACGGTCAGTCAGCGCACGGATGCTCTCCCCGTTCTCCTGGGCCCGCTTGATAATCTTGTCGTCGATGTCGGTGATGTTGCGCACGTAGGTCACCGCATATCCGCTCGAACGGAGCCAACGAGCCACCATGTCGAAAACCACCATCACGCGCGCATGCCCCAGATGACAAAAGTCATAAACCGTCATTCCGCAAACGTACATGCGGACCTTGCCAGCTTCGATGGGAGAGAACTGCTCCTTCTTACGCGTCAGGGAGTTATGAATTTTCAACATGAGGAAAACCGCTAGGCAGAAAACCGATTGGAAATGGTGAGCTGCGGCGGGCACCACGCCGACAAAAGACGGATGCACACCACGAATGTGATGGCTTCAGGCTTCAGAGACACCGGGGGTGCTCATGGTAGGCAACTACGCTTCTTGCTAAAATGAAGAGCTTGTAGCCGAACCACCCCGACACAAAGCCTGCGTGCCTTGCGCATGGGCCTGATCATAACACATGTCAAAACGAGCCCTGGCCGCCGCCCTGTTCCTTCAATCCCTGCTGTTATGCACCCCGGCACGAGCGGAATCGGCGCAGGACCTGCAGCTACTCCTCAAGCAAGGCCAGTTCGCGCGAGTCGTGGAACGTGCGGACGTAGCACTCTCGGCCAAGCCGCGCGATGCGCAAATGCGCTTTCTGAAGGGCGTCGCGCTGGTAGAGCTCAACCGTAATGCGGAGGCCATCGCGGTTTTCCAGAAGCTGGCTGAGGACTATCCCGACCTGCCCGAGCCCTACAACAATCTAGCCGTGCTCTACGCACAGCAGAAGCAGTACGAGAAGGCACGCGTCGCCCTGGAAACCGCCATCCGGACTCACCCCAGTTATGCCACGGCCCACGAGAATCTGGGCGACATCTACGCGCGGCTGGCGAGCCAGGCTTACGACAAGGCCCTGTCCTTGGACTCATCCAACGCCGCGGCCCAGAATAAGCTGTCAATGATCCGAGAGATCATGAGCCTGCCTAGAGCCAGCCAGCCCGCTCCTGCAGCCATCGCCACGGTATCGCCCCCCGCTCGCCCGACACCGCAGCAGCCTTCTGCCGCACCGGTCGCCAAGGCGGCGCCCGCTTCAGTTCCGGCTACGCCAGCTCCTGCCCCAGTGGCCGCAGCGCCAGCAACGGCACCAACAGCCAGGGAAAATGCCAAAACAGAGCCCAAGCGCACATCGGAAACGAGTGAAGACGCAACACTTTCGGCGACAGCTGTCATCAAGACTGTACAAAGCTGGGCGGCAGCCTGGTCCCGGAAAGACGTGAAAGGCTATCTTGCCTGTTACTCCCGCGATTTCACTCCCCCCAAAGGTCAGAACCGTAAGGCATGGGAGGATGAACGCAATCAGCGCCTGTCAAAGCCTGGCGAAATCGAGGTCAAGATCGAAGACCTCAAGGTCGTCGGCATTGATAGCAACCGAGCCACGGTCAAGTTGCGCCAGAACTATCGGTCCGCCAATCTATCTTCCTCGTCCGGCAAGACCCTCATCCTGGTCTGGCAGGACGGGAAATGGCTGATCCAGCAGGAGCGGGTTGGCAACTGATGCGCCGGGTTCACACCGTCTTGCGGGGAGGGCTTGTGTTAGCGCTGTCCCTCCCCCTGCTCGCAGAGGGAGGGACAGCCGCGCCCTCGGCGAGCGGCGCTGATGCGGCACTCGGAGCTATCATCCAGGCAATCTCACATGCCAGGCTGGATGAGGCTCTGGCCAAGACCGACACGCTCATTGCCCAGTACCCCAACTTCCGGCTTGCCCACCTGATCCGTGGCGATCTTTTGCTCGCCCGCGGGCGCCCGCTAGATCGTTTTGGCAGCGGCAGTAGTGCGCCAGAGGAAAAAGTCGACGATTTGAGGGACGAAGCAGTCGTTCGGCTGAAGGCTTATCGCAATCGCCCCCCCAGCAGCTACATCCCGCGCTATCTGCTCCAGATGGCCCCCGAGCAAACGCATGCGGTTGTTGTGGACACCCTTCGCTCGCGCCTTTACGTCTATCAGAACGACAACGGCCAGCCCCGCTTTGTCAGCGACTACTACATCACTCATGGCAAGCTCGGCACGGAAAAGGGACGCGAAGGAGACAAGCGCACACCCATCGGCGTCTATCACGTCACGGCCAGTCTGCCGCCGCAGAAGCTCACCGATTTCTACGGAAACGGTGCCTTTCCTATCAATTACCCGAACGAGTGGGACAAGCTACAGGGAAAGGATGGACACGGCATCTGGCTGCACGGCACGCCCAGCGACACCTATTCCCGCCCCCCCCGGGCCTCGGATGGCTGCGTCGTGCTGACCAACCCCGACCTTGCCAGCCTCGCTGGCTTTCTGCAGGTTGGCGTAACGCCGGTTATTATCAGCAACACCGTCGAATGGCTCAATATCGATGACTGGCGCACCGAGCGTACCGCCGTGCTGCGCCAAGTGGAGGCTTGGCGCAAGGATTGGGAAAGTCGCCGTGTTGATCGATACCTTGCCCATTATTCCCAGCGATTCCGCAACAACGACGGTGGTTACGACCAATGGGCTGAGCAGAAACGCATGGTGGCCGCGGGCAAGACCTGGATCAAGGTCGAACTGGGCAGACTGAGCGCCTTCCGCAGTCCAGGCAAGCAGGACATGGTCGTGGTCACCTTCGAGCAGGACTACCGCAGCAACAATCTTTCAAACGTGCTCCGAAAGCGGCAATACTGGCAGAAGGAACGGGGCCGCTGGAAGATCGTCTATGAAGGCTTCGCCTGATCCTCACCATCACCGCACCCAAGGACATTACATGAAGAAAGCCCTTCTGGCCCTAGCGCTTGCCGGCCAAAGCCTCCTTGCCCTGGCCGCCAATCCCCAGGTCGAAATGAAGACCAGTGAAGGCACTATCGTACTTGAGCTCTATCCCGAAAAAGCCCCCAAGTCGGTGGCGAATTTTCTCGAGTATGTGAAGAGCGGCTTCTACGACGGACTCATCTTCCACCGTGTCATCGACGGATTCATGATCCAGGGCGGCGGCATGAATGCCCGGATGGAAGAAAAGCAGACTCGTGCGCCAATCGCCAACGAGGCCCGCAACGGACTTAAGAACGACGCGGGCACGATCGCCATGGCCCGCACCCAGGATCCCAATTCCGCCACCGCCCAGTTCTTCATCAATCTCGAGGACAACCGCCCGCTAAACTACCCGTCGCCTGACGGCGCAGGCTACGCGGTTTTCGGTAAGGTCACCGGTGGAATGGACGTCGTCCGCAAAATCGGCAAAGTGCCCACCACCAACCGCGGCTTCCACCGGGACGTTCCCGCCTCACCCGTCACCATCCAGTCGGTCCGCCAGCTTCCTGAGCAGGCCGGCAAATAAGCCTCACACCAACCAACAGGAGTACTTCATGGCTGTCAAACTCAGCACCAACCACGGCGACATCGTCCTCGAACTCGACGCCGAAAAGGCCCCCGAAACCGTCAAGAACTTCCTTGCCTACGTAGAAGCCGGGCACTACGACAACACGATCTTCCATCGCGTGATCAACGGTTTCATGATCCAGGGCGGCGGTTTCGAGCCGGGCATGAAGCAGAAGGCCACCCAGGCTCCGATCAAGAACGAAGCCGACAATGGCCTCAAGAACGACATCGGCACCATCTCCATGGCCCGTACGCAGGATCCGCACTCTGCCACGGCCCAGTTCTTCATCAACGTGGGCAACAACGACTTCCTCAACTACCGCTCCCCTGACATCCAGGGCTGGGGCTACTGTGTATTCGGCCGCGTGACCGAAGGCCTGGACGTCGTCGAGAAAATCAAGGGCGTGAAGACCGGCTCCGCAGGCTTCCACCAAGATGTGCCGAAGGACGACGTGGTCATCACCCGCGCCGAAGTCATCTAAAGACTAGGGGCGACCGGCACCATGCAAATCCATTTCATTTCCGATCTGCACCTGAGCGCCGATCGCCCCGAGCTGACCACCCTGTTTGAACGCTATCTGGCCGGCGTGGCTCGGGAGGCCGGCAGCTTGTACATCCTGGGCGACCTGTTCGAATACTGGGCTGGCGACGACGACCTCGACGACCCGCTCAATCGCGAAGTAGCCGAAGAGCTTGCCCGCTTTGCCCACAGCGGCAGAACGGTCTACTTCATGGCGGGCAATCGTGACTTCCTGCTTGGAAACGAGTTCGCCGCGCGCGCGCGCCTGACGATCTTGCCGGAACCGACTCCGATCCAACTGGGTGAACAGCCTACTCTGCTGTGCCACGGCGACAGCCTGTGCACCGACGACATCGCTTACCAAGCTTTCAGAAGCCAGGTGCGCAACCCAGCCTGGCAGGCCCAATTTCTGGCGCAGCCCCTAGCTGTCCGCAAGCAGATCATCGCCGGTGTGCGTATGCAAAGCGAAACCGCCAAGTCCGGGAAGGACGCGGCAATCATGGACGTCAATGGCTACGCGGTTGCGGCGCTACTGCGCAAGCATGGTTTTCCACTGCTGATTCATGGCCACACTCATCGGCCAGCGGTCCACAAGCTCGACGTGGACGGACACGACTGTGAGCGCTGGGTACTGGCAGATTGGCGAGTAGAGGCGGCCGGGCAGGCCTCTGGAGAAGTATTGGTATGGGCCGACGGGAAACTCTCCCGGCGCCCCCTGAACTGATAGACGTGCTGCCGCAGACTCAGGTCTACACCAACCGCCGCAGAAGACGAAACTCGACGCAGCTTCTACAGACAGCCCCACAACGTATTTGTTGAATTGACTGCACTCAATGCCGGGGCGTGCCGCCGACATCAAGTGCAGGTCATCCATCACCCACTTAACCTTCGCTGCGGGAAATCAGGTTAAGGTCCATCTGGCCACCACCTTCTTCACCAGCCGGCTTGCTGGCAGCATCGCTACGCTGGTTCTCGACACCGCTCAGGTATTCCTGAGTCACGTCGCCTGTGACGTAAGTACCGTCAAAACAGGACGTCTCGAAGACCGAGATCGACGGATTCAGCGCTTTCACGGCTGCCTTGAGATCCTCCAGATCCTGGTAGATCAGCGCATCGGCACCAATCTCGGCACAGATCTCCTCTTCGGTGCGATCGCTGGCGATCAACTCGGCCTTGGTCGGCATGTCGATACCATAAACGTTCGCATAACGCACCGGGGGCGCGGCGGAGGCCATGTAGACCTTGGTTGCCCCAGCATCCCGGGCCATCTGCACGATCTCACGGCTGGTGGTGCCGCGTACGATGGAGTCGTCCACCAGCAGCACGGCCTTGCCCTTGAACTCCTGATGAATGGTGTTGAGCTTCTGGCGCACTGACTTCTTGCGGATCGCCTGCCCAGGCATGATGAAAGTACGACCGATGTAGCGGTTCTTCACGAAGCCTTCCCGGTACGGCACGTTCAGCTGGTGGGCCATCTCCATTGCCGACGGACGGCTGGAATCGGGAATCGGAATAACCACGTCGATCTTCAGGTGCGGCAGGGTCTCGCGCAACTTCTTGGCTAGGGAGCTGC
This sequence comes from Zoogloea sp., assembly GCF_041914405.1. Lineage (NCBI taxonomy): Bacteria > Pseudomonadati > Pseudomonadota > Betaproteobacteria > Rhodocyclales > Zoogloeaceae > Zoogloea > Zoogloea sp. The sequence goes on from NZ_JAYSDK010000008.1 coordinate 129,267, forward strand.
CCATGTTGATGCGCGCGTCGTACACCGAGATGCCATCGATCAACGAGTCCGGACGGGCCAGATACACGAATTCGAACATACAGGGAGCATGCACCGTGTGGGTCGCACACTGGCGGCTGTGGAAACGCCCTTCGGTGTCGATGAGGATCGCCTCGCCCGGCGCCACGTCACGCACCAGCTTGAAGCCCATCACATCCAGCGCCACGCTCTCGGAGGCGATCAGCCACTCGACGCCATTGGACGTGTCGTTCCGACCGATGACCAGCGGACGAATACCGTACGGATCGCGGAAGGCCAGCAGGCCGGTTCCGGAGATCATCGCCACAGTGGCGTAGGCGCCGCGACAACGGCGATGCACGCCAGCCACCGCATCAAAGACGGTCTCTTCATCCAGGCGGAAGCTCTTGGCAGCCGCTTGCAACTCGTGGGCCAGCACGTTGAGCAGCACTTCAGAGTCGGAATTGGTGTTGATGTGCCGCAGATCCGACAGGAACATTTCCCGCTGCAGCTCTTCCGCGTTGGTCAGGTTGCCGTTGTGGGCCAACATGATGCCGAAAGGCGAGTTCACGTAGAAAGGCTGGGCCTCTGCAGCGGCCGAAGCCGAACCGGCCGTCGGATATCGAACATGAGCGATACCCATATTGCCGGGCAGATCCCGCATGTTCCGGGTCCGGAACACGTCGCGCACCAAGCCCGACGCCTTGTGCATGTGAAACCGCCCGCCTTCCGCAGTGGCGATACCCGCTGCGTCCTGGCCACGGTGCTGAAGCACTTGCAGGCCATCATAAAGGAGCTGATTGACGGGGGTTGTCGCTACTACGCCCAGAATGCCACACATTTCAAACCACCTATCGGTATCTAAGTCTCTTTGCCAGAAGCTCGGGGAGCCACGGTTTGGAAGCCATTGCAGCAGTTTCGAGGGGCGCCGAGAAACTCGCCTCCTGCCACCACCTGCTTCCGGCGAAGCCGCCGAGGCCGACGAGCAACGCCACTGCAAACACAATCACACCACCTCGGACAGCACCAAAACATGCCCCGAGAAAACGATCCGCAAAGCCCAGCCCCGCCGCCTTCACGAGTTCACCAAGGGCCCAGCGCAGGATCGCTACCAGAATCAGTACGACTACAAATATCGAGACAAATGCCGCCGGCACCTGCAGCACCTGCTCCTTCACGAGCACTGCCACATAAGGCTGCACACTCGCCGTAAGCGCTTTGGCAGCCAGGAATGCCAACACCCATGCGCACAGCGCAACCAGCTCCGACAGCAGGCCCCGCCAGAAACCCAGCACTGCCGACACGCCCACAACGGCCAACAGGAAATAATCAAACCCGTTCAAGGAAGTCGCACGTCAGGGCTTCGAGGCCACGGAAGCCGGCACCCCGAGGATCTTGCTGATCCGCGCCGCCGCCTTGTCCGCAGCCGCTTTGTTGGGGAAAGGGCCTGCGCGCACGCGGATCTTGTCCCCTAGAGGCTCCACATAAGAAGCGTAGCCTTCCGCCTTCAACTTGGCACGCAGACTCGTCACGTTCGCCGCCTCACGATAGGCGCCAAGCATCACCACGTGCGCGCCGGCACTGGCCTCCTTCGGCGGAGTGGCTCCAGTCAGCAGCGCTTTGGCGCGCTCTGCTTCGGCACGAGCCTTATCGGCTTCTGCCTTTTCCTTTTCGCGCTCCCGTTCCTTCTGCTTGGGTTCGGTCTTCGCTTCAAGCTTCGGCTCAGGCTTCTTTACATCGGGCTTGGCTTCGGCTTTTTTGGGAGGCTCCGGCTTGGGCTCGGGCTTCTTCGCAGGTTCGGGCTTAACCACCTCGGCCTTCTTCAGCCTAGACGGCGGCAGCAGCTCCTGACCCGGCTTGAGCAGGGGCGGCGGCAGCTCCGCATCCTCCTTGTGGTGCGCCCCGTCGTCCACCTCCGGCACAATGACCGCATCCTCTGCAGCCGTCCCTGCCACCGGTTGCGACGGAGCGGGCGCCTTGCCGGTGATCACCCTTGACGTGAAATTGCCGCCCTCCTGGCTCGGAATACGGATCTGCACATCAGGCACGGCTTGTCGCGGCTCGTGATCCATCACCATCGGCAGAATGATCACTGCAGCCAGCGCCAGCGCAGCAGACCCAACCAGGCGACGACGCGCGCGCTTCTTCAGGTCGATCTGGGAATCGTTATCGGCCATCTTGCAGCAATACCTATTTGGACGCCCCGGCCACAGCCAGAACATCGGCTACCGTGAGGAAGGAGCCAAAGACTACAATTCTATCACCCTCGGCAGCCTGACCACGCGCCGCTTTATAGGCTGCGCCTGGCGATGCGAACTCAGTGATGTCGACACTCACCCCTACCTCGCGCAGGATACCAGCCAGGTGCTCCGCCCCAAGGCCTCGCGGCCCCGGCAGGGTCGCGACCAACCAGTGATCGACACGATCACGCAGCAGACGGATCACACCCGGCACATCCTTGTCAGCCAGCATGCCAATCACCGCCCAGGTTTCCGGGAAGAAACCCATGCTCGCAAGGTTTTCGTTGAGCACCCCGGCGGCCTGGGGATTGTGGGCCACATCCAGGATTACCGAAGGACGTCCCGGCAAGACCTGGAATCGCCCCGGCAGGTCGACAAGCATGAAGCCCTCGCGGATCGCCTGCATCGGCACCGGCAAGATCTCACGAACCGACTCGCAGGCTGCCATCACCGCCGACGCGTTGAGCAGCTGGTTCGTACCGCGCAGCGCCGGATAAGCAAGCCCCCCACGTCTGGAGCCTCCTGCCAGCCAGAAGGCCCATTGCTGCTGATCGCCGGCGAAGCCAAAATCACGGCCACTGACCAGCAGCTTCGCGCCGATCGCTTCAGCATGGGCCAGCAAGGAAGCCGGGGGCATAGGGTCACTACAGATTGCCGGCTTGCCGGCGCGGAAGATGCCGGCTTTCTCGAAGCCGATGGTCTCCCGGTCGTTACCCAGGAACTCCATGTGATCCAACGCTACGCTGGTGACGATGGCACAGTCAGGCTCGAAGACATTAACCGCGTCGAGACGGCCGCCGAGGCCCACTTCAAGGATGATCGCATCCAGCCCGGCTCGACAGAAGGCCACCCAGGCAGCCAGCGTCCCGTGCTCGAAATAGGTCAAGGGCGTCTCGCCGCGGGCGCGCTCCACCTCGGCAAAGGCATCGACCAGCACCTTATCCTCGACCTCAAGGCCATCGATGCGCACGCGCTCGTTATAGCGCAGCAGGTGCGGCGAGGTGTATAGCCCCACGCGATAACCGGCCGCCAGCAATACGGACTCCAGCAGTGCGCACGTGGACCCCTTGCCATTGGTGCCGCCAATCGTGAAGACTGGACAAGCCTGGGGAAGATTCAGTGCATCACGAACCTGGCGGACACGCTCGAGACCGAGCTGGATGGCCTGGCCATGACGCGCCTCCAGCAGGCCGAGCCAGCCTTCAAGGGTTTCAGGCAATTGCATGGATCAGACGACGCCGCCGACGGACGGCTGGCGGGTGAGAAGTGTGATGAGTTCAGGAAGCCGGTCGCGCAGTTCGCGACGGTCGATGATGAGGTCCAGCGCGCCCTTCTCAAGCAGAAACTCGGAACGCTGGAAGCCTTCCGGCAATGTCTCCCTCACGGTCTGCTCGATGACCCGCGGGCCGGCGAAGCCGATCAGGGCACCCGGCTCACCGATCACGAGATCCCCCATGAAGGCGAAGCTGGCCGACACACCGCCCATGGTCGGATCGGTCAGCAGGGTGATAAACGGCAGGCGACGCTCGCCGAGACGCGTAATGGCCGCCGTGGTCTTGGCCATCTGCATCAGCGAGAACAAACCCTCCTGCATCCGAGCGCCGCCGGTGGCCGTCGCACAGATGAAAGGCAGGCGCTGCTCCAGCGCAGCCTTGACGCCACGCACGAAACGCTCGCCAACAACGGACCCCATGGAGCCGCCGAGAAACTCGAACTCGAAGCAGGCCACCACAACCGGCACCGTTTTGATCGCGCCCTGCACCACCACCAGCGCATCAGCTTCACCGGTATCCTCGTTGGCCGCAGCAAGTCGATCCGGATAGCGCTTGGAATCCTTGAACTTCAGGGGGTCGACAGGAACGACCTCGGCGCCGATCTCGAAACGTCCTTCCGGATCGAGCAGGAAGTCGATCCGCTGTCGGGCACGAATACGTTGATGGTGCCCGCACTTCGGGCAGACATTGAGATTGCTCTCCAGATCGGAACGATAAAGCACCGCCTCGCAGGACGGACATTTGCTCCACAAGCCTTCGGGAATCGACTTGCGCGCCGACGGCGTATCCCGCTTGATCTTGGGAGGCAGCAGCTTGGTCAGCCAGCTCATTGTTGCCCCCCTGCGGCGTCGATCGCTTCACGAATGCCGCGGATAAACGCCTGCACGCGAGCCGGAGCCTCGGCGCGCTCGCCTTGCTCGATCTCTTCGATGATGCGGCTGCCGATCACAACCGCATCGGCAAGCCCGGCAATCCGCGCAGCAGTCTCCGCATCGCGGATACCAAAGCCGACGCCAACCGGCATACCGACCTTCTCCCGGATGACGGGAATACGCCGGGCAACCTCATCCAGATCGAGCGTCGCCGAACCCGTAACGCCCTTCAGGGACACGTAGTAGATATAGCCGCTACCGGCTGCCGCCACATCGGCAAAGCGCTTCTCGGTAGACGTCGGGGCCAGCAGGAAAATCGGGTCGAGGCCAGCCGCACGACAAGTCTCGGCAAAGCCTTGGCATTCTTCCGGCGGATAATCCACTACCAGTACACCATCGGCGCCCGCAGCCGTGGCTGCACGGGTGAAAGTCTCCAGCCCCATCGCCTCGATCGGGTTGGCGTAGCCCATCAGCACGATCGGGGTCTCATCCCCCGTCGCCCGGAAGCTGCGCACGATCTCCAGCACCTTGCGCAGGCTCATACCAGCCGCCAGCGCCCTTTCGGACGCACGCTGAATGGTCGGCCCGTCGGCCATCGGGTCGGAGAACGGGACACCAAGCTCGATGACATCGGCGCCGCCCGCCACGAGTGCCTGCATCAGCGGCAGGGTCATCTCGGGAGCAGGGTCGCCAGCCGTGATGAAGGGGATGAGCGCCTTGCGGCCTTCGCCCTCCAGGCGCTTGAAGGTTCGTTGAATTCTGGACATGAATGGGTACGAATGATCAGCAGCCTCGCCGACCTGGGCCGGCAAGGCTGTGAAGAGGTTAGAACTGGATACCAGACTTCTCGGCGACGGTATGCATATCCTTGTCGCCACGGCCGGAAAGATTGACCAGCAAGACCTTGTCCTTCGGCAGCGTCGGCGCCAGCTTGGCAGCATAGGCCAGGGCATGGGACGACTCCAGTGCCGGAATGATCCCCTCGAAGCGGCAAAGGTCGTGGAACGCCTTCAGGGCCTCCGCGTCAGTGATGCCGACATACTCGGCGCGCTCGATGTCCTTGAGCCACGCATGCTCAGGACCGACGCCGGGGTAATCCAGACCCGCCGAAATCGAATGCGTCTCGATGATCTGCCCATCTTCGCTCTGCAGGAGGTAAGTCCGGTTTCCGTGCAGCACGCCGGGACGTCCGGCCGACAGGGAAGCCGCGTGCATGCCCGTCTCGATGCCGCTGCCGGCCGCCTCGACGCCGACGAGGCGCACGTCCTTCTGATTGATATAGGGGTAGAAGATCCCCATTGCGTTGGAGCCGCCGCCCACACAGGCGATCACGTAGTCCGGCTGGCGACCGACCATCTCCGGCATCTGTTCGATGCACTCTTCACCGATGATCTTCTGGAAATCGCGCACCATCATCGGATAGGGATGCGGCCCGGCGACCGTACCGATAATGTAGAAGGTATCGCCGATATTGGTGACCCAGTCACGCATCGCTTCGTTGAGTGCGTCCTTGAGGGTCTTGGAACCGCTCTCCACAGGCACCACTGTGGCACCCAACAGCTTCATGCGGTACACGTTGGCAGCTTGGCGGCGCACGTCCTCCGAGCCCATGTACACAACGCACTCCATGCCGTAACGGGCCGCCACCGTGGCCGTTGCCACGCCGTGCTGCCCGGCACCGGTCTCGGCAATCACCCGCGGCTTGCCCATCCGACGCGCCAACATGGCCTGGCCGATACAGTTATTGACCTTGTGAGCGCCGGTATGGTTGAGATCTTCCCGCTTCAGGTAGACCTGGGCGCCGCCCAGCAACTCGGACCAGCGCTTGGCATGGTAGATCGGGCTCGGACGCCCGACGTAGTGCTTCAGCTCGTAAGCGTACTCGGCCATGAAAGCCGGATCCCGTTGAGCCTCTTCGTAGGCCTGGCGCAGCTCACTCAGCGCCGGAATAAGGGTTTCCGCGACGAACACGCCGCCATAGGGACCAAAATGGCCGCGCGCATCGGGTAGATCGTAAGGGGCATCAGCCATGTGCATGTCGAACTCCGGCAACAAATTCGGTAATTCTGGCGGCGTCCTTGACGCCCTTCGCCGCTTCCACGCCACTGGACACATCAACGGCCCAAGGCCGGACGCGCCGCACGGCTTCCGTCACATTGCCCGCGTGCAACCCACCGGACAGGATCAGGGGCACGGGTAGCCCGGAAGGAATCAGCGACCAGTCAAAAGTCTCACCCCCACCGCCATAGCCTTCGACAAAGGCATCAAGGAGCAAACCCTGGGCGCCGGGGTAACAAGCCGCGTATTTTAGCAGATCAAGACCCTGCCGCATCCGCGCCGCCTTGATGTAGGGCAGACCGAAGCCAAGGCACTGACTCTCGGACTCATCACCGTGGAACTGCAGCACCTGAAGCGGCACCGCCGCCTTGGCAGCCTCAATGTAGCTGCGCTCGGCATTGACGAACAGGCCAACCACCGTCACGAAGGGCGGCACGAGACGAGCCAACTCAGCCGCCCGCTCGAAGCAGACGAAACGTGGGCTGGGGGGGTAGAAAACGAAGCCAATGGCGTCCGCGCCAGCATTGACGGCCGCGAGAACGTCTTCTTCCCGAGTCAGACCACAGATCTTGATGCGGGTACGATGCATGGCGTTCATGGCACGAGAAGTTGGGGAGGCGCGATGATACGCCCCCCGCCGGGCAAGGGCCACCGATCGGGATACTCGACCCCAGCCAAGTAGAGGCCACCAGGCGCGAACGTCGGCGCAGCCTGGGTCCGGTCCCGCTCCGCAAGCAATTCTGCCATCCATTCAACGGACTTGCGCCCGAGCCCAACATAAACGAGGGAACCCACAAGATTGCGGATCATGTGATGCAGGAAAGCATTCGCATGGAAGTCAAACAGAACGACCTCCCCCGCACGCTGGATCCGCACCGAATGCATCTGCCGCACCGGCGATTTGGCCTGGCATTCAGCAGCCCGGAACGATGTGAAGTCATGAGTCCCGATCAAACACTCCGCGGCCCGCACCATCCTATCCACATCGAAGTCGCCATGAATCCAGCCGACGCGCCCCTCAAGCAGACTGGGACGAACCCGCCGGTTGAGCAAGACGTAGCGGTAGTGACGGGACTCCGCGCTGAAGCGTGCGTGAAACTCTTCATCCACCTCGACCGCCCACAGAACACCAACGCTCACTGGCAGATGGCTGTTGACGCCACGCACCCACGCCTCGATGGGACGCTTGGCCGTGGTATCGAAATGCGCAACCTGCATACTGCCGTGCACCCCTGTATCCGTTCGCCCGGCGCAGACCAGCGCCACCGGATGCTGGGCAATGATCGCCAGCGCCCGCTCCAGCGCATCCTGAACCGTCCGCCCATGGGGCTGGGTCTGCCAACCCAGAAATGCATTGCCGGCGTACTCGACACCTATTGCGATCCTCAACGAACAGCTCCCAACAAAATCAACACCACCACTCCAAAGCCTACGATTCCATCCCACCAGCGCAGCGGAAACATCCGTATACGCAGGTTCTCCGCGACGGGCGTCACGTCCTCGTGCACAAGCAATGCTCTCCACCCCCCCACAGGAGGACGCTCCACATAGCGAAAGACCAGCAACACGCGCACCGCAAGTCGATCCACCGGCAAACCCAGCCCGCGCAGAGGTCTGCTCAGCACCATCAGGCCCGCCACCAGATCCTGCTCCCGTGTCGTTTCCAGCAAGACCGCCACCAGGAGCACCACCACCAGAAGCTGGACACAGTGCGCGAAGGCCGCTCCCAAACCCTCCTGCGTGGGTCCCGCACTACCGAGAAGCGGAACGACCAGCTCCCCCGGGGTGAACAGCGCAAACAGCACACACAACACCAACAACAGCACTCTCACCCGCTTGATGAGCCGCCACGCACGATGCCGGGAAAATAAAACAGCCACTACAAGAACAATAAGCCCGAGGCCCCATAACCAGGGACCTCGGGCCAATTGCGCTAGAACTACCAGCGCAGCCCAGGCGACAAGTCGCGTCGCCGGGTGCAATCCAATCATCTTAGCTTCATGGAGCTAACTTCAGAAAATCAGGAAAGGCGGGCGAGAATCTTGCGCGCCTCGTCCTTCTGCTCAGCACTACCTTCCCGCAAAACCTCTTCCACCAGCTCACGCGCGCCATCCTTGTCGCCCATTTCTTCGTAAGCGCGAGCGAGTTCGAGCTTGGTCGCCACCTCCTGCTGCAGTTCCAGATCCAGCGGCGGCTCGGTAGGCGGCCCCGCGTCCGGAAGTTCAAGCTCGTTATCAGCAGCTGAAGGCAGATCAAGATCAATGGAGTTCAGATCGACCACCGGCTCAAAAGGACGCGTCTCCGACATCTTGTCGTCCAGCTTCTCGTCCAGCTCGAAATCGAAGTCCAGCAGACTGCTGTCGAAACTGGTCTTCTCGAGATCCATCGTAGCCGCCCCTGCCTCATCACGCAGCGCTTCATCGGCGAGGGTCGCAGTCAGATCGACATTTACAGTCGCATCCATGGCTGGCTCGAGCTTGTGCTCACCAAACTCCGAGCTGATTTCGAAATCCAGGTCACTCGGATCAGGCAGACTGAAGTCGTCGCTCAACCGCTGGGGACGCGTCGACGTTGCCTCGAGACTTGCCGGCATGCGATCCCCCACCATCTGCGTGGTCTGTGCAGCCGCCGGCTCGTGGTCAAAGCCGAGATCGAAATCCAGGGCACTGGCCGTCGGCGAAGCCCCTTCGCTGGCATGCGACTCCTGCCCTGCACCTGCGTCGGCATTCAAATCCAGGTCGAAATCAAGTACCCCAACATCCGGAGTAACAGCCGGCGCATCCGACGCTGCTGCGGGTGCAACCCGACCAATGTCCTCGAGGCTGGCATACTGGTTTAGCTCACCAGGCAGCGCCCAGGTGTCTTTGAGCTGGGAAGGCGACTCCAACGGATCTTCGTGCCCGGTTGCAGCGGTCGGCACGGGCGCGGGCTCAGGCGCGCGGCTCTGGGCCGACGCCGATTGAGCCGACACGAAACCCGTCGAAATTGGAGCAACAGTCTGCGGACCTGGCGCAGCAGCCACGCCGGCGCTGGACACCGCCCCAGGCGTCGGAATGCGGTACAGGGGGCTGTCAGGATCCACCTTGCGCCCGAGGGCGGCGGCCTTTTCCCAGTCCTGCCCATTCCCGCCCGTCAGCGAATAGAGCTCGGTCGCCGTCGTTTCGAACTGCTTCAGATTCTTGCGCTGGGCATAAATCTCGAGCAGCTTCAGATGAACACCGGTGCGGCCAGGGTCCGTCTTAAGGGCATCCAGCAGGATCTCCTCCGCCTGGGCATCCCTGCCATACGCCATGTACACATCGGCCTCGGCCACCGGGTCGACACCTTCGTCGGTATCGATCGAGGACAAGCCAGACTGGCTGAAATCGGTCTGGATCTGGCTGCTGCTGCCGGTATCCACGCTTTGCCCACCCGAACTGCCGAATACGGAATTGGAACCCTCCCCAAATTCCGAGAGCGCAGAAGTCGTCGTCGGTGCGACTTGGGCGCGGCGGCGCTGATAAAGCTTGTAGCCCCCCCAGCCCAGCAGCAGCGCGAGAATCCCACCGCCCCCCATCACCAGGGAGAGATCTTCGGAAGACTCCGCCTGAGGCGCAGCCTCCGCAGGCTTGGCCTGCGTCGGCGCGGGGAGCGGCGGAGCAGCCGGCGACACAGGCTTGGCTTCCGGAATGGAATCCGGCACTTTCTCAGGCTCAGGCTTAGCAGCTTCCGGCGCGGGAGGATTGACCTGCGCGCTGGCCGGCGCCTCGACAGGGGCGGCAGCAGCCGGTGCAGCCGGCTTGGCTTGCTCGGCTGTGGACGCCAGCCCCTGGCTCTTCAATTCCACCAGTCGCTGGAGCTCCTTGATGCTCTTTTCGAGATCTGCGAGCCGATTGTTTGCTTCCTTCAGTGCCTTGTCGCGGGAAACCAGATCCTCTTCCAGCGCCTGCAGGCGCGCCCCGGACTTGTCTCCACCGACGGCCCCCGTGCGACCTTCATCACCCTTCGAAACCTTAAGCTGGTCGGTAGTGCCGCCGGCCATCACCGCGCGGTCATCCACCTTCGCACCAATCCGCCCCCCAGCCCCTTGGCGGGCGGGCGTTTCCTTAGCCGGCACATTCGCAGCTTGTTCTGCCAGTTTCTGCCGGTAACGCCCGAAATCGGCAGACTTGCCGACCAGCTGCCCACGCTCTGCACCGCCAGCGAGCTGACGCGCCGTCTCTGCATCGGGAATACGCAGGATCTTTCCAGCCTGCAAGCGATTGACGTCATTGGCATCGAAGGCGGAGCGATTGCCCTGGAACAAGGCCGCTAGCATCTGCTCCATCGAAACACCATCGGGACGGTTGTCAGCCGCAATCCGGTGCAGCGTATCTCCGGGCTTGACCATGTAAGTACGACCAGCCGCCCCACTTTCCCGAGCCGCGCGGCCTGCCGGCAACGGACGACGCGCAGCTGGAACCTCGGCACGCGTGGCCGCCACGCTGGAGCGGATCTCAGGAGCAGCTACAGGCACGGCACGACGCCCTGCGCCAGTGTCAGGCGGATCCAGCAGGAAGGTGTACTCGCGGATCAGCCGACCCGCAGCCCAGTTCAGCTCGACCAGCATGTCGACGAAGGGCTCGTTGATGGGCCTGTCACTGCTAACCCTCACGACAGCGCCCCCTCCCCTGCGCTCTATCGCCATACGCAGGCCATTGATGGAAGGAGCGTAATCGACGCCAGCCTGCCGGAAAGCCTCCGCCGATGCGAGCCGCGCCGTCATGTTCTGGAGTTCTTCGGGGGTCGCTGCCACCTCAACTTCGGCCCGCAGAGGCTGCCCCAGGCCACTCAGGACCGTGATCCGCCCTAGACCCGCCGCGTTGGCTCCAAGGGACAGGGCGCTGATGGACGCGGCAAGCAGGGTAAGCTTTAGCCGGCTATTCACAGGGTTCTTATGCACGAAGGCTGATCATTAGAATCAAGTTATTGATGAACATAACATCATGGGTTTGGAGTGGCAAGTTCAAGCCGTTTTTGAAGTCCTTACCCCGAGCCCGGTGCGGCTATACAGCAACGAGGCATCCCGTTTCCAGGCCTTGAGCCGCCGGGGCACGGCCCGCTTGTATCCCGTAAGCCTCAAAAAAAATGCCGTTCCACTATTGCGGAACGGCATCTGGACTACCGATCAACAGGGATCAGTCTTCGAGCAGGATACGCAGCATGCGACGCAGCGGCTCGGCCGCTCCCCACAAGAGCTGGTCACCCACGGTGAAGGCGGACAGGTACTCACCCCCCATCGCCAACTTGCGCAGACGACCGACCGGCACGGTCAAAGTCCCCGTTACCGCAGTCGGCGTCAGGTCGCGCACAGATGCCTCACGCTGATTCGGCACTACCTTGACCCAGTCATTGGCGCTGGCCAGCATACCTTCGATCTCGTCGATCGGGATATCCTTCTTCAGCTTCAGGGTCAGAGCCTGGCTATGGCAGCGCATTGCACCGATGCGCACGCAAAGGCCGTCGATGGGCACCACCGGCGTACCAAAGCCTTCGCCACGGCCGAGGATCTTGTTGGTTTCGACGCCGCCCTTCCACTCTTCCTTGGACTGGCCATTACCCAGATCCTTGTCGATCCAAGGGATCAGGGAGCCCGCCAGCGGCACACCAAAGTTGGACGCCGGGAATGCGTCGTCGCGCATCGTGCCCGCAACCTCACGGTCGATGTCGAGGATCGCGGAGGCCGGGTCGTCCAGCAGCTCCTTGACCGAACGGTTCAGCTCGCCCATCTGGGTCAGCAGCTCACGCATGTTCTGAGCACCGGCGCCAGAGGCGGCCTGGTAGGTCATGGAGGTTGCCCACTCGACGAGGTCGCGCTGGAACAAGCCACCCAGAGCCATCAGCATCAGGGACACGGTACAGTTACCGCCGATCCAGTCACGGCCGCCCTTACCCAGGGAATCCTTGATGACGTTCTGGTTCACCGGATCAAGAATGATCACGGCACGGGGGTCCATCCGCAGGGAGGAGGCAGCGTCGATCCAGTGGCCATTCCAGCCGGCAGCACGCAGCTTCGGATACACCTCGTTGGTGTAATCACCACCCTGGCAGGTGATGATGATGTCCAGGCCCTTCAGCTCGTCAATGCTCTTGGCATCCTTCAGTGCCGGGGCTTCCTTGCCGAAATTGGGTGCCTTGCCCCCCGGATTGGACGTGGTGAAGAACACCGGCTCGATCAGAGCAAAGTCGTTTTCCTCGCGCATGCGCTGCATGAGCACGGAACCGACCATCCCGCGCCAGCCAACCAGACCTACTTTTTTCATATTGATCCCCAATCAGGCTTGAATTGTCTTCTTGTGCTCAGAGGGACGCGATGACTGCGTCGCCCATCTCCTTGGTGCCCACGCGCCGGGTACCCGCCTCATAGATATCACCAGTGCGATAACCGGCAGCCAGCACCTTCTTCACGGCCGTTTCGATGCGAGCAGCTTGTGCCTCCAGGTTGAAGGTGTATCGCAGCATCATCGCCGCCGAAAGGATGGTTGCCAGCGGATTGGCCAGCCCCTTGCCGGCGATATCCGGTGCGGAACCATGACTGGGCTCATAGAGGCCTTTGTTATTGGCATCGAGGGAGGCCGAGGGCAGCATGCCGATGGACCCGGTAAGCATGGAGGCCTCGTCCGACAGGATGTCGCCGAACATGTTGCCGGTCACCATCACGTCGAACTGCTTCGGTGCACGCACAAGTTGCATCGCAGCGTTATCCACGAGCATGTGGGACAGCTCGACATCCGGGTAGTCGGCCGACAGCTCGATCATCACATCGCGCCACAGTTGGGTACATTCAAGCACGTTCATCTTGTCCACTGAGCACAGCTTTTTGCCGCGCTTGCGGGCCGCCTCAAAGGCCACCTTGCCGATACGGCGGATCTCGGATTCCGAGTACACCATCGTATTGAAACCAACGCGCTCGCCGTTTTCCTCACGAATGCCACGGGGCTGACCGAAGTAGATATCACCAGTCAGTTCACGCACGATCAGGATATCCAGGCCAGACACCACTTCGGGCTTCAGCGTGGAGGCGTTGGCCAGTTCCGGGTAAAGAATGGCCGGACGCAGGTTGGCGAACAGGTTGAGCTCCTTGCGGATGGCCAGCAGGCCACGCTCGGGACGCTGCTCACGCGGCAGAGAGTCCCACTGCGGGCCGCCCACGGCGCCCAGCAGAATCGCGTCTGCTTCCTTGGCCAGCTTGCTGGTTGCCTCGGGGTACGGCGTACCGGTGGCATCGACAGCACAACCACCGATCAGGGCCTTCTCGGCCACGAAGTCGAAACCATCACCGCGCAGCGCCTCGAGCACGCGCAGCGCCTGCTCCATGATTTCGGGGCCAATGCCATCACCGGGCAGAACACAAATCTTCATCGTCATTCTCTAAATCGAATTCGTTACAGGGACGCCAGTCGGCGATCAGGCAAAAAGCCAGGGTTGGTCGATACGCCGACGCGCCTCAAACTCCCGGATCTTGTCGGCATGGCGCAAGGTCAGGCCGATATCGTCCCAGCCATTGAGCAGGCACTCGCGGCGGAAGGCATCCACGTCGAAGGGGATCACCTTGCCATCGGGGCGAGTAATGGTCTGCGCTTCGAGATCCACCGTCAGGCGATAGCCGACCGTCTCGGAGCACTGCGCGAACAGCGCGTCCATTTCCGAAGCCGACAGCTTGATCGGCAACAGGCCGTTCTTGAAGCAGTTGTTGTAGAAGATATCGGCGAAGCTTGGCGCGAGAATCACGCGGAAGCCGAAATCCTCCAGCGCCCAAGGCGCATGCTCACGCGAACTGCCGCAACCGAAGTTGTCACGGGCGAGCAGAACCTGCGCGCCTTGATAACGCTGCTGGTTTAGCACGAAGTCCGGGTTTTTCGGACGCGTGGAGCAGTCCTGGCCAGGCTGGCCGACGTCCAGATAACGCCATTCGTCGAACAGGTTGGGGCCGAAGCCGCTGCGCTTGATCGACTTGAGGAACTGCTTCGGGATGATTGCGTCGGTATCAACGTTGGCGCGATCCATCGGCGCCACGAGACCGTCGAGTCTACGGAAGGGATTCATTACTTGACCGCCTTCTGGATGGCTTCGCCACCCTTTTCAATATCCTTGCCAATGCCCTGAACGGTATTGCAACCGCTCAGCAGCACGACGACAAATGCACCGAGCACTGCGGCAAATTTACGCATAACGCAGTATCTCCGGACGCTCAGGCCAGCTCACGGACGTCGGCGAAATGCCCGGCAATCGCCGCGGCAGCCGCCATGGCCGGGCTCACCAGGTGGGTACGACCACCAGCGCCCTGACGCCCTTCGAAGTTGCGGTTGGATGTGGATGCGCAGCGCTCACCCGGCTCCAGCCGATCCGCATTCATGGCCAGACACATGGAGCACCCCGGCTCACGCCATTCGAAGCCGGCGGCGATGAAGATCTTGTCGAGCCCTTCAGCCTCGGCCTGGCGCTTGACGAGACCAGAGCCCGGCACCACCAGCACCTGCTTCACGCTATCAGCCTTGCGGCGACCACGTGCGACGTGAGCTGCAGCCCGCAAGTCCTCGATACGCGAATTGGTACAGGAACCAATAAAGACCTTGTCGATGGCGACGTTCTTGATCGGCGTCCGCGGGGTGAGGCCCATGTATTGCAGCGCACGCTCCATGCCCTCGCGCTTGACCGGATCTTTCTCAAGCGCCGGATCTGGAACGATCCCGTCGATCGGGGCGACCATCTCGGGCGAGGTGCCCCAGGTCACCTGCGGCTTGATCTGCGCGGCGTCGAGTGCGACGACTGCGTCGAAATGGGCGCCGTCATCGGAATGCAGGGTACGCCAGTACTCGACGGCGCGATCCCACACTTCGCCGCGCGGCGAGAACGGGCGATCCTTCAGGTAGGCGATGGTCTGCTCGTCCACCGCTACCAGACCGGCGCGAGCCCCCGCTTCGATCGCCATGTTGCAGACGGTCATGCGACCTTCCATCGTCAGGCTGCGGATCGCGCTGCCACCGAACTCGATAGCGTAGCCGGTACCACCGGCAGTGCCGATGCGACCAATGATGGCCAGAACCACATCCTTGGCGGTCACACCCGCGCCCAGCACGCCGTCAACGCGCACGAGCATCGTCTTGGACTTTTTCTGCAGAAGGCACTGGGTCGCCATCACGTGCTCGACTTCGGAGGTGCCGATGCCGTGGGCCAGGCAGGCGAACGCACCGTGGGTCGAAGTGTGCGAATCACCACACACCACGGTCATGCCCGGCAGCGTAGCGCCGTTTTCAGGTCCGATGACGTGCACGATGCCCTGCCGCTCGTCCTTGAACGGGAAGTAGGCCAGCGCACCGACTTCACGGATGTTGCTGTCCAGGGTCTCGACCTGCTGACGGGAAACCGGGTCCTGGATGCCCATTTCCCAGTGATCAGTCGGAGTGTTGTGGTCGGCCGTCGCTACGATGGAGTTCACGCGCCACGGCTTGCGCCCGGCCAGCTTGAGGCCTTCGAAGGCCTGCGGGCTTGTGACTTCGTGAACGAGATGACGGTCGATGTAGATCAGCGCCGTGCCGTCATCCTCGACGTGCACCACGTGGCTCGACCACAATTTTTCGTAAAGCGTTTGCGCTTGCATGGGCGAAGTAGAGCTGAGGGCGGAAAAACTTTAATTATTTCACAGGCCTTGCGTGCTGAGTAGCTTGCTCGTAAAGGGGCATCACACGAGCAGCGTACTCGCTCAGGTCACGCTGGCGGGTTTCATTCGACGGATGGGTCGACAGCCACTGGGGCTGGCCACCGTTGGAGACCTTGGCCATTTTCTGCCAAAGGCTGATGGCAGCCCGCGGGTCATAGCCTGCTCGCGCGGCCAACTCGACCCCCATACGGTCCGCCTCGGTCTCATGCTCACGGCTATTGGGCAGCTCAAAACTGACCTTCGCCACGCTACCCATTAAGTCAGTCCCGGCCCGGCCCACACCAAGAGCGGCCCCGAGTACGCTGACTCCAATGTTGGTCACCATGGCCTGTGACGCTCGCTCTCGCGCATGCTCACGCAGCGCATGGGAAATCTCGTGCCCCATGATCGCGGCGATTTCGTCATCGGTCAGATCAAGGCGCTCGATGATTCCGGAATAGAAAGCGATCTTCCCCCCGGCCATGCACCAGGCGTTGAGCTCCTTCGAGCTCAGCACGTTCACCTCCCATTTCCAGGCCGGCGCATCGGGACGGAAGATACCCGTCACCGGAATCAGGCGCTGGGCTACCGCACGCACGCGCTCGACCTCTTCCCGGTCCCGGTTCAAGGCATTTTTCTGGGAGGCTTCCTGAATGATCTTCTGGTAACTCTGGGACGAGGCCTGCTCCATCTCCCGCGATGAAACCATCATCATTTGCCGCCGCTCCACCCCAACCGCTCCGGAATGGGTAGTCTGTACGGACTGGCAGGCAGCCAGGCCGGCGACAACAAAGACGGCAGCACACAACTTGCGCAAGCACCCGAAACCCGTTCTCATCCTGCTCTCAATATCCTGTTCAACAGCGTGTCAGACCACCCCGACAACCAAACGATCCCGCCACCCGCGAGCCAAGACCACCAGGCCCATCAGGGCGAACAGGGACGCAAGGGTATAAGTCCAGCCGGCACCAACGACCTCCCATGTATAGCCGCTGATTAAGCCGCCAAGCACCCCACCAGCGCCAAAGGAAATGCTTCCGTAAAGCGCCTGCCCTTGTGCCTGATGTCTGGCACCAAACCAGCGATTCACAGCTGCCACCGCAGCAGCATGATAGGAACCGAAGGTTGCTCCGTGCAGCAACTGGGCGAACACCAGAACAACCAGCGAGTCGGCGCCCCAGCCGATCATCACGAACCGAAGAACCGCAGCCGCAAAACTGAAGATCAGTAGCGTACGCAGGGAAAAAGACCGTAGCAATTGGGGCATACCCATGAACACCAGGATCTCTGCCAGGACGCCCAGGGTCCACATCCAGCCCACCAGCGTCTTACTGTATCCATGAGCAACCAGATGCAGCGAATAGAAGACGTATAAAGCGCCATGGGCCGCCGACATGAAGAAACAGGCGGTCAATAGCGCGCGTACCTCGGGACGCCGCAGAATGCTCCCCAGGGAAACAGAGGTAACACCCTCCCGCACCTTGTGAACCTCGGGAATCATCATGGCACACACCAGAATCCCCCCGAGAATGCCCAGCGTGACCCACAGCAAGCCCTTGATCGGCATCTCGTCGAGTAGATAGCCAAGCGCCAGCACCGCCAGAACGAAGCCGACGGAGCCCCACACCCGGATGCTGCCGTAGCGACTCGCCTGCCCCTCCAGATGCGCGAAAGTGAGGGTTTCAACCAGCGGCAGTGCCGCACTCCAGAAGAACGCCAGAAAGGCCATGCTCGCGAACAAGGCGCCGTACGCGGTACTGAGCAGAAAACCTGAGAACCCTAGCACTGACAAGGCCGCCGACAAGCGCACGATCGGCGCGCGCATCCCGAAACGGTCGGCCAGCCATCCCCAAAGCGTCGGGGCCAGTGTCCGCATGACCGACATCAGGGACATCAGCACCGCAATCTCGGCCGCAGAACTTCCGATAGACTGCAGGTAAAGGCCAAAGTATGGAGAAAAGGCGCCGACAAAGGCGAAGTAGAAGAAATAGTAGCCGGACAGGCGCCAGTAAGGAATCATCGAATAAGTGCAGGGAGAGCAGTAACTACCAAGCAAAAGAGCGCCCGAAAGCGCTCTCTCCATTTGCCGGATTCGCTAGCTCAGGTGAGCGCGGACGTCTTCAGCAATTCGTGCAGTTGATCCTTCAGTTTCAGACGACGCTTCTTCAACTCCTCAAGTTGCACGGACGTAGCCAACTCGGCATTGACCTCGACACGTACGACATGGCGATTGACATCGTGATACTCGTCGAAGAGGCGGGAGAAACGCCCGTCCGACATCTTCAAAGCGTGAATCTGCTCGTGATACTCGGGAAACTCGTGCTTAAGATCATGTTGCTCCATACAGTGGCTCCCACCTGTTGATAAATTCTCGATATCAGGTGAGAACCACTCTACGCCGCGCCCTAGAGAACACCGTTGACTACGGTCAAGCCTTACGGCCCGGGGATGGAACGGTTTGCACACCAGCAGGCGCCAGCCCAGCAACCTTCGGCGTGGAACACTCCACATCCCCATTTTGTGCGCGATGGCGCAAGGCATGATCCATCAGCACGATGGCCAGCATGGCCTCCGCAATCGGCGTAGCACGAATGCCGACACAGGGATCATGCCGGCCATGGGTATTGACGACCACGGGCTCTCCGGCCTTGTTGATGGAGTGCCGATCGAGACGGGTGCTGGACGTGGGCTTGATGGCCATGCTAACAAACACGTCCTGCCCAGTCGAAATACCACCCAAAACCCCCCCCGCATTGTTCGACAGGAAACCCTCCGGCGACATTTCATCTGAATGCTGCGTTCCAAGCTGGGCCACGCTGGCAAAACCCGCTCCGATCTCCACCCCTTTCACGGCGTTGAGGCTCATCATCGCGTAAGCGATGTCTGCATCGAGGCGATCGAAGACAGGCTCGCCCCAGCCAACGGGAACACCGGTCGCAACGACATTTATCCGCGCGCCAACCGAATCACCGGACTTGCGCAGATCGTCCATATAACTTTCAAGCTGCGGAACGATGGACTGATTGGGAGCAAAAAATGCGTTGCCATCGACCTCATCCCAGGAGACAAAGGGGATATCGACCGGCCCAAGCTGAGCCATGTAACCACGGATCACCACCCCATAGCGCTCCTGCAGCCACTTGCGAGCGATTGCGCCAGCCGCCACGCGAACAGCAGTCTCACGGGCGGACGAACGACCGCCGCCGCGGTAGTCGCGAATCCCATATTTCTGCCAGTAGGCATAGTCTGCATGCCCCGGACGAAAACTCTCGGCGATGTTTCCGTAGTCCTTGGAACGCTGGTCCTGGTTACGAATCAGCAGCGCAATCGGGGTTCCAGTCGTAACCCCTTCGAAGACACCGGACAGGATTTCAACCTCATCCGGCTCCCGGCGCTGGGTCACATGCCGGGAGGTACCCGGCTTGCGCCGGTCCAGTTCGGCCTGGATATCAGCCTCGCTGATCTTCAATCCCGGAGGACAACCATCGACCACACAACCGATGGCGGGGCCATGGGATTCACCAAAGGAAGTGACGCAGAAAAGCGTACCAAGGGTATTACCGGACATGGGAAGACTCGCGGAGACAGGAGATTAAAGACTAGGCAAGCAAGGCGGCGGAGTCTAGCACGCCGCCGGCACCAGGCCGGCGACGGAAAAGGACGAGACTTACTTGAAGAACTCGTCGAGTCGGCTGAACACGGGGTGCTCGCCATCATGCTGATTCACGTAGAGCACATCCTCGAGCTTTTCGACCTGCCGAATCATTTTGGCCAAACGCTCATCTTCGAAAATGAGCAGCCAGATTCGGCTGGTCTCCCCGGAGCCCACCGGCATGCACAGGATACCTTCCACGTTGAAGGCACGGCGGGCGAACAGCCCGCAGATGTGGCTCATCACCCCGGGATGGTTGGCCACGCCCAGCTCGAGAACGACCTTCTTGAAGCCCGTATGTTCAGGCACATCGGGGATGTATTCGGAAAGATTGGTGTTTTGTTCGGACATCGTATTCTCTCCTCGGGTTTAGCCGATCATCTCGGAGTTGGCGGCACCCGGCGGCACCATGGGGTAGACGAATTCGTTCGGGTCGATGGTTGCGTGAATGAGGCAAGGCCCCGGCGTATTAAGCGCCTCGGCCAGCACGGCACGGGGATTGGGCGCCGGATCCAGATCGACAGCCCGCATGCCGAAGCCATCGGCGATCTTCAGGAAGTCGGTCGGGCGCTCATAGCGGGAAGCCATGATCCGCTTGCCGTAGAAGAGATTCTGTTGCTGATGCACCAGCCCAAGGGACTGGTTGTTGAACAGAACGATCTTCACATTGACGTTTTCCTGGGCCGCCGTCGCCATTTCCTGGATGTTCATCTTCAGGCTGCCATCGCCCGAGAAACAAACCACCGTACGTTCGGGCTCTGCGAGCGCCGCACCGATCGCCGCCGGAAAACCAAAACCCATGGTGCCAAGGCCACCCGAGTTGAGCCACTGGCGGGCACGGCGGAATGGGTAGGCCTGTGCAACCCACATCTGGTGCTGCCCCACATCGCTGGTAATGATCGCGCTGTCGTCCAGACTGTTTGCAACCGCATGGATGAGGCCATAGGGCGAACGAGGATTGTCCACGCCCGGCATGGCCAGCGGGAAACGGCTCTTCAGGCTCTCGACATGAGACAACCAGCGCTTGCGCAGCTGGGGCTTCACGCGCGGCAGCAATTCAGACAGAACCTGCCCCACATCACCGGCGATTGCCACATGAGCCGTCTTCACCTTATGCAACTCGGAGCGATCAATGTCGATGTGGATGATCTTGGCGTTCGGGCAGAACTCGGCCGTCTTGCCGATCGCACGATCATCGAAGCGGGCCCCTACACAGATCAGCAGATCGGCTTCTTCCAGCACATAGTTGGTATAGCGCGCGCCATGCATGCCCAGCATGCCGAGGGACAGCGGATGATCCATCGGCATCGCACCGAGCGCCATCAGCGTCATCGTGGTGGGCAGGGACGCCTGTTCAGCCAAGTTCACCGCGAGCTGGGACGCACCGGAATGGATCACACCGCCCCCCAGATAGAGCACGGGGCGTTCGGCAGCCTCGATCATCTTGGCAATTTCCTCAATGGCACCAAGATCGAAGCTCGGCGCGGCATCGGGCACCACCACGTCGGGGTATTCCTCGAAGCTGACCATCTGGTTCTGCACGTCCTTGGGCACATCCACCAGCACCGGCCCCGGCCGATCGGACATGGCGATACGGAAGGCCGCCGGAATCGCCGTCAGCAGCTCCTTCGCGGAGCGGACCAGGAAATTGTGCTTTGTGATCGGAATAGTCAGCCCGTAGGTATCCACCTCCTGGAAGGCGTCGGTACCGATCATCGACAAGGGCACCTGCCCGGTCAGCGCGATAATGGGGATCGAATCCAACTTAGCATCGGCAATCGCCGTGATCAGATTGGTAGCGCCCGGGCCGCTTGAGGCCAAACAGACCTCCGGCCGACCGGACACCCGCGCCATACCCTGGGCAATAAAACCGGCCCCTTGCTCGTGACGACAGAGCACATGGTGAATCTGCTCACTCTTGGACAGTGCGTCATACATCGGCAGTGCCGCACCACCCGGAACACCGGCAATAGTGCTAACACCCTGCCGCTCGAGCAGCTTCACGATAAGGTCCGCTCCAGTCATTTGCATCATCAAAATTCTCCTTGAGGCTTTGGGAGCCGTACGACATTCCGGGCCGAGGGACAAAAAACAAAAACCCCCGCCGGTTGCGCGCCGGCGGGGGTCTGAAAATTCTTTACCGATTACCTACGGACCCTTACGACGCGCGTGCACCTACGCTTACTACGCGTACTACTACGACTACGTCGACAGGAAGGGAACGAGTGATCGGGCTCATAAGGTCATATACAAGACTACTCGACAATTATTCTTCACATCCAGGCTAAAACACAAGCCTTTTTTGCAACTCAATCATGGGCCTAACCAGAATCCCGCAGGGCACGCCGAAGAATCTTGCCCACATTGCTCTTCGGCAATGACTCGCGGAACTCCACGAAGCGAGGAACTTTGTAACCCGTCAACCCGGCCCTGCAGTGTTCGATGAGAGCCTCTGCAGTCAGGTTCGGATCCTTTCTCACGACGAAGATCTTCACTGCCTCGCCCGAATGCCCGTCAGGGACTCCGAGGGCGGCAACTTCCATCACACCGGGATGACTCGCAACTACATCCTCTACTTCGTTCGGATAAACGTTGAAACCGGAGACCAAAATCATGTCCTTCTTCCGGTCAACGATTCGCACAAAGCCTTCTGGGTCGATGGTTGCCACATCTCCGGTCCGCAGGAATCCATCCGACGTGAAGGCACGAGCGGTATCCTCTGGCCGCCCGAAATACCCCTTCATCACTTGTGGTCCCTTCACACACAATTCGCCGGCCTCGCCAGGAGCCACCTCCCTGCCCTCGTCGTCTCGGAGACTTATAGACGTTGATGAAATCGGCAAACCGATAGAGTGATTGAACGCGGGCAAGTCGAGCGGATTGATACAGACCGCCGGGGACGTCTCGGTCAAGCCGTACGCCTCCGCCAGCGGTTTTCCGGTCACGACCTTCCATCGATCTGCCACGCTCTGCTGCACGGCCATGCCGCCACCGAGGGCAATCTTCAAGGCCGAAAAGTCCAGCTTGGCGAACCCGGGATCATTCAGAAGCGCGTTGAAGAGGGTATTGACACCTGTAATGACGGTAAAGCGATGGCGCCCCAACTCCGCGACAAAGCCCGGTATGTCCCTAGGATTGGTGATGAGGACATTGGCTGCACCGATCTTTAGGAAAGTCAGGCAGTTCGCGGTGAGAGAAAAGATATGGTAAAGCGGCAAGGCCGTGATGATGAGTTCCTCGCCCACCTTCACATAAGGGCTTATCCACGCATGAGCCTGCAGCAGGTTTGCGACGACATTACCATGCGTCAGCATCGCCCCTTTTGCGACCCCAGTTGTTCCACCCGTGTACTGGAGATATGCGAGGTCATCATGACTAACAGGCACAGCCTGTAGGTCATGGCCTCTCCCACGATCAAGTGCCGCATTGAACTTCTGGTAGCCCGGCACACGCCAAGGCGGAACCATTTTCCGCACGTGGCGAATGACAAAATTCACCACCGCCGACTTCGGGAAACCCAGCAGATCCCCCAATCCCGTCACGACCACATGGCGCACAGAGGTACGTGCCACCACATCCTGGAGCGTGTGGGCAAAATTCTCGACGATGACAATCGCCTCACAGCCCGCATCACGCAATTGATGCTCAAGCTCGCGGGCAGTGTACAAAGGGTTTACGTTCACCACCACGCACCCCGCCCTCAACACGCCAAACATGGCTACGGGGTATTGAAGGCAGTTCGGCATCATCAGCGCGACACGCGCACCTTTGATCAAGCCTACTTCGCACTGCAGGTATGCCGCAAAATCACGGGAATAACGATCCAGCTCCGCATAACTCATGGAGCGCCCCATGCACATGTATGCGACCTGCGCACCGAAGGCTCCGACACTCCGGTCAAACAGATCGACAAGCGATGAAAACTCGCTCGTGTCGATCTCAGCCGGAACGCCTGGCGGGTAGCTTTTCAGCCAGATCTTGTCCACCTTGCCTCCTTGGCCGCATCAGACATCTGGCAGAGGGAACCTTGCCCATCTACTAGGCTCCGCCATCCAGAGCCCTTTGACGGCTTGCAAGAGGTGGCTCCCAACACGCCGCGCCCGCCACCTGTCGTACCCCCAGCAGCCTCCGAGGAGGACGGACCTTTCCGAGCCCCCCTTCAGCCCAAAACCCCGGTTACATGCGATACAGCATCAGCTCGCCCGTCACGCCTGGTCTTCCTCGGCAGGCCAATTGCGGATGTAGTTCTTCAGCATCCGATTCTCGAAACTCTGCTCTTCCAGCACCGCTTTCGCCACATCATGGAACGACACCACCCCAAGCAACACCGCGTCATCCATAACGGGGAGGTATCGCTGATGGTGCTCCACCATCTGCCTGCGGAGTTCGTCCATTTCCATGTTCGGCGCAGCCACAACGGGAGTCGTCAGCATTGCATCTGCAACCGGTAGTTCCTGCCAAGCAGCTCCCGCTTTCTGGGTGCCGAGCAAAACCTCCCGAAAAGTCAGCAAACCCGCCATGCGTCCTTTATCGAACACCACCAAAGACCCAACATCCTGCTCCGTCATGATGGCGACGGCCTCGGACAGCGCTTTGTTGGGTGCAATGGTAAAAAGTACCTTGCCCTTGATCGCGAGGATTTCACTGACCAGCATTTTTTCGTTCCTATGGATAGCGCTCATGCGCCTGAAAATGGTTACTGCAGGCGATGGTATTCGATTGCAGGGACAGCGAAAAGTCCGCGGGGATCAGGGCCTTCCCTTACATATCACCCACTAACCAGACACTGTCCATTTTCAATTCAGGCTGCCGGGCCTTCTACACCGAGGGGCGTCAGCGCTCCAGAAACTTCAGCTTATCCTTGACGCCACGCCACTGGTCCGCATCCGCGGGAGGATCCTTGCGTTCGACAATCGGCGTCCACTGCGAAGCCAACTCTGCGTTGAGCGCGATGAACCCTTGCTGATCCACTGGCACGTCATCCTCTGCGTAGATTGCCTCAGCGGGGCACTCCGCTACGCACAGCGTGCAGTCGATGCACTCCTCCGGATCGATCACGAGGAAATTGGGTCCCTCCCGGAAGCAATCCACCGGGCAAACATCAACGCAGTCGGTGTACTTGCAACGAATGCAGTTCTCGGTAACAACATAGGCCATGGGCGTGTGCTCCTGTATGTCTTGGCGTTGGCACTCGCGGAGATACCTCGCAGCACCAAGTCTTGCCATAAATGGTTCAGGGGCCGAAATATACTCCATTCGCCACAGCGGAAGCTCCTGCCGCACCTCCTCGGCCTCCCAACCATCAAAGAACGCGGAAATCTTGCAGCCGATTGCTTTATCACAATTTAGCCGAACTGGCGAGAAAAACGCTTTTCTTGCAAAGCAAGATTCGCTAGCATGATCATCACCATCATCCAGTTGTGTAGGCCTCGCAGCCCCAATGCGCTGCCTTACATCGCCTGCAACACCCCCAACCCCGAATGTACGAGGCATCATGAGCGAACACATCCACTATGTCACTGACTCCAACTTTGAGGCAGAGGTACTCCAGTCCGCCAGCCCTGTGCTCGTGGACTATTGGGCGGAATGGTGTGGCCCGTGCAAGATGATCGCGCCCATCCTCGACGAAGTCGCCAAAGAATACGAGGGCAAGCTCAAAGTAGCGAAGCTGAACATTGACGAGAATCAGGACACCCCGGCCAAGTACGGCATTCGCGGCATTCCGACCCTCATGCTTTTCAAGGGTGGCAACATCGAGGCCACCAAGGTCGGCGCGCTATCGAAGTCCCAGTTGGCAGCGTTCATTGACAGTCACCTCTAAATCAGGTTAAGTTAGAAAAATCCTCGTCGATGCCAGAACGAATGTAATAACCGTTCTGGCATCAAGGTGCAGTTCCGGTATCCAGCCGCTGCACAAATCGTGACAGCTCTGTCACATCCTAGGTCTTTTACTCCCCACATCTCCCCTCACCGCTGCCCGCCATGCAACTCTCGGAGCTGAAGTCCCTCCATGTTGGCCAATTGCTTGAAATGGCCATTGCCAACGAAATCGAGGGCGCCAATCGCCTGCGCAAGCAAGAGCTCGTTTTCGCACTTCTCAAGAATCGCGCCAAAAAGGGCGAGCCCATCTACGGTGATGGGGTCATGGAAGTATTGCCTGACGGCTTTGGTTTCCTTCGCTCACCAGACACCTCCTATCTGGCAGGCACCGATGACATCTATGTCTCCCCCAGCCAGATCCGGCGATTCAATCTCCACACCGGCGACACTGTCGAAGGCGAGATTCGTACGCCCAAAGACGGAGAACGGTACTTCGCGCTGGTCAAGGTCGATAAAGTAAATTTCGAGCCCCCAGAAGCCTCTAAGCACAAAATCCTCTTCGAAAACCTGACCCCTCTTCATCCCAATCAGTGCCTGAAGCTGGAGCGGGATATTCGTGGAGAGGAGAACATCACCTCCCGGGTGATCGACATGATCTCCCCGATCGGCAAGGGGCAGCGAGGGCTTCTGGTTGCCCCGCCGAAGAGTGGCAAAACTGTGATGCTTCAACACATCGCACACTCGATTACTTCGAACCATCCCGATGTCGTCGTAATCGTCCTGCTGATCGACGAGCGTCCCGAAGAAGTCACGGAAATGCAGCGCTCGGTAAAGGGCGAAGTCGTTGCCTCAACGTTCGACGAACCGGCCATTCGGCACGTACAAGTGGCCGAAATGGTGATTGAAAAGGCAAAGCGCCTTGTCGAACACAAGAAAGATGTCGTTATCCTGCTGGATTCCCTGACTCGCTTGGCACGGGCATACAACACCGTTGTTCCAGCCTCAGGCAAGGTCCTGACCGGCGGCGTTGATGCCAATGCCTTGCAGAAGCCGAAGCGCTTCTTCGGGGCTGCCCGAAATATCGAAGAGGGCGGCTCTCTGACGATCATCGCAACTGCTCTTATCGATACAGGCAGCCGCATGGATGACGTTATTTACGAGGAATTCAAAGGCACCGGCAATATGGAAATCCACCTGGATCGCCGTATGGCTGAAAAGCGCGTTTACCCTGCGATCAACGTCAACCGATCCGGCACTCGTCGCGAAGAGCTCCTTCTCAAAGCGGATGTGCTCCAGAAAGTCTGGGTTCTTCGTAAACTCCTTTACGGCATGGATGACATCGACGCAATGGAGTTCCTCCTCGACAAGATCAAGGCAACGAAGAATAACAACGAGTTCTTTGACGCCATGCGTCGCGGTTGATACTCAATTTTTTGCAGAGACAGCAGCACATGACCCAGCAAACCTTGCCCGGGTCAAGCTGCGGAAACAGATTCTTCACGTAGATCTCGGACGCACCTTGCTCCCCGCAGCAAAGGCTGAAAGATTAATCGTTGCATTTAATGAATTGGTCATTTTTTGCTCGCTGAGCAAGACGAGGCACCTGCAAGGGTTTTCGACGCCAGACGGCCATCAGCAAGGCGCCGATGGCTAGCTCCCGGGTCATCCGCTCGCCCATCGACCAGCCGACGATCTGGCGTGAGAACAGATCGAGCACCACCGACAGATACAGCCACCCTTCGTGGGTTCGGATGTAAGTGATGTCGGTCACCCACGCCGTGTTGGGCTCGGCGACGTCGAACGCCCGCTTCAGGTGGTTCGGTGCCACTACAGCCGGCTTTCCGCTGCGAAACCCAGGCCGACGTGTGTAGCCCGTCTGGGACTTCCGGCCGGCCTGGCGCATTAGCCGGGCCACCCGGTGCTTGCCACAGCGCTCGCGCAGATCGTTGCAGACCTTGCGGTAGCCATAGACCCGCCCGCTCTCGAGCCAGGTTGATGTGCGAGAGCGCTCACGCGTCGGTCGTCTTGGCTGCGCGGTGAATGGGGCTGCCGGCGCCATGCATAGTAACCGCTGTGATGGACCGCCAGCACAGCACACAGGCGCCGCACCGGGTGGCGATCCTCGTGGGCCTGAATGAACGCATACATCACCCGGACTGCCTGGCAAAGTGCGCGGCGGCCCTTTTTAAGATGTCGCGCTCTTCAGTTATCCGACGCAACTCCGCCTTGAGGTGCCGGATCTCTTCGCTCTGGCTGTCCTGCTGGACACCCTGCGCCGGCGGAACGTCTTAGCGTTTGATCCAGGCCACAGCTCGGCCACCGTCGTCTTGCCCTGCAGGAGCTCCATCACACCAACGCGCTCTTGCGCTTGGCCGTCCGGCGCTTGATTTCGTCTTTCATCTCCGCACTCATGTGTCGCCCCTTTTAAGGTTAACACCTGAGCAGGGTTTCACTGGGACAATACAGCTATAGCCAGACATGCCACATGTGGCTGCTGAGCGCCTAGCCAGTGATTCTAATTTTGCGTTTTTCCGCCCTATCTCGGAGTTGGAATGTTCGGTTGATGGGCAGGCGAGACGGTGCAGTGTTTTTTGCTTTTAAAAACATAAAGCCCCCGCAGAGATT
>NZ_JAYSDK010000009.1:0-113469 GCF_041914405.1 Zoogloea sp.
CAATCGTGCCAACGTTCACGTGCGGCTTTTTCCGCTCGAACTTTTCCTTTGCCATGTCATCAACTCCGCAAAAAAATCAGAAAACCGGGTACACACCCTGAGCTGCCGCACCAAACCGTGGTGCCCATGGGCAGGATTGAACTGCCGACCTCTCCCTTACCAAGGGAGTGCTCTGCCACTGAGCTACATGGGCCTCACACACTCAACCTGGAGCGGGTGAAGGGAATCGAACCCTCGTCATAAGCTTGGAAGGCTTCTGCTCTACCATTGAGCTACACCCGCTTTACAACGTACGACTCACAATCACCACTCACAACACCGCAAATGCGGGCGGAGCAAACAGCAAAACAAAACCGTTGGTGGAGGGGGAAGGATTCGAACCTTCGAAGGCAGTGCCGTCAGATTTACAGTCTGATCCCTTTGACCGCTCGGGAACCCCTCCAAACGAGACGCGCATTATAGGAAGACATAAAACGGCTGTCAAACACTATTTGTGTTTTTTGTGGAACTGCCGCTGGTGTAGTGAAATGAAGCCTCGAATGAAAGGCGCCTCCCACCATGAATGATCAGGATCTACTCGTTGAAGCGGTGCTTTCCAGTGGAGTGGTGCTGCCCAGCCCCGGCACCGGCTTCCTGCGCCTGCAAGCGGCCGCAGCGAGTGAGGACGCAGGGCCACGGGAGCTCGCCGCAGCCATCGCCCACGACCCCGCGCTGACCGGCGCACTGCTCAGGGTTGCCAATTCGCCAGTGTTCCGCCCGCGCAATGCACCGCGCTCAGCCCAGGAGGCCATCACCATGCTGGGTCGGGTGCGCACCCTCGCCACGGCGGCCAGCACCGCGATGCGCGGCCACTGCGCGGACCTCGATCGGGCAGCAATCGACGCCCTGTGGCAGGCGAGTGCCCGCGCAGCAGACCTCAGCTACCTCTTCTGCCGTGAGACGGAGCACCGGGCCTGGGCCGACACGGTCTATCTGGCGGGGTTGATGCAGGATGCCGGTGTCGCGGTGCTGTTGCGTCGGGCTCCCGAACACGCCCATCTGTTGCGGCATAGCGGGCCGGCTCTGGAGGTCGCCACGCGGGCGGTCAGTGCCCTGACCGGATGCGACCACGCGGCGGCCGGCTTTCTTGTTGCGCGTAACTGGAAGCTGCCGGAAGTCGTCTGCGAGACGATCCGCTGTCACCACGCCCCCCAGCAAGCCAACCGGCTGGCCGAGATTCCGCGGCGGATCACCCTTATGCTGGCAGTGGGCCGCCGACTGCGCGACGGCCCCTCCCCCGACTGGACGGACTGGGCTGAGCTAGCCCTGGAGGAGTTCGGTACGGATGAGATCGAACTCGACCGCCTGTTTACCAAGTTCGCCGTACACGACTGATTCTCCGCTCACTGGCGCGACGTTCCCGCCAGCAGGGCGCCGGCAGCGACGAAGATGCCGCCGAAGACCCGGTTGGCCAGCAACCCCCGGCGAGGGCTGCTCAACACGCCGCGAAAGCGGCTTGCCAGCAGCGCGTAACAAGACATCACCGCGGAGTCGAGACTGCACATGGTTAGCGCGATCACCGCGAACTGCGGCCACTGAGGCGCGGCAGGATCGATGAACTGAGGCACCAGGGCCGCGATGAAGACGATCGCCTTGGGGTTACCCAGATTGACCAGGATACCCTGGCGGTAGAACGCCCGATTCACTTCCGCCCCCGGCTCGGCGAGCGCCAGCGGCTCCCGCCAGCGCTGGATACCCAGCCACACCAGATAGGCCGCGCCGGCCAGCTTGACGGCCAGAAAGGCCAGCTCGGAGGCCGCCAGCAAGGCGCCCAGACCAAGCCCGACCAACCCCAGCTGCAGCAGCAGCGCCGTCTGCAGGCCAAGGATCGCCTTCAGCGCGTGGCGATAGCCATGACGTATCCCGACGCTCATGCTCAACACGGCCCCCGGTCCCGGGGACAGGGCCACCACCAGCGTCGTCAGGAAGAACCCCAGCCACAAATGCAAAGCCATACCACTCTCCAATCAACCCGCGTCATCGCCGAGACGGAAACGCACTGGCACCACCACTGTATCCTCGATCGGCTCGCCGCCACGCTTGGCCGGCACGAACTTCCAGTGCCACACCGCCGTCGTCGCAGCCTCGTCGAGACTGTCATGCCCCGAACTCTCGCGTACCTTGACCGCCGTCGGAATGCCTTCGACCGAGACCCTCACATCGAGACGCACAATGCCTTCCAGGCCACGGCGGCGGGCCATCATCGGGTAGGCAGGCTTCGGATTGTGCAGATAGCCGGCGTTGAAACTGGCCGGCGAGTACGCTGCAGCAGCCCCCCCCGCTCCTGTCGGCGCAGGTGCGGCTACGGGTGCGCTGACTGAAGCCCCGCCCCCCTGGGCGACGGCTACAGTAGACGCCCCGCTCGCTACTGTTGCCACAGGGCGCTCGGCTGGAAGCTCGTTGACCAAGCGTGCCGGCGCTGACGCGCTAGGCGCCACCATCGGCACATGATGGGACTCCTGCCGGGTCACTTCCCGCTTCAAAGGCCGTGCCGGCGCCTCCTGGCGCGACTGAACCCTGGGCTTTGGCGGCTGCACCTCCTCCTGCACCAGGCGCGCCTCAAGCAGGCGTGGCGGTGTCGTGACCGTCGCCGGCGCAAGGCCGCCCAGCCCCAGTGCAGCGCCATGCAGCGCGAGCGACGCGGCCAGCGCAAGCAGCACGCCGCGGTCCGTCATCACGGGGCAATACGCACGAAGGTGCGCCAAGCAAGGGATTCGGACACCCGGACAGGGATGGGGTCCAAAGAAGATGTATCGGTCTTCAAGTGCTGCTCGTCGTAGTGAATCGGTGATGCCGGCGCCGTGTGCCGTCAGTTTAAGCGCCCCGGCAGAGTGCGTAATCTGCCGGCCCGGCCGCTGGCCGACCTTAAGATCGATCAAGGCCGAAGGGCTGGATGCTACCGAATTGTTCCCTGTCCGTGGTCCTGACCTGCCACGAGGCGGCCCCTCAGGCCACCGATTGGGATGCCACGTCGCGCCCGCGGGCCAGCCTCAGCCCCACCAGGAAGCTGGCGAAGATCACGCCGACGACCGCGGCGCCAAGCGTCAACTCCTTGCCTTCGCCCCAGGCTTCCAGCGCGGGCGACAGCATCCGTGCCAGTCCGTAGGCAGCCACCAGCAGGCTCATTCCTGCCACCGCCAGCGCCATCACCCGTGACGCCACCCGCGCAGTACCGTCGGCGCGAGCGATCAGGCGGGCAATCCACCAGCCGTTAGCGCCGTCGGCAAGCAACATGCCCAGCATGAAGACCAGGCCCAGCCCTGCAGCCGGCAGGCAGCCGCCGGCCTGCACGCCAGCCATCGCGAACAAGGCGGCTTGGCTCACCGTATCGAAGGACAATGCAAACAAGGCTCCCACCACCGCCACCCCACCCGGATGAGCAGCCCGCCCGAGGCGGCCCAGCCAGCGTCCTTTCAGCCCCACCGGATGCACCAATTCGTGCGCTTCGGCGGCGAAGACCGCACGCAAATTGAGCACGCCGAGCAGGATCAGGAAAGCGATCGAGATCCAGGCCCCCGACAGTTCCAGCCATTCTGGCGCCGACCAGGCCCCGGACAGCAGGCTCACCGCCAGCGCGATGGCCACCACCACCGCGCCGTGGCCGAGGGAGAACAAAGTCCCGCAATAGCGCGCCCAGCCGGGGTTGGCGCGGGCGTTGAAACGGGTCAAACCGTCGATGGTGGCGAGATGGTCGGCATCGAAACCGTGCTTGAGGCCAAGGACGAATACCAGCAGCACAAGGGCGAGATGATCGGAAGGCAATGCAGGCATGGCGCGATTCCGGACGATCCGTATGAAGAAACTATCTTAGTTCATACAACATCCGTGCCATAGCACCAAGCCGCGCTTCGTCCGGCGCGTCACCCCACATAACGACAAGCCTGTTGCCAGCCCCGGAGTCAGAGAGGAAAGCAGCCTTCCATTCGGATCACACCCTCCGTGCGCCATCCGCCCACGGCAACCGCAGCACGAACTCCGCACCACCACCGGGATGATTGCCAGCGGCCAGCCCCCCTCCATGACGCTCGACGATGCCGTAGCTGATCGACAGGCCCAAGCCGGTGCCGCTGCCCACAGGCTTGGTGGTAAAGAAGGGGTCGAAGATGTGCGGCAGATGACGGGCATCGATACCCGGCCCGTTGTCGTGGAAGCGCACCACTACATCCCCATCCTCAATAGTCCCGTCGATCTGCAGCCGCGCCGTATCCTGACCGGCGGTGGCGTCGCTGGCGTTCTGCACCAGGTTCATCACCACCTGTTGCATCTGCCCCGACGAGCCGATCACCGGCAGCTCGGCCGGCAGGCGGACGTCGACCACGAAGCGCTCTGGCGCCGCCTTGCACACCCAGGTCACCGAGCGACCGATCACCGCCACCAGGTCAAAACGGCTGCTCTCTTCCCTATCCAGTGCGGAAAAGCGCTTCAGGCCATCGACGATGTCTCGGGTCCGTTCAGCCCCTTCAATGGTGCCTTCGATCAACGGATCCAGATCGCCAAGGATGCGATCGATGCGCAGGCGCTGGCGTAGCTCGCCCAAGACCTCCGGCTGCTCGCAGGCATGCACCGCCGCCAGGTATTCTTCCAGCCGCCCCGCATAGCGCTTGAGCGCGTGGGTGTTGCCGAGGATGAAACTGATCGGGTTGTTGAGCTCATGGGCGACGCCGGCCACCAGGCGGCCAAGAGAGGCCATCTTTTCCGAATGCAGCAGTTGCTGCTGGGTCCGCTTCAGGTCGTCATGGGCTTGGCGCAATGCCGAATAGGCCTTGCGCAACTCCCCCACCGGGCGCCCGGTAACCACCATCCCCAAGGATTTGCCGACCGACGAATAGCGTGGGGTGCAGTTGAGGGACACCGGCACCGCACTGCCGTCGGCAGCCTTCAGGGCCAGCTCGCAGTCATGGGTCGGCGCGTCACCGCGCAGAGCAAACCAGCCGCGCGCCACCTCGACGGCCGCCGGATCGGCCAGCAACTCGAAGAAGGGCATACCGCGCAGGGCTTCCGAGGCCCGCCCGGTAAAGACCTCCAGCGAACGGTTCACCTCCTCGATATGCCCGCGCCGGTCGCACACCACCAGAATGTCGGAGATCGAGGTCAGCACGGACAGGATGAAGCCCTGGCTCTCCTCCAGCTTGGCGTTCTTCTCTTCGAGGGCGACCTCGTACTGCAACAGGTCGGAATAGACCTCGTCCATCTTCTGGATCACATCGATCCAGGCGCCCTCCCCCACGCCCTCCGGCGCCGCGGCCAGCAAGGCGGAAGAGTCGGGCAGGCGACGCTCACCGTCCGCCACGCTCAGCTCCGCGGCCGGTAATGGCCATGGGGATAAGGATGGGCGTACCCATCGGCATGCGGATGGCTATGGCCGTGAGTATGGCTCTGCGCGCCGAACTCCGCCGTCACCAGGTTCAGCGCGCCGTGGCGGATGCCCGGCTTGGCGATCAGCGCATCGGCAAAGGCCCGCACCTCGGCGATCGGCCCACGCAGGATGACGCTTTCCATGCAATTGTCGTGATCCAGATGGGCGTGCAGGGTCGCCACGCAGAGGTCGTGGTGTTCATGCTGGTCGTGGGTGACGCGCTCCGCCAGCTCGCGCTCGTGGTGGTTAAAAACGTAGGACAAGTTGGCGATGCAGTGCCCCGCCTCCTCCCGCGCCAGCCGACTGGTTTCCAGCTGCGCGCGCAGGATGTCGCGTACTGCCTCGGACCGGTTCGAGTAACCGCGGGCCGCGATCAACGCATCGAACTCGCGGGCCAGGTCTTCGTCGAGGGAGATGGTGAAACGTTCCACTGGGCGCTCCAGGCAAGGTCAGGCGAAGCATTCTGCCCCTCGCCTCCCTCCGCCGCAATCGACGCCCCCACGCGCTTCGCTGCACTGCGATAATCGAGCCAATGACATAACCCTTCGCAAAGGATTTCCATGGCCCGCATCCAGATCGAACTGCCCGAGCAGTTCCTCTTCTCGACCGACATCCCGATCTACATCACCCACATCAACAAGGCCCAGCACCTCGACAACGCCGCCCTCATCGCGCTGCTGTCGGAGGCGCGGGTGCGCTTCTTCCGTTCTTTCGGCTATGACGAGCTGGACGTCGAAGGCGTCGGCATCGTGGTCGCCGACGCAGCGCTGCAGTACAAGTCGGAAGCCTTCCACGGCGAGACGCTGGTGTTCTCGATGGCCCCCGCCGATTACAACAAGTACGGCTTCGACCTGATGTGGACGGTTGCGGACAAGGCCAGCGGCCGCGAGGTGGCCCGCGGCAAGATGGGCATCCTGTTCTTCGACTACGCGGCCAAGCGCGCCGCCCTCATCCCGCCGGCCTTCAAGGCCAAGATCGGCGCCACGGAAGCCGCGTAAGGGCACGCCTCAGACGTTCACATCGACCTGCTGCATCGTCCCGACGCGGCCATCCTCGGCGACATACACCCCCGTGCTGCGAATGGCCCCCAGCTCGCGACCCTCCTTCAGGGTGAACGGGGTCGCCGTGCGGCCGAGGTAGAGCGCCCCGACGCCAGCCTCGCGCAAGGAGCGGACGCTGCCGCCGCCACTGGCGTCGGGCGTCCACACCCCAAGGCGGTCGAACACCGCATCAGCCTCATCGATCCAGCCACTGGCGTCACCGTCGTACTTGGCCAGATCGGCAAAGCCGTCGCCACTGGTCGGCCCGAACAGCTGGCGACCAGACGTCACCTGGCCGCTGCCCACCGCATCCAGCACCACGAAGCCGCTACCCTTGCCGAGCAGCGGCATGTCCACCTGCTGGCCATCCCCCATCAGATCGAAGCTGAAACGCTGGCTCGTAAGGCTCGCCGCATCGCCATCGAAGTTGATCACCAGCGGATCCTTGCTCACCGCATTGCCGGCCCGCAGGCTCAGGCTGCTGGTCGTCGTCTCGCTGCGACTCATCGACAGCGCGACGCTGAAGTCGATGCGCTTGCCGTCGGCGGTCTGGATCGTGCCACGTGCCGAAAAATGGCTTTCCTCCGACTCCGTGCGGGTTTCCGTGCGGTCGTAGGCGATGCCGAACTCGGGCGCGGGTGCCTGCGCCGGAGCCGCAGGAGCTCCCGCACTTTCCGTGGAGCTCAGCGCGTCGGCCGACATCAGGTGGATGCGCCGGCCAGTCAGTTGCTCGATGATGGTCTTGAGCAGGGCCAGCTTGGGATCGTTCTTCGTCCCGTCGTCATCGTCCGGCTTCCCCACGGCAGACGAGGCCTGGGCCTGTTCCTGGCTGAGAACCTGACGGGCAGCCTCGGAGACCACCACTCCGCGCGGCGAACGGCCCTCCCCGGGCGCATCCGGCCGGCGCCCGACCCACGCCGCCAGACGCTCGACCACCGTGTGCGTGGCCTGGCTGCGATGGCTGGCGAGCATGTCCATGCTAGACGCGGTGATTTTCATGGCAAACCTCGGCACAGGCGTGAAGATGCCTTGCTCTACGGCGTTCTGCCCCGCAACTTTACTGCCCGATGAGGGGCCGACAGGCTTTCATGGCCCGGCGCTGCCGGTGGTAATCTGCGCTTACAGAGTCCTGTCGAAGCGTTTACGAAGGAGCTCTAAGATGAAAGCAGGATCCTTCGCCTTTGCCCTGACCCGGCCACCCCGGGAGCCCATCATGCCCGTCGCCTCAATGCTCCGCCCCCTCGCCCTCGTAGCGGCCCTGTTACCTGCCGCGGCCCAGGCCCAGACCGTCCTCATTGCGGAACCGATCCAGCTGTATGCCGGCCCGGCGCCCGACTTTCCGATCCTGATGACCTTGTCGCCGGGCATGGAGGCGCGCCTGTTCGGCTGCCTGCCGGATTACCAGTGGTGCGACGTGCGGCTGTCCTTCGGTGCCCGCGGCTGGGTCTTCGCCGGCGGCCTGTATTACCCGTGGATGGGCAACAGCGTGCCCATCCTGCAGTACGGACCGACTCTCGGCATCCCGCTGATCAGCTTCTTCATCGGCGACTACTGGGGCGCCCATTACCGTCGCCAGCCGTGGTACGGCGAGCGGGAGCGGTGGCAAGAACGCTGGCGCGAGCGGCCGCCGCCGGTCGCCCCCATGTATCCGCAGCGGGCCGTTCCGCCCCCCAGCGGCTGGAGCCAGCCCTACCCGCCCCCACGTATCGAACGGGGCCGGGAGCGGGACTGGGACAGGAATCAGGAGCGCGCGCACGAGCGGGACTGGGGGCGCGAACAACGCCGGCCGGAAGACTTCGGCGAACGAGAGCGCACCCGGGATCGCAATCCGCAACCCCGGCAAGAGGTCATGCCACCCCAGGCACCACCCCGCAACGCCATGCCGGCCCCAAATCCGGGCTGGAGCGGCGGCATGCCAAACACCCCGCCCCGCCAGGAACAACATGCCGCGCCACGTCAGGAGCCGCCACGGGCCTTCTCACCAATGCCGGCCCGCCCCGAGCCGTCACGCGACGCCGGCCCACCGCCGCGCCAGGAGCGCGGTACCGGCCATGATCGTGGCCCGCGTCCGGAAGGGCCGCGGGAAGAACGCCAGGGGAACCGCTGATACCCCCTCCGCCCTTGCTCAGTGGACGGTGCAGACCATGCAGGGGTCGAAACTACGCACTACGTGCTGCACCAGCAGCGGCTGGTCTTCCGGCAGGCCGACCAGGGCCTGCTCCAATGCGCCGGGGATGTCCGCGGCGTCCCGCGGGGAGAAGTTCCAGGTCGTCGGCGCAATGATCTGATAGCGGCTGATGTGCCCGCCGCGCAGGATGATCCAGTGCCCCAGCGCGCCGCGGGCCGCCTCCACCAAGCCCACACCCCGCCCATCGCCGGGCAGCGCCACTTGGGCGCAGAACGGGCTGTCGTCCACGTTGCGCAACCAAGCTTCCATCGCCGGCACCACGATGGCCAGCTCCAGCAGGCGGGCCACCACCCGGCTGAACACATTGCCACCACCCTGGGCCACCAGCTCGCGGATCAGCGGATGGCCGGCGACGACCTGGCGGGCCAGCGCGCCGCACTCCACAACCTGCTGCTGCCAGCGCGGCGCCTTGCACCACGTATAGGCACCCGGCTTATCCTCCACCGGCCGCGTTTCGCCTTCCGACGGATGGCGCGGCGGCTCCTCCTCCAGCCAGGCGTGGCTGACATCCTCCAGCACGTCACCGGGCAGGAAGGGCTGCAGCGCTCCCGCCGGCAGGTCGAGCACGCCGCGCGGAAACAGCCAGCCGCCGCCCTCCTTCGGATAGGCGCCGTGGCTCAGGAAACGGTCGGTGCCCCGCCCATAGCGCGCCAGCTGCAGATCCTCAGCGATCTCCAGGAACAAGCGGAAATCGCTGGACTCAGCCGGTCGGCTGTCCATCCAGCGATGCAGCGCGACCTGGGAGTCTAGGGCCGCGATGGCCTCCAGCCGCTCACCGAACAGCTGCCGCTCCAGCCAGCCGCGGAACTCCCGCAGCGCCGCGAAAACCCGCAGGCGCTCGGCCGCCTGAGGCGCCCGAGCCACGCCACCCGGCTGCAGCGTCAGCGAATGGGGCCATTTGCCGGCGAGCAGGCCCATGATCTGCAGAAAACCCGCCCGCGCCGGCAGCGCATCGCGCGTGGCCGTTCCGCTGACTGCCTTGAAACGCGCCTCGGCGGCCGGGAACCAGGCCCGCGCCCGGTAAGCCTCGCGGGCGAAATCCGGCATGAAGAACAGGTAGAAATGGGTGAAATGGTCGGCCAGGTTCTCGGCGGCGAGGATCAGGTTGCCCATCCGGCGGCCGTTGGGCGTCGGCTGCACACCGGCCAGGTCGGCCAGCGCGGCGGCGGCGGCGGCCGACTGGGACACCGAACAGATGCCGCAGATGCGCGGCACGATCACCAGCGCATCCAGCGCCTCGCGCCCAACCAGGATCTGCTCGAAACCGCGGAACAAGGGCGAATTGACGTAGGCCGCGGCCACCAGCCCGTTCTCCATCTCCAGGCTGACCTCCAGGTCGCCCTCAACGCGGTTGAAGGGCCCCACCGTCACCCGGCTCACGGACGCGCTCCGGCAACGCCCGTAACGGTTTCGAAATGGAGCGACAAAGGCGGGCAACAACGGAGCATGGCGGCCGGAACGGGATGTGGTCTCGACCGAAGGATACAACGCCGCCCCGACTAGCTCCCGATCCTCACGCCGAAGCGGCGCAGACCGGCCCAGCCAGCCAACCCCAGCCCGAGAACACTGGCCAGCACCGGGCCGACCCAGGCGGTATCCAGCGTCCATGCCTCCACCAGCCATGGCGCCAGCAGCATGGACGCGGCGCCAGCCGCAAAGGCCGAGCCGACCACGATCGCCAGCGTATCGCGGCGCAACCTTACGTGGTCCGCCTTCAGGCCCGCCAGCAGGCGGGCGTGCTCCGCCTCCAGCGTGGCCTGCCGGGCGGCCAGGCCGGCCGCCGCATCCTGCAGCATGGCGGCCATCAACTGCTGGCGGAAGCCGTCGGGCAGCGGTGGCGGCGTCAGCACCTTGCCCAGTGCGCTGTCCAGCGCATGCAGCGCGCGGGCTTCGGCGCTATCGGGATTCGTCTTGTCCATGCTTTCTTCCTTCCTACAGCCACAGCCCCGGTTCATCCAGCCCGCGGCGCTGGAACTCGGCGAGCAGCAGCTTGCGCGCCCTGTGCAGGTGGGTCTTCACGGTGCCGTCGGGCAAGCCCAGCATCTGCGCCACCTCGGCCACCGAGCGGTCCTCGTAGTAGAACAGCGTCAGGCAGCTGCGGTACGCCACCGGCAGCGCATCCACCAAGCGTGCGAGCAAGGCCGCCGGCCCTTCGCCAACAATGTCCGGCGGCGCGGCCAGGGCCTCCGCCTCGGCCCACACCTCCGGCACGCTGAGGGAGGCATGGTCCGGATCGCGCCGTGCCAGCAGGGACAGGCAGCGGTTGCGGGCGATGGCGTACAGCCAGGTGGACAGCGCGGCGCTGCGGTGATCGTAAGTCCCTAGCGCCCGCCATACGCGCAGGAACACGTCCTGGGCGGCATCACGCGCCTGCGCCTCGTCGCGCAGCAGGGCCATGCACAGGCGATGGACCTTACCTTCGTAGCGGGCCACCAACCGTTCGAAAGCCGCGGCGCCGTCGCCCTGCTCCAGCCGCGCGACGATGTCCGCATCGCGGCGGGCGGCCTCGGAATCCGGCAGTCTCAGGGAAGGAGGTGGGTTGAGGTCCATGCCGCTTGATACTTCCCGACCTGCAAGCCGGTTTCAAGCGGGTACGAAAAAAATCTGCAGCGGCGGCGAAACCGGCCACCGCCCGGCCAGGTATCAAGGGCATCAACCCACACAGGAATGCACACATGTCCATCGACGACTCCAGCGAACTGGTCGCCATCCTGCGCGCCGCGCTGCCCCTCACCGCCATCGTGCTCGGCATCGGCATCGCCATCGTGAGCACCGCCCTTCGCTACCGCCGGCGCATCCGCATCGCCGAGCTGATCCACGCCGAACGCATGGCCGCCATCGCGCAGGGCATGGAACCTTCGCCGCTGCCACCGGAGCTGCTGGACGGCGGCAGCGGGTGCCGCCGCAGCCGGACTTCCGACGACTACCTGCGGCGCGGAGTACTGCTGCTCGCCGTCGGCATTGCGATCGCCATCGCGCTGCTGGTCAGCAGCCGCCATCCCGAACGCGCGATCTGGGGGCTGGTGCCGGCGGCAATCGGCGCCGCCAACCTGCTGCTGTACAAACTGGATGCCCAGCGCCGCCATTCCGGCAACAGCCTGCCCACCACGTCACAACACCGCGACGGGCGCTCGCCTGGCTGACGCCGGCACGCCCTACTTCAAGCCGGTCTTGCGGATGGCCGGCGCCACCACCGGCGTCTCGGCCACCGCGTTATGGCGCACCCGCGCCGGCGTGGCCGACTTGGACAGGGCCGCCAGCGCGACGAACCAGGCCTTGGGCATGTCCGACGGCAGGCCGATCGGAATGCCCGCCACCTTCGGCGTGCGCGCAAAGGCGTGGCCCGGCGCTTCGAAGCCGGGTTCAGTGCAGCTGATGCACGGGTAGCCGCCGTTGGTGCACGAGCCAACGCCGTTCCACGGGCGGATGTTGCAGTCGGCATGGGCCTGGGTGCCCTTGCAGCCCATGTGCTCCATCATGCAGCCAAGGTCGCCGGGTTTCTCGGCGCTGGCCTTGAACTCGTAGAACTCGTTGCGCGTGCAGCCGTGATGCACCAGTTGATCCGCGTAGAAGCGCGGCCGCCCGAAGGCGTCCATGCCACCTGCGGCGAACTGGCCGAGGGCCAGGGCAAGCAGCGTATCCACCACCCAGTCCGGGTGGGTCGGGCAGCCCGCCACGTTGATCACCGGCAGGCCGGCGGCCGAGCGGTAATCCACGCCCAGCAGCCCGCCCGGATGCTGACCGTCGTACTGCAGGCCGACCGCCCCCGCCGGGTTGTTGCCGGCGGCGGTGATCCCGCCATAGGCCGCGCAGGTGCCGATGCCCAGCGTGTAGCGGGCGCGGGCCGCCAGCGCACGCACCCAGGCGATCATCGGCCGGCCGGTGCCAGCCAGCATGTGGAAGCGGCCGCTGCCGTTGGGGCCGGTGAGCAGGGAACCTTCGACGCACAACAGGTCGAGGGGCTCGCGGCCGGACTCGAAATCGGCGAGCAGCGCGCGCACCTCGTCACCGGTCGCCTCCGACAGGGACGGATGCCAGGCCAGTTCGATGCCCGCCGACGCCAGCAGGCCCGGCAGATCCCGCGCGCCGGAGCACAGCAACGACATGGTGCAGCCACCGCAGCCGCCGGACTGCAGCCACAACAGCTTCATTGAAGTCTCCCGCGCGACAGGGGCGAATTCATTCGCCCATCGCCGGTAGCACAGCGTCCGCGGGCGAATGAATTCGCCCCTACAAGGTTTGCCCCCACAAGCTCCTCGCCCATGAGCTCAGCCCAAGACAAGCTCAGCCATCTCACACACATATTTCACTCCCCATCCCCCGCCTTGTCGCCACCGTCCAGCCCGAAGCGGGCCAGCTTGGCGCGCAGGCCAACACGGGACAGGCCCAGTTCGTTGGCGGCGCGGGTCTTGTTCCAGCGCAAACGGATCAGGGTCTCCTTCAGCACGCGGGCTTCGAGGGCATCAACCCGCTCCTGCAGCGTGCCACTGAAGCCGACCGCTTCCAGATCGCCATCGTAGGGGCTCTCGTCGCGCCCGTCGGCACCGGCCTGCAGCACCCGCGGTGCCAGCAGGTGGGCGCCCAGTCGCGGCTCGGAAGACAGGGCCAGCATGCGCAGGATGGCGTTCTGCAGTTCCCGCACATTGCCCGGCCAGCGGTAGGCGGCCATGCAGGCCAGCGCTTCCTGGGTGAAGCCCTCGCTGTCCTTGCCGAGGGCGTTGCGGCTGGCCTCCAGCAGACGCTCGGCGAGCAGTGGAATGTCCATCGGCCGCTCGCGCAGCGGTGGCACATGCAGCGGCACGATGGCCAGCCGGTAGTACAGATCCTCGCGGAAACGCCCTTCCCGCACCTCGGTTTCCAGGTCCCGGTTGGTGGCGGCGATCACCCGCACATCCACCGTCACCGGCCGGGTGCTACCGAGCGGGCGGAACTCGCCCTCCTGCAGCACCCGCAGCAGCTTGACCTGGAAGGCCGGCGAGGTCTCGCCGATCTCATCGAGGAACAGGGTGCCGCCGTCCGCCTGCTGGAACAGGCCGATGCGGTCTTCGTAAGCACCGGTGAACGCGCCGCGCTTGTAGCCGAACAATTCGGCCTCCAGCAGCTGGTCGGGCAGCGCCCCGCAGTTCTCGATGACGAAGGCCTTGTCGGCGCGGCGGCTCTGGTAATGGATCGCGCGCGCGATCATCTCCTTGCCGGTACCGGACTCGCCGGAGATCAGCACCGACAGGTCGAACGGCGCGACCTGCGCAATCAGCTCGCAGACAGGGTTGAGCGGGCTGCCCGGCGCGCGGGTCAGCCCGTCGAGGCCGAACTCGCGCTTGACCCGCTCGTACTTCATCTCGACGCGCTTTTTGAGCACCGGCCCGGCGGTACGCAGCTCCAGGCTGAGACGCTGGTTCTCGGCCTGCAGGCGGTGCAGCTCGGCGGCGTTGCGGATCGCCATCAGCAGGTGGTCCGGCTGCCAGGGCTTGAGCAGGTACTGGTAGATGCCCGCGTCGTTGATGCCGGCGATGATGTCTTCGGAGTCCGTATAGCCGGAGATGATGATGCGTACCACATCCGGCCACTGCTCGCGCACGCGCTTCAGGAAAGCCACGCCGGACTCGCCGGGCATGCGCTGGTCGCACAGTAGCACCTGGATCACTTCCCGCTCGAGGATGGTGCCGGCCTCCTCCGCCGACGAGGCGGTGAATACCTCGAACTCCTCGTCGAGGGTGCGGCGCAGGGCCTCCTGGGAACGGACTTCGTCATCCACCACCAGCACCGCCGGCAGGCGGGCTGCGGGTTTGAAAGGGGTATTCATCGGCCGACCTCCCGGTGGCGGGCGAGGTGGCGGGGGGTCCAGGACTGGGGGCTCTTCATCACGAAATGGTAGCGTGCGCCGTGGTAGCTGGGGTCGAAGCCGTAGAAATTGCGGCGCATGTGGGCGAGTTCCTCGTCGCGGTAGGCGGCCAGCGGCTTGGCGGCCTCGTCGGCGGCGCGGCGGGCCTG
The DNA here is from genome assembly GCF_041914405.1 of Zoogloea sp. NCBI lineage: Bacteria > Pseudomonadati > Pseudomonadota > Betaproteobacteria > Rhodocyclales > Zoogloeaceae > Zoogloea > Zoogloea sp. The sequence continues at coordinate 14,615 of NZ_JAYSDK010000009.1, forward strand.
CTTGGCGGCGAGGCGCTCGGCGTAGTCCGGTGCAGCCGCCAGCGCCGTGGCGCGGGCCAGCACCTCGCCCTCGAAGGCCGGCCGATCAGCACCGAAGCAGGCGTCAATGAGCCCTCCCTCCACCGCCCGTGGCGCACCGAGGGGCAGGCGTGCAGCCATGATCGCGCGGGCACCGTCCGCCCCCACCCGCCGCGGCAGCAGGTAGGTCCAGTATTCCGAACCATACAGGTTGCCCATGTTCTTGTAGTGCGGGTTGAGGATCACCCCATCCCGTGCCCATACCTGGTCGGCAGCCAGCGCCAGGAAGCAGCCGCCGGCGCCGGCGTTGCCGCGCAGCGCCGCCACCGTCAGGCGGTCGGTGAGCTGCAGGATGGCGAGGCACACGTCGTCCATCGCGTTGATGTTGTCCCACGACGCATCCGCCGCCGAGCCGCCATCCAGCTGCACGGCCTCGATGCGGTTGAGGTGGATGCCGTTGGACCAGAAGTCCGCCCCGCCCTCCAGTACCAGCACACGGGTCGGCCGGCTGCGGGCGAAGTCGATCGCGGCAATCAGGCGGCGGCACTGGTCGGTGGCCATCGCCCCGTTATAGAAATCGAAGGACAGGACGCCGACAGTCCCGCACGCTTCTTCGCGGTAGCGCAGCTCGGCGCCGTCGTCGGTGGCGTCGCGCCACAGTTCGCTTGGGCGCTCGGGCAGGCCGGCGGCCTCGGCAGCGAAGGCGACGGTGGCCGGCAGCTTGATCGCATCCGGCCGGTCGCCGCGCTTCACGTGGCCGATCCACACCGCCCCGTCAATGGTGGCGCGCAGCACCGCGCCGTCCCGCCGGGCCAGCAGCGCACCGGGTATCGCGCCGGACTCAAGGGGCGCCGGATGGGCGTCGAACAGGTGGCAGGGCACGCCGAACAGGTTGTCCGCCACGCCGGGAAAACCGTCCGCCGCGCGCAGGCGGGCGAGGATCTGCGCGCTGCCGTCTCGGAGCCAGTCGATAGCGCGGTCGGCCTGGCGCATCAGCGGCTGCAGGCCGCCCCGCACATCGCCGTCGCCGGGCTGCACGCGGCGCGGCTGCCAGCGGTCGGTACGCCAGTCGTCCACGCGGTCGAGGGCCTCCAGCACGGCGGCCAGCGCTGCTTCGGTCACCTCGTTGCGGTACAGGCTGGACTTCTTGGCCGCCCGCATCGGGAAGGCAGAAGTGGCCCACACGGGGCCGGCGTCCATCTCCGCCTCGGCCTGCAGCACGGTGACACCCCACTCCGCCGCGCCGGACTGGATCGCCCAGTCCAGCGCCGACGGGCCGCGGTCGCCAACGATGCCGGGATGGACGATCAGGCACAGCTGGCGCGACCACAGGGATTCGGGAATGGCCCGCTTGAGGAAGGGCGCCAGCAGCACGTCCGGCTGGAACAGCGCGACCGCCTCCTCGGTGACCGAGTCGGCGATGTCGAACTCCACGGACACTTCATGGCCGCGCACCGCCAGCGCCTCGAAGAGGCGCTGGGTCAGGCTGTTGAAACCATGGGTCAGCAGCAGGATGCGCACGATTTACAGCACGGCCTCGAAGCCCTCGAATTGCGGCGGCCCCAGGTAGATGTCGCGGCTGCTGCCGGCGCCGGCGTGGGCCTTGCGGAAAGCTTCGGAGCGGGTCCAGGCCTCGAAGGCCGCCGCCGACTCCCACACCGAGTGGGACGCGAACAGCGTGAACTCCGGCGTCGTCGCGCCCTGCAGCAGGTGGAATTCCTTGAAGCCCGGCACCTCGTCCAGGTGCGATTCGCGCTGCTTCCAGATGTCGATGAACTCAGCCTCGCGGCCCGGGGCGATGCGGAAACGGTTCATGGCGATGTACATCGTCAGTCTCTCCTGGGTTGAATGAAAAGGCAGTTAGGGCTGTCCTGTGGGGGCGAATTCATTCGCCCGCGGAGCTTGAGGTACCGGCGGAGGGCGAATGAATTCGCCCCTACTGGAAGAATGAATTCGCCATCACCGGAAATCTTCCGAGTCAGCCGAAGAACCAAGAAAAAGGATCCGGCTTTCACGGCTCAGCAGATCCGCGGCAGCTGTTCGCCGGCCAGCCAGTCCACCATGCGGCGGCCGCCGAAGGCGGTTTTCATCTGCACGAAGCGGTGCTCGTCGGCGATCACCTCGCCGACCTTCGCCGCCCGCACGCCGAGGGGATGGGCGCGCAGCGCGGCGAGCAGCCCGTCGGCCTGCGCCGCCGGGCAGACGGCGATCAGCTTGCCTTCGTTGGCGATGTTGAGCGGGTCGAGGCCGAGGAACTCGCAGGCGGCAGCGACCTGCGGGTCCACCGGGATGGCCGCTTCGTCGAGGACGATGCCGACCGCCGACTGCTGGGCGATCTCGTTGAGGGTGGCGGCCAGACCCCCGCGGGTCGGGTCGCGCAGCAGACGCAAGTCCGGCGCGGCGTCCATCGCCACGGCGGCAAGGCCGTGCAGCGCGGCGGTGTCGGAGCGGATCGCCGAATCGAAGGCCAGGTTCTCGCGCTGGGCCATGATCGCCATGCCATGGTCGCCGAGGGTGCCGGAGACGATCACCGCGTCGCCCGGCCGGGCGTTGGCGCCGGACAGCTCGCGACCCGCCGGCAGCGCGCCGATACCGGTGGTGGTGATGAAGATGCCGTCGCCCTTGCCCTTCTCGACCACCTTGGTGTCGCCGGTGACCACCGGCACGCCGGCCTCCTTGGCCGCCGCAGCCATGCTCAGCACCACGCGCTGCAGGTCGGCCAGCGGGAAGCCTTCTTCGAGCACAAAGCTGGCAGCCAAGTACAGCGGGCGGGCGCCCATCACCGCCACGTCGTTGATGGTGCCGTGCACGCACAGGCAGCCGATGTCGCCGCCGGGGAAGAACAGCGGCGACACCACGTGGGCGTCGGTGGCCACCACCAGGCGCTCGCCGGGGGCCGGCGCCGGCAGTACCGCGCCGTCGTCGCCGCGGCGCAGCCATTCGTTGTCGAAGGCGCGGGCGAAGATGTCGCTGATCAGCTGGACCATCGCGCGGCCACCGCCGCCATGGGAAAGGTCCACGCTGCCGTGGCGCAGGTCGAGGGGACGGACGTAGGCTTTTTTCATATCAGGGTTTGAACACGAACAGGTCCGGATGGCTGCGGCGATAGCGGCGCAGGTTGAGGATCAGCGCCGGCACCAGCGAACGCACGCCGAAGGCCAGCGCCTCGTCCACCGTGGCGCGCTGGATGCTGCGGAGGCTGCGGGCGGTCATCGCCCAGCCGTCCCGATCGAGGGACGACAGCGCGGCCGCCGCATCGGCAGGCAAGTTGCCGAGGGAGTCGGCGATGACGATCAGGCGGCGGATCGCCTCGTCGCGGGTCAGGCGCAGGGAGAACAGGGTCGCGTCATCGACCCCGTCGGTGAGGGTCAGGATCGCGAGGGCGGCATCCTCGACGATGCCGAGCAGGGCGCCGGTCAACATGGCCGGCCCCCGCGCGCGGGGAGCTCACAGGGCAGCATGGGCGTGTCGTGTCGTTCGGGGGCCGAGCGGCACGGCACGCGCAGGCGTGCCCGCCGGGTCAGGCCCGGGTCAGTTGGCTCTCGGTCAGGTGTTTGAGGGTGTCGGCCACCGCCTTGGTGTGGTCGGCCGTCTCGGAAGTCTTGCCGCTGAAGGCCTGGATGTCGGTGAGCATGCCGGACAGGTTGGACACGTCGCCGGCCTGGCGTTCGATCTCCTGGGCGACGCGGCCGATCTCGCTGGCCAGCGTGGAAATGTCGTTGCCAATCTCGCCGGCGCTGGCGCGGGACTTCTCGGCCAGCTTGCGCACTTCGTCGGCCACCACCGCGAAACCGCGACCGGCCTCGCCGGCCCGCGCGGCTTCGATCGCCGCGTTCAGCGCCAGCAGGTTGGTCTGGTCGGCGATCTGCTGGATGACTTCGACGACGCCCTGAATGCGACCGCTGGCCTGAGCCAGCTTGCGCGCGCTGTCGGCGCTGTCGGCAGCCTGGTGGGTCAGCTCACTGACCGTGCCGCCGGCGGCGTTCACCACCCTCTCCTGCTCGTCGATGTGCTCGGACAGCGCCCCCACCGAGGAATACAGGTCGCCGGCACAGCTCTCCAGCTGGTGGGCCATCTGGTCGCGCAGGGAATGGGACGATTGCAAGGTCTGCCCAAGGCTATTGAGCCCGTTCACCACCTGCGCGATGTTGTCGTCAAAATTCGACGGGTCGAGCTGGCTGTCGAAGGCTTCGGCCTGGTAGTCGGCGATCTGCTTGACGATGACCCGCGACAGGCCGGTCAGCTTGGCGCTCTGGCGACGCAGGAAGAAGGCCTTGAACTCGCCGTAGTGGGCGACGAAGTTGTCCACATAGTCATCGCGGAAGGGCGTGCCTTCCGGCACGCGGAAGAAGAACACCGCGGTGAGGGTCTGGTTCAGGTTGAGGCCGAGGATCTCGCCAAAGGTCGAGAAGCCCGCCATCTGCTTGCACGGCAGCGCGCTACCGACGCGGGACAGCTCCTTGTCGTTGTAAAGGCGACGCAGGATGCAGTCGTTGAGGATACCGGCCACCGGCGCGCCGGGCTTGCCGGCCATGAAGTTGCGGAAATCCTGCTCGGTGCTCTGCACCAGGCCGGTCCGACGAACCAGCATCAGCTCCTCGCCCGGCGAGATGTCGCAGTAGAAATTCACGCGGCCGGCACGCACGTCCACGTTCACCACCGAGCGGACGAAGATCTCCTTGCCGACCTGGATCGCGAAGGAATAATCGGCGAGCTTGCCTTCCAGCTGAGCCGGCTCGCAGCGGAAGTGGCTGCACAGCGCGTCGATGAAGGGCACGATGCGGCCGTCGGCGGCGATCACCTGGCTGACGTAGCGCTGCTCCAGCGACGCGCCGATGACCGGGAAGCGCGGGCCATCCGGCACGAAGTTCTGGCTCTTCAGCACCCCGAAGCGGGTGCCCTTGGCCACCTTCAGGAAGGCGATCAGCGCGTGGTTCTCCAGGCGGCGATTGCCGTCGTGGATCCAGGTGTTCTTGAAGTCGAACTTACCGCCGGCCGAGCCGCCGACGAACAGGCAGGGGAAGCGCCCGGAATCGTAGAGCGCCTCCATGAAGAAGGACTCGGACGCCGACAGGCCGTCGAACAACACATAGGCCAGCGTGTCCCGGTAGTCGATGTCCATGTCGAGACGCACCGCCTCGATGTTGCGGGTGATGCGCGCCAGGCGCTCCTTCACCGCCACCTCGGCCTTGCCGCGGCGCAGGTCCTCGCAGGCCAGCGGTATAGCCACCACCTGGGCGCGGGCGATCAGCGAGGCGTCAAAGCACTGCAGCACCACCCGGTCCCAATGCTCACCGGTACGGCAATACAGGCTATCGGTGTCGCCGCACAGCTCGCCGGCGGTGGAGCACAGCATCACCGGCACGCCGGGGAAGCGTGCCGTCACGGCACGGGCAACCTGGTCGATATCCACGTGGGGCGACACATAACCGCCGATGAAAGTCGGTGCAATGGATGCGGACACGAGGCGTTGGGCGACCTCGGATGCACTGCATTGCAGGGTCACCACACCCGGGGCCGGCGCTCCCCGCAGATTTTTGAACAGGTTCATCTTCTTGTCTCCTTGCACAGCCTCGAACAGGCCGCATGGCGGCTTATCGGCCGCAACGAGACGAGATTTAACCCTGTTTTCGGTAATAAATCACTGACCAAAAGCGGCCGATTCAAGCCATTGTTCCCTTTCGGTACAAGGACTTGGCGAAAGCGCTCCATCATGCAGCAACAACCGGAATGTCGCGGAAGCGGCCATAGGTGTAATGGGCTGCGCAAGCCCCTTCGGAGGACACCATGCACGAGCCCATCGGCGTCTCCGGCGTACACACGGTGCCGAACAGCTTGCAGTCCAGGGGCGTCTTGACGCCGCGCAGGATGGCCCCGCATTCGCAGGACTTGTGGTCCGGCACGCCCTGGTAGCGCAGGCCGAAACGTGCCTCCGCGTCGAAGTCGGCAAAACGCTCGCGGATGCGCAGTGCCGAATACGGCACGGTGCCAAGCCCGCGCCATTCGAAGTCGCGGCGCAGCTCGAAGATCTCCGACACCAGGGCCTGGGCCTTCAGGTTGCCGTCCTCGCTGACGGCGCGGGAGAACTCGTTCTCCACCTCGGCCCGACCCTCGTTCACCTGGCGCACCAGCATGCGGATCGCCTGCATCACGTCGAGGGGCTCGAAGCCGGCGATCACCACCGGCTTGCGGTACTCCTCGGCGAAATGCGCATACGGGCGGCTGCCGATCACCGTGCTGACGTGGGCCGGACCGATGAAACCGTCCAGCGGCACCGTTCCCAGCTCGCGCACCTCCGGCGATTCGAGGATCGCGGTGATCGCCGACGGCGTCAGCACGTGACAGCACAGCACGCTGAAATTCTTCAAACCCAGCTGCGCAGCCTGGCGGATCACCAGCGCGGTGGGCGGCGTGGTGGTCTCGAAGCCAATCGCGAAGAACACCACCTGCCGCTGGGGCTCCTTCTGCGCCAGCGCCAGCGCGTCCGCCGCCGAATAGATCATGCGGATGTCGGCGCCCTTGGCGCGCGCCCTCAGCATCGACAAGCCGCCGGAGGCCGGCACGCGCAGGGTGTCGCCGTAGGTGCACACGGTGACGCCGCGCTCCAGCGCCAGTCCGATCGCCTGGTCTATGCGGCCGATGGGCAGCACGCATACCGGGCAGCCGGGGCCGTGGATCATGCGCACTTGCGGCGGCAGCAGGTCGGCCACGCCGTAGCGGGAGATCGCATGGGTGTGGCCGCCGCAGAACTCCATGAAGGCATAGCGCCGGTCCGGCCGTGCCTCGCGGGCGATGGCCTCGGCGAGGCCGCGGGCGACCTGCCCGTCGCGGAATTCGTCCACGTACTTCATGCGGACGCAGCCTCCCCGGCCACGTCGATGCCGGCTTCCTTCATCAGCGCCAGCGTGCGCTCGGCCTCTTCCGGGTCGAGGCGGGTCAGCGCGTAGCCCACGTGGACAATCACGTAGTCGCCGGGCACCACGTCGTCCACCAGTTCGAGGGAAATCGTCTTGCGCACGCCACCCAGGTCCACCAGGGCCTGGCCGTCGGGCAGGAGTTCGACCACGCGGGTCGGGATTGCGAGACACATGAATTCAGTCCTTCCTGTTGCCGGGCTGCCCGGCCTTCACCACATGCCCCGCGCCAGCTGCGCGCGGGCCACCCAGGCCTGGCCGAGGGCCACGCCGCCGTCGCCGGGGGGCGCATGCTGGGCCTCGAAGACCTTCAGCCCGCGGGCCTGCAGGCGAGCGCGCAGACCGCTGGCGAGCACGCGGTTGTGCAGGCAGCCGCCTGAAAGCGCGACCTGGCGGATGCCGGTGGCGAGGGCCGCATCGCCGAGCCACTGGGCCAAGCCGTCGATGAGGCCGGCATGGAAGCGGGCCGCGCCGCGGGCCGCATCGTCTTCGTCGGCCAGGTGGTTGAGCAGCGGATAGAGATTGAGCACCGACAGGCCCGCCTCCGGGCGCTCATCGATGTAGTAGCTGCCGGGCAGCGCCAGGCAGTCGCCGAAGGCCCGCGCCAGGGTTTCAAGCAGCATCGCCGCCTGGCCTTCGAAGCTCATCGTGTCGCAGATGCCGAGCAGGCCCACCGAAGCGTCGAACCAGCGGCCGAGGCTGGTGGTCGGCGGGCAGCGAGTGCCCTTCTGCAGCATCGCCAGCACCTGCGCCACGGCCTGATCGGGGAAGCGCCGGGCCGCCTCGTCGCCACGCCCCAGCGCATGCAGCACACCGCAGGCCATACGCCACGGCTCCCGCGCCGCACGGTCACCACCGGGCATCGGCAGCGGGCTGAGGTGGCCCAGGCGGCGGAACTCGGCGCCATCCACGTAAAGCAGCTCACCGCCCCACGGCATGCCGTCAGTACCGAGGCCGACGCCGTCGGCTGCGAGGCCGATCACCGGCCCCTCGAGGCGATGCTCGGCACATACCGCGGCCAGGTGGGCGTGGTGGTGCTGGACGGCGATCGCCGGAATATCAAGGCGCTCCGCTAGGGCCAAGGCGGCCTGCGTCGAGTAGTAATCGGGATGGGCGTCATGGGCCACCGCCGCCGGCCGCACCGACAGGATGGACTGCAGGTGCTCGGCCACCTCATCCAGCGCCGCGCAGGCGGCCGGGTTGTCGAGGCCGCCGATGTGCTGGGACAGGAAGGCTTCGCGCCCGCGGGCCAGGCACAGGGTTGCCTTGAGGTGGGCACCGAAGGCCAGCACGGCCGGACCGTCGTCCGGCAGCGGCAGGGACAGCGGCGTGAAGCCCCGCGCCCGGCGCATGAACTGGATGCCGGCGCCGGCAGCCTCATGCGGCCCGGCCAGTAGATCTGGACGCAGGCGCAGCACCGAGTCATCGCAGCGCACGACGATGTCCCGGTCGTGCATCAGCAGCACGTCGGCGATGTCGGCTAGGCGCTCAAAGGCTTCGTCGTTGTCCTTCACCAGCGGCTCCCCGTGGGGGTTCGCGCTGGTCATCACGAGGCCCAACGGCTGCACGTCGGCCAGCCACGCGGTGCCGACGGGCCGGCCGGCAACCTCGTGGAAGAGCAGGTATTGCAGCGGCGTGTATGGGAGCATCACGCCGACTTCGTCGAGGCCCGGCGCAACGCCCGGGAACATCCGGTCGAAGCCCGGCAGTTTTTCCAGCAGCACGATCGGCCGCTCGGGGCTCTCCAGCGCCGCGGCTTCCGCCTCCGACACCCGCGCCCAGCGCTTCACGCTGGCCAGGTTGGCGAACATCAGCGCCAGCGGCTTGTGCGGGCGGCGCTTGCGCACCCGCAAGCGGGTCACCGCGTCGCCGTCCGCCGCGTCGCAGACCAGATGGAAACCGCCCAGGCCTTTCAGCGCGACGATCTCGCCGAGCTGCAGGCGGCGCAGCGTCTCGCCCACCGGATCGCGGGCCAGCGCGCGTACGCGGTGGGGCTCGTAGAGGCTCAGCTGCGGGCCGCAGACCGGGCAAGCGTTGGGTTCTGCATGGAAGCGCCGGTCGCCCGGGAAGGCGTACTCGGCCTCGCAATGCGGACATTGCGGGAAAGCCGCCATGCTGGTGTTGGGGCGGTCGTAGGGCAGGCGGCGGGTGATCGTGTAGCGCGGGCCGCAGTTGGTGCAATTGATGAAGGCGTAGCGCCAGCGACGGTCGTCCGGGTCGCACAGTTCGCCGAGGCAGGACGGGCAGATCGCCGTGTCCGGGCCAATGGCGGTGGCCACCACACCGTCGGCGCTGGGCAGGATCAGAAACTCGGTGCGTGCCAGGTCAGGGGCAATCACTTCCGGCTCGATCGAATCCACCCGTGCCAGCGGCGGCGCCTCGCTGGCCAGGCAATGGGTGAAGGCATCCAAGATGGCCTCCCCGCCCTGGATCTCGATCTCCACGCCGGCGCCATCGTTGCGCACCCAGCCGGTGAGGCCGAGCTTCCGGGCGAAGCGGTAGACGAAGGGCCGGAAGCCCACGCCCTGCACGACGCCGCGCACGCGCAGGCGGCGGGCGACGCAGGTCGGGTCGACGATCATCAGCATCGGCACGTCACCCCTTGGCGGCGAGCCGGGCTTCCAGCTCGGCGATGCGCGCACGCAGCTGGTCGACGGTCTGTTGGCGGCCGGCGCGGGCCTCACCGAGGCGGGCGTCGATCCAGCCCAGCCAGTCGGCAAAGCCGGCGCCGGTAGTAGCGGAGACCTGAATCACCTCGAGCGTGGGATTGACCCGCCGCGCAAAGTCGATGGCCTTGTGCACGTCGAAGCTCAGGTAGGGGAGCAGATCGATCTTGTTCACCAGCATCAGGCGCGCGGCGGCGAACATATCCGGGTATTTGAGGGGCTTGTCCTCCCCTTCGGTCACCGACAGCACCACCACCTTGGCGGCCTCGCCCAGGTCGAAGGCGGCCGGGCAGACCAGGTTGCCGACGTTCTCGACGAGCAGCACGCTGTCTTCCGGCGGACTCAGCTTCTCCAGCGCACGACCGACCATATGGGCGTCCAGGTGGCAGCCCTTTCCGGTATTGATCTGCAGCGCCGGGGCGCCGGTGGCGCGGATGCGTTCGGCGTCGAAGCTGGTCTGTTGGTCGCCCTCGACGACGGCGACGGGCACCTTGTTCTTCAATTCTTCAATCGTGCGCACCAGCAGCGTGGTCTTGCCGGAGCCCGGGCTGGACACCAGGTTCAACGCCAGGATGCCCCGGTCGGCCAGCCAACTGCGATTGCGCTCGGCGTAGCCATCGTTCTTGGCGAGAATGTTCTGCTCGATCTTGACCATCTGCGCTTGGCTCATGCCTGGCGCGTGGGCACCGGCCGGGCCCTGGCCGTAGTGCACGCTGCCGTCGCCGTGGATGTGCTCGCCCTCATGGACGTGATCGTGGCTATGCACGGAGCCGTCGGCATGGCGGTGAGCGTGCCAGTGGGCCGCAGCCGGCACCCACCGGTAGGGCGCGTGGTCGTGCGCATGTTCGTCCGCGTGGTGATGGGCATGGCGGTGCACTGTGCCGTCGGCGTGCACGTGCTCATGTTCATGCTCGTGATCGAGGGCTTCGCCCTCCAGGCGGGTTTCTCCGGTTCCGCAACCGCACACATTGCACATGTCTCAAACCACCTTCATTCGATTTCCAGTTCCTTGACCCGCATCTCGGTGCCACCGGTGGCCTGCACCTGGTAGCTGCCGCATTTCGGGCACGGATCGTACAGTGCCGCGACGGGCACCGTCTCGGCGCACTGCATGCACCAGCCGCTGCCCGGCACGCTGTCGATCTGCAATACGGCGCCGGCGGCAATGCTGTCCTGCATCACCACGTCGAAGCAGAAGCGCAGGCTGTCCGGCTCCACCGACGACAACTGGCCGATTTCCAGCACCACCGTCTTGACCTTATTGAAGCCCTGGCTGCGCCCGGCGTCCTCGACGATCTGGCGGATACCTTCCGCCAGCGACATTTCATGCATCCGCGATCTCCACTTCATACGCCACGCAGGGATCGAGCAGCAGCACCGCCCGCTCCACCGCCTCCTGCGCCGCGGCCCGCGTCGGCAGGCTGGCGGGCAGCAGCTTCACGATACCCGTTTCGCTGGCGAAATTGCGATCCGTCGGCGCCTCCACACGCCAGCCGGCAATGCGGCCGCCGTCCAGCCGCAGCTCATGGCGCAACGCGCCACGGGCCGTGTGGATCCACGCTTCGCCCTGCCCGGCGCCCGGCTGGCCGGTACTGCCGTGGGGATAGACCTCATCTGCGGCAAGGGACTCCAGCGCGGCGCGAAGGGCCGTCAGGCGGGCATCGAGCCCCGTGCGAAGGGCCGAGGCCCCGTCCGCATCCAGGCGACTCAAGCCCGCCTCCAGCAGCCCGCCGCTGCCGTCACCACCAAACGTCTCGTCAAGCACCCGCGCGGTGGCCGCCACCAGCGCCGCTCTCCCGTGCCCGCGCACGCTGCGCCAGCCCGCGAAGGCGGCCGTCTGCGGTGCCACGCCGAGACACCGAGGCCAGTCGAGCAGCAGACGCCACAGGTGTTCGTGCAGGCATTCCGCCCACAACTGCCATGCTGCGACCGGCGCCTCCGTGGCCCTCCCCGCGGCTAGCAGGGCCAGCCGCCCCGCCTCCCGCTGGGCATGGGCGCATAGACTGTAGTACATCGGTATGCGGCTGAGTGCCTCGTCCGGCGCCAGCCCAACCAGGGCCTTGGCAACCGGCGGCCGGTGCAGATCGACCCGCCAGTCGTTCAGACAACCGTCCGCCCAGCGCGCGCGGACATGCAGCCCACCGGCAAGGGAAACATTCGTCACCGCAGCCTCTCCCAACTCATGCTGCCGACGCGCTACCGCGCCCGAACAGCCAGCGCCGACGCGACACGGGCTCGGCTGCGGGCACCGCCATGGAGGAAGCCTCCAGCGGCGGACGCAGCAGCGCCAGCAAGGCCGCCTGGGCGGTCGCACAGGCCGCCTCCATCGAATCGAACTCAAGTGCCGGCGAGAACAGTGAGCACATCTGGAAAGGCCCGAAGCCGACATCCTCGGCGTGGATGAAGTCGTAATCGCCGCTGGGGAAACGCCAGCACTGCTTGGACAGGGCGGACGCCTCCTGCCACGGGGCGCGGCCTGGCAGCAGCAACAGGTTGATCGCCCACGGCATGACCAGCGCGCCCACGCGGACGCCTTCCCATTCCACCAGCCCCAGCAGCCGTACGGACAGCAAGGGGTTGCACAGCGGTACGCCCACCATCGGCCCGGCTGCGACCGCTCGGTAGTGGTTCTCGATGTGGGCAGTCAGCTCAGCGGGCGGCCGTGGATCAGTCATCCTTCAACACCATGAACTTGTGCTGCGGCGCATCGCAGGTGGGGCAGCGCCAGTGCTCCGGTAGCCGCGAAAACGGCGTGCCGGGCGGAATACCCCAGTGCTCGTCACCCTCGGCCGGATCGTAGACCGACCAGCAGATGCCGCATTCCAGCTTGTCGGTGTCGGCCAGCTTGGCGCCGTCGCCAAGGAAGGAGCCTTCGAACATGCTCAGCCCTCCTTCAGCATCAGAATGTATTCGCCGAGGCGCTCGATGGAGTCCGCGTAGTCCTCGGCAGCGGCCAACACCACCTCGGGCATGTCCACCACCTCGATGGTGTTGAGGATCAGGCTGTCCATGCTGTTGAAGTACTGCACCCACCACACGTTGGCGAGCCGCGTGCTGGTGACCCGGCAGTTGCCGTAGCCCCGCGACAGGATCGACACTTCGCGGTGGCCAAGGGCGCCGTACAGGTAGTCCAGGTCCGCATCGGTGACCGGCAGCAGGGTCAGGTTGATCACGTGGGCGGGCTTACCGGCCTGGTGGCGGGCGGCCTGCTGCTGGACTTCGGCGAGCAACGCCTCGCCGTTCATCATGTTGGGCAGGAGCGGCGGCAGGCTCAACTCGGGCAGCGTGGTAGCGCGCATCGCCGCGTACAGCTCCACTGGCACCGGACCGGCGACGAGGCGGTCGGCGACGAGGCCACCCTCGCCCTCCTCCAGCACCCGCCACAGCGCGGCGAAGGCGGTTTCCTGCACACGCACGCGGGTCGGCGCCAACGTGAAGGCGGACACCTCACCGAAGCCGAGGGACTGGGTCAGCACTTCGCGAACGCCGGTCGACTCACCGTCGAGCAGCGCCGTCGCCGGCTGCGCGGCGTCGATGGGCTGGCTGCGCATCACCGCCAGCAGGCCTTCGAGCACCTCCGCCGCCCGCGCGATGTCGGCGGCGCTGGCGGCCTCCGGCAGGCGCGGCGCCTGGAAGGTGTTCATGCCGCTCGGCATGGCCAGGTAGTCGGGCGCCTCATCGGTCTGCGAACCGGGGCCGACGGGCACGACGGGAATCGGGAAAGGTTTCATGAACAGCTCCTGGCGTCCTGGACGGCAACGGAAATCGGGGGACGGCTGGGGGCGGCGGCGGCCAGGGCCTGCAACTCGCCAACGAAAGGCCCCCAGTCGAGGATGCCGCTGAAAGCACCCAGGTAGGCGCCGTCACGCAGCACGACGACGGTCGGGAAACGGCTGGCACCGAAGCGCTTGGCCAGCAGCAGGCTTACCTGCGCATCGGCGGCGAAGCGCCGCGCCGGCAGGCCGAGGGCCTGCAGCGCCTCCGGCAGCACGACGATAACATCGAGGGATTCAGGGCTGCGCTGGGGGTCATCGGTCAGCAGCAGCACGGCCAACCCTGCGCCGGCATCGAAGGCGGCCGCGTCGGCAACGCGCTCGAAACCATGGCGCTCGGCCAGGCGCTTGAGGGCCGCGTCCAGCTTGTCGAGGGACGACTGGGGCGGCGCAAATTGAATGCTCATGAAAGATCCTTCAAGTGATCGGGCAGGCTCGGTTCGCGGTCGACCAGGTCAGCGAACAGCGCGTCGATGCGTGCATGGTCGCCAGCCATCGCCGCATCGAGGGCCGCCAGCGCGTTGTTGATGGCAGCGGCCCGGTCGGCGTCGATCACCTCCCGCGCGGCGCCGAGAAAGGTCAGCAGCCAGGTGCCGGGCGGCTGTTCGCCGACCAGCGACAGGTCGATGTGCTGCTCGCCGTCCGGCCCGTCGCAGCGGGCCATCCAGCCGGCGGATTCGATGACGCGATACGGAACGCCGAGGCACATGGCTCAGCCCTCCTGCAGGAAGCGCGCATCGCCGAAGCGGCAGGCCTCCTGCTCGCTGGGCCGGCCAGCCTCGTAATTGGCCATTTCCAGGCTACCTTCGTTGAGGCGCGGCCCGGCGCCTTCGCGCGGGGCCAGCGGCGCACCCCAGCGGGCCAGCCATTCGCCGGCCACCGCCAGGGCCGGCTCGATCTGCGCCTTCACCGCATCGCGCAGGCTGCCGCCGAAATCCTCCAGCTCCACCGGCTGGCAACCGATCAGCACCAGCTCCTCGGGCAGGCGGCCGAGCAACTCGGCGGATGCCAGCACCTCCTGGAAACCGGTCTGGTGCAGGCTCATCTTCTTGGCGCCCATGAAGCGCGGCACCTCGCTGCCGGTTACCACACGCAGGGTGCCCGGCGGATCACCGTAATCCACCGCATCGAAGACCAGCAGGCACTGCGCCTCCTCCACGTAAGGCAGCAGATAGAGGCCCTGGGTGCCGCCATCCATCGCGGTAACGTTGTCGGGCAGCGTGTAGCGTTCGGCCAGCGCCTCCACGCAGCGCACGCCAAAGCCTTCGTCGGCCCACAGTAGATTGCCGATACCCAAAACGAGAATTCGCGGCACGGAAGTCATGAACACGCCTTTGTAACGGGACGGGTTACATAATCAAGTTCCGTGCCGATCCGCCCTGCGAGGATGCGCGAGGCGGAATGGCTGGCCTGCAAGGCCTGCCGCCCCCGGCGCAACCGCCCCGGAAGGCCGATCGCAAGAAGAAGCGAACACCAACATTCCACTTCGAGACAAAAAGGAAACACACCCTTCCATCAACGCACCACACAACGCCAGCACATAGGCATAATCGGTTGCATGAGCCCGCTCTCCAACCATCACACCTGGCCACGTGGATATTGCAAGGACATACCGGCTGCGCCGCGGGAGGACTTTTTTCGCACTGCAACGGAATTTTGGCTGCGCTCCCAGACGGAGTGGTTTATTGTCTTGAGCCCATGAAGAAGATCCTGCCGAGCCTCACCGCCCTCGCTCTCCTGATGGCCACGCCGCTGGCCTGGCCGGCCGCCGACAAGCCGGCAACCGCGACCGCAGCCACCGCCACGGTGGAGAATGACGCCCTCCCCACCCCCAACAAGATCACGCGCTGGGAAGAAACCGGGATGAAGCCGGTGGAAGCCCGGGAGTGGGAGAACTACGCTTTCAAGCCCAATGACGCACTGGCCTGGAAGCGCGCTGGCTTTCCGCCGCTGCTTGCACGCACCTGGTCGGACAAGGGCTTCGACCCGGACGAGGCCGCCGAATGGCGCGACTCCACCAAGAACAACCGCACGATGATGGCGGATCTGGACCAATCCGAGCCCGCCCAATGGAAGCGCGAAGGCTTCACGCCCCGGGACCGTCTGGCCTGGTGGGAAGCGGGCTTCGCCTTCGAGGACGCCGTGATCCTGACCCGAGCCGGAATGGGCCCGGCGGATGCCGCCTGGCACGGGCACGAGAAGCTGAAGGAACTCAGGAAGAATGAGCCGGGCGCAACCACGGTTGCCGAGGATGCCCCTGACACCGAGCCTTCCTGGAGCGTGCAGGATCTGAAGGACCTGGCCCGGAACATCCTCCCCCACCTGAAGACCGGCCTGATTATCGCCCTGGGGCTGGTGTCCGCCATGCTGGCCTTCTATATTGTCCGGCTCAAGCGCCGCTCCCGGCACAAAGTCGCCGAGGATGCGGAACCGGATAGCACGACACCGGAAAACGACCGGAAGGAGCCTTCCGCCGCCGAGTCGCCGCAGGTGTCACTCGCCGAGCTCGACGAGCACCGCCGGCCAGCCCGCCGCACCTACTTCTGGACGCCGACCACGCCGACCTGCGTACATTGCCAGAGCACCGACGTACGCATTTCGCGCATCAAGCCCCGCCGGCTCGCTGGCATCAAGCTCAGCGAATATTTCCGCTGCCGCAGCTGCGGCCGCCATTTCTCGAATGTCAGCTACGCCCCCGTGGCGGCCGCCGGCATCGGCTTGGTGCTGCTGTTGACGCTGTGCACCGCCAGCTTCATCCACCTACTGTCACTGATTCCCTGACCTGTCCGGCCCCCCCGCGGCCCGGCACTCCCGGTACAGATCCCACTGCAGTTGCAGCCCCAGCCAGAAAGCCGGCTCCAGCTGGAAAAGCAGCGCCAGCCGCACGGCCGTATCCGGCGTGACAGCGCGCTTGCCGCGCACCAGCTCATTGACCCTCCGCCGCGAGATCCCCAGCGCCTTCGCCAGCGCATCCTGGGTGATACCCAACGGCACCAGGAAACGACTCTCCAGAAAATGCCCCGGATGCAGCGGACGCCGCCCCGGGCGCAGACGCAGAAAGGCCGGAACGCCCTGTTGCCAGGGACGGTCCGGCCCGGGGAGGGAGACCTTGCGGGTCATTGCGCGAGGGTGCGCAACACTCAGTCCTTGAACATCCGCCAGCCCGAGATCATCGTCGAGATCAGGCTCTGGCGGCTCATGATGTCCTCGCGGATCGCCGCGTAGATGTGCACGACAGCGAAGCTCATCATGATCCACATGCCCAGCCGGTGCAGGCTGTGGGTCTGCATCGAGCCGCCGAGCATGGGAATCACCCAGCCAAACAGGCGATCCGCCCACGAGCCGAGGCCCAGCCCCTCGCCATATAGAGCGAAGCCGGTGCAGAGCATGCCGAAGGCCAGCACGGTGAAGAAGAAGAACATCATCAGCTGGGCCATCGGGTTGTGGCCGACGTATTTCTTCGGCTGCTTTTCGAGGAACAGATACCAGCGCAGCTCGAAGAACACCTCGCCCCACCAGTGACCGTTAAAGATCGGCAGCTTGAAGATCTGGCGCGAATGGTGGTTCCCGACGAAGGCCCAATACACCCGCCCGGCCAACCCCACCGCGAAGATGTAGGCTGCAGCGAAATGGGCAAAGCGGATGTAGCCGAGCAGAAAGTTGTCGGACGCCTCACCCGGCATCGTCGGCAGCGGCTTGCCGATGAAGTAGCCGCTAACCGCCAGCACCACCATCGCCAGCGCGTTGATCCAGTGCCACAGGCGCACCGGGGCTTCATACACGTAGATCGAGCGTACCTGCCGGCCGTGCCTTTCGGCCTCCAGCATGTCCTGTTGTGACAGCATGATCAGCTCCTTAACGGACCTTGACTGACGCCATTTCCTGCCCATCCGGCGCCATCACGTGGGTGGAGCAGGCCAGGCAGGGATCGAAGGAATGCAGCGTGCGCAGGATCTCCAGCGGCTCGTCGGGCTTGGCCACAGGGGTGTTCATCAGCGAAGCCTCGAAGGCGCCGATCTGCCCCTTGTCGTCGCGCGGACCGCCGTTCCAGGTGGTCGGCACCACGGCCTGGTAGTTGTCGATGCGGCCGTCCTTGATCTTGATCCAGTGCCCCAGCGCGCCGCGCGGTGCCTCGGTGAAGCCAGCACCCTTGGTTTCGGCCGGCCACTTGCTGGGCTCCCACTTGTCGATGTTGGCGGTGTTGAGGTCGCCGGCCTTCAGGTTGGCGATCAGCTTGTCGAAGAAGTAGCGCGACTTGTGCGCCGCCCACGAGGCTTCCAGGCCCCGCGCCGCGGTGCGGCCGAGGGTTGAGAAGATCGCCTGCAGCGGCAGGCCGAGATCGGACAACAGCTTGTCGACGGGCTCCTTGAACTCCGGGTTCTTCTGCACGTAGCCGATCACGTAGCGGGCCAGCGGCCCCACTTCCATCGCGTTGCCGCGCCAGCGCGGCGCCTTGATCCACGAATACTTGCCGGCCTCGTCGAGGCTCTCGATCTTGGTCTTGGTTCCCTTCGTATTCTTGCCGAGCTCGAAGTGCGGCTCGGTGACCCCATCGAAGGGGTGCAGACCCTTGGACTCGTCGGCGTACTTGTACCAGCTGTGGGCGACGAATTCCTGAATCTGCTCCGGGTCCTTCAGGTCCACCTCGTGGATCTTGGTGAGGTCGCCACCGATGATCGCGCCGCGCGGCAGCAACAGGCTGGAGGCAGAGTAATCGTTGGCCTTGTCCGGGATGTCGCCGTAGGACAGCAGCGCCTGGGACGAGATACCGCCACCGTAGGTCCAGTCCTTGTAGAAGCTGGCGATGGCCTTCAGGTCGGGGATGTAGACGTTGTCGATGAAGTCGATGCAGCGGTCGATGATGGAGCTGACCAGGTTCAGGCGCTCCATGTTGATCGCCCCGACCGCGCCGGTGCCTTCCAGGTTGATCGCGCAGGGCACGCCGCCGACCAGCCAGTTCGGGTGCGGGTTCTTGCCGCCGAAGATGGTGTGAACCTTGACGATGTCCTTCTGGAAATCCAGCGCTTCCAGGTAGTGGGTCACCGCCATCAGATTGGCTTCCGGCGGCAGCTTGTAGGCCGGGTTGCCCCAGTAGCCGTTCATGAAGGGGCCGAGCTGGCCGGATTCGACGAACTTCTTCAGGCGGTTCTGCACATCGCGGAAATAGCCCGGTGAGGACAGCGGCCAGCTGGAAATGCTCTGGGCCAGCTCGGAGGTCTTCTTCGGATCGGCCTTCAGCGCCGACACCACGTCCACCCAGTCCAGCGCGTGCAGGTGGTAGAAATGCACCAGGTGATCGTGGATGTACAGGTTGAGCTGCATCAGGTTGCGGATGATGTTGGCGTTCTCCGGAATCTGGATCGCCAATGCATCTTCCACCGCGCGCACGGACGTCAGCGCGTGGGTACCGGTACACACGCCGCAGATCCGCTCGGTGAAGGCCCACGCATCGCGGGGGTCACGGCCCTTCAGGATCACCTCCAGCCCGCGCCACATGGTGCCGGTGGATACCGCGTTGCGGATCACGTTCTTGTCGTCGATGTTCACCTCGACGCGCATGTGGCCCTCGATCCGGCATACCGGATCGACCACCACGCGCTTGCCGGAGTTGTCGAGCTTGAAGCCCTGGGTTTCAAGCACAGTCATTATTTATCTCCCGAATTCTGATTGTCGCCCTGCTTGTCGCTGCGGGCCCGCGCCAGCGCCGTCACCGCGGCATGGGCAGCAACCGCTGCGCCGACCACGCCGGCCGCCGTGCCGCCGACCTTGTCGGCATTGCCTTCAACGGCGAACTGCTTGATGTCGGTGACGCGGTCGTAGAAGCTGCCCTTGTCCCAGAAGCCGTCTTCCGAGCAGCCGATACAACCGTGGCCGGACTGCACCGGCCAGCTCACGCCGCCGTTCCAGCGCATCGACGAGCAGGCGTTGTAGGTAGTCGGGCCCTTGCAACCCATCTTGTAGAGGCAGTAGCCCTTGCGCGCCGCGTCGTCGTCCCAGTTCTCGACGAACTGGCCGGCGTCGAAGTGGGGACGGCGGTAGCACTTGTCGTGGATGCGCTGGCCGTAGAACATCTTCGGGCGACCCTGGCGGTCGAGTTCGGGGATTTTGTCGAAGGTCAGCATGTAGGTGACCACACCGGTCATCACCTCAGCGATCGGCGGGCAGCCAGGCACGCGCACGATGGGCTTGTCGGTGATCACCTTGTGCACCGGCGTCGCGCGGGTCGGGTTCGGCTTGGCGGCCTGCACGCAGCCGTAGGACGCGCAGGCGCCCCAGCTGATGATGGCCTTGGCGTCGGCGCAGGTTTCCTTCAGCACTTCCACGAAGGGACGGCCGCCGTGGATGCAGAACATGCCGTCCTCGTTAAGCGGCGGATTGCC
Organism: Zoogloea sp.; assembly: GCF_041914405.1. NCBI lineage: Bacteria > Pseudomonadati > Pseudomonadota > Betaproteobacteria > Rhodocyclales > Zoogloeaceae > Zoogloea > Zoogloea sp. The sequence goes on from NZ_JAYSDK010000009.1 coordinate 34,366, forward strand.
TTCGACAGCGACGATGTAGTTGCCCTTGTACTTCTTTTTGACCTCTTCGATGATCGCCTCGGCCTGGTGGCCGGCGGCGGCCATCAGCGTGTCGTCGTAGTCGAGGGACAGCATCGACAGCACCACGTCCTTGGTCAGCGGGTGGGCCGAGCGGATGAAGGACTCCGAGCAGCAGGTGCACTCCAGACCGTGCAGCCAGATCACCGGCGTACGCGGCTTGTTTTCCAGCGCGTGGGCGATCTTGGGTACGAAGGCGCTGCCGAGGCCCAGCGAGGTGGCCGTCAGGCTGCAGAATTTCATGAAGCTGCGGCGCGTGATGCCTTGCCGCCGCAGCACTTCGTAGAACGTTTCAGTCATGGATACCAACCCCCTGGTGGAACATCGGGCCCGGATATGTTCTGATCTATCGCGACGCAAGCGGGCCGGCACGGTCGCACATGGCGAGAGGGGATTTAACAAAAAGCGTGCCCAGTTTCGGCAGGCCATAAAAACCCTTATCCGACAAGGCCTTATTGTTTTTCAGCAGAGCATCGCGCCGACCGCGCCGAGAGACTGGTAATCGACTGACCGGTCAAACGGAAACCAGGCATCCACTTCGACGCAAGCCAAACGACATAAACCCGAGTTTTCCGATACCCACGATGAGCGACCTTTCCATCCAGCCTGTTGACTTCGACGACACAGCCCAGCGCAACGACTTTCTCGACCTGCTCGACCATTACATGCGCGGCCCCACCGGTAGCGGCCAGGCCATGAGCAACGAGCTGCGCACGCGCCTGCCGGACGAGTTGCGCCGCCGCCCGACCGTGCTGAGCTTCATCGCCTACTGGAACAAGAAAGGGGAGCGGCAGGCCGCCGGGCTGATCAACTGCGTGGAAGGCTTCTCCACCTTCGCCTGCCGGCCGCTATTGAATGTGCACGACATCATCGTGCATGAGGACTTCCGCCGCCGCGGCATCGCCACGGCGCTGCTGGCCCACGCCGAACAGGTAGCGCGGGAGCGGAACTGCTGCAAGCTGACCCTCGAAGTGCTCGAAGGCAATACCGGCGCCCGCCAGGCCTACCTGAACTGCGGCTTCGCGGGCTACCAGCTCGACCCGGCCATGGGCCAGGCCTTGTTCATGGAAAAGAAGCTCTAACCGAGACGGAAACGGCGCACGCTCTCTTCGAGATCAACGGCGACGCGGGCCAGCGCCTCGACTTCACGCAGCGTTTCGACACTGGCCTGGTGGTTCTCGTCGCCCATACGGCTGATGCCATTGATTTGCTCGGACAGCGCGTCACAGGCATGGTGCTGCTCATGCATTGCGGTACTGATCGATGCCACCAGGCCATGCACTTGCCCCACGATCGCCTCGAGTTCCGCTATCGCCGCCTTCGCATGACTCACCTTATCGACGCTGCTGTCCGCCATTTCGACTGTTTCCGAGACGCTCTGGACCGCACCTCGGCTGCTCTCCTGCAGGCGCGAAATCATGGAAGCGATTTCCTGCGTGGCCGCCCCTGTCCGCTCCGAGAGCTTGCGCACCTCGTCGGCAACGACTGCGAACCCCCGCCCCTGCTCACCCGCCCGGGCAGCCTCGATCGCAGCATTCAGGGCCAGCAGGTTGGTCTGATCCGCAATATCCTTGATGGCGGTGACGATCTGGGAAATTTCATCTGACTGCCCTCCCAGTTGCCCGATGATCTCGGCGGATGCCTGCATCCTGGCAGCCATATCTCCGATCACTGCTTCCACGTCCCCTATCCGGGCAATCGTGCGCTGGGCTCCCTCGGTACTTGCGCTGGCCAGCCGACCGGCCTCGGCCGCGTTCCGGTCCACGTCACCAATGCTGCGCGTGAGGTTGCCAATAGCTCCGGCCATCGCCACCGAGGCGTCGTTCTGGGCGCGGGACACACAGGTCACGGCATCCGAATTTCCCCGCACCACATCAACGGTGTTGCTCAAGCGATCGGCGGTATCCCGCACCTTTCCAATTTCCGCCGACAGGTCTACCTGCATGTTCTGCATTGCGGCAAGCAGGCTGGTGCCATCATCGCCCTGCGAAAGCGGAACTCTTTCGGACAGGTCGCCATGGGCAATGCGCCGCACCACCGTCACGGCCACGGCCGGCTCACCGCCGAGCTGCCGTAAAAGCCCCCGACTGATCCAGGTCGTAACCGCCAAGCTGAACAACAGCAAGACAGCTCCCAGCGCAAAAGCCTTTGCCCGCGCATTCTTGTACCCTTCATCGAGAATCTGACGGGTTTCCTGGGCACGCTGGCGAGCATCCTCGCGGGCCTTCAGCAAACCTTCCCGCAGGACCCGCCAGCGCGGCGTTTCATCACCAACCAGATAAGCCTTGGCTGCTTCCAGTTCTCCGCGCTTGACCCGCCCCAGCACCTCATCCCGCAGTGGATGCCAGGCCTCGGCCGCAGCCACGATCTCCCGGCTACTCGCCATTCCATCCGCCCTGGCGACCGCTTGCATCGCTTCGTCAAATTGCGCCCGAGCCTTGTTGTAATTCGCATAACCCTTTTCATTGGCTGGATCGAGAAGGATGTTGCGTAGCGCCTGTCCGATCTGCAGTCCTTGAGAATAGGCGTCGCCGAGATTACGTTCGAGCGCGAGATCGGAATCAAGAAAACGGGTGATTCGTCCCTGATTCCAGTCCATCTGCAGAAGCAGCGCGCCAACAGCGGCAATGAACAGGAGTCCGTTCAGGAGAAGAAGCAGAAAAAGACGAGTTTTGATCGACAGTCGGGCGAACATGATCCGCGAGGCGATTTTGCGGAACCGCCAGAAAAACGAGGAATATCACTTTATCGACATATTCCCATGGATTCTTGACGGTCCGACACATCACGTGACACAGGTCACTCAAGCCATTTCAGGCGGTACCCACTCCATCTCGTGGGGAAATAGGCCAACGCTGCTCACCGCCGTCGTTTCCACGCAGTTCCACCACATGGTCACCCAGGCGCGCCCCTCCTCGTCGATCTTCTCCACCTCGGAGATCGCCCCGACCATGAACATGATCATGTCCAGCTCGTCCTCGTCCATGTCCGGGTCCGGCGAGACGGAGAGGATCCGCACATGTTCGCCCACGGTGACCGCCCGGCCGTTCCTGTCCTTCACGCTAACGCTTGCATCCATGTGGGTCTCCCGCTGTCGCGTTGTCGAAGACCGCCCCAATGCGGCGGTGTCGAACAAGGCAAAGCAAGCTTCGAACCACGCCCTCCCAGGCCCGGATAGCGCCCCCGACACGGCATTCCGCCCCCCCCTTGACGCCCGCGGCTTGTCGGGAAGGCGACATCCCGCAGCCACTTTCCTGCCACGGCGGACGCGGGCTTTGTCGTTGAAACGACACATCGCCGGCCCCTGAACGGGCTCTAGCATCCGGCAACTTCCGCTTTGCCGACAAGCACTTGAACCGCACACCGGACACCACCCCGGGAGCTGGCACTGTATCTGCTGATACCTGGGGAAACATCACAAGCAAGCGGAGTCCCCCATGGAAAAACCCGAAAAGATCACCCGTGAGGCCGCCCTCCGGGTGGCCCTTGCCGCGCGGGCCATGCCCAACATCGGCCTGACCCGCCTGATCGAAGTGCTGCAGGAATGCCTCGGCGACACTATCGACACCGAGACCCTGCGCAACATCACCGTTACCCACCTGAAGACCGGCTTCGGCAGCCTCGACGGCGAAGAGGATGGCGAAGACATTGGCATTGGCCTGGAGGCCATGAAGCTGGCCGTGCGCATCCTGTGGGGCGACGCGGACGACGATGAAGGACTGCCGCCCCTCGAGCCCTACAACGAGGGCGACATGCCCGGTTCGGTGCGCGTCGCCATCGCCTCCGACTTCGGCCTGGCGCTCAACGGGCACTTCGGCTCCTGCCTGCGCTTCCTGGTCTATCAGGTGTCACCCACCGAGAGCCGCCTGATCGATGTCCGCCACACCGCCGAGGCGGATTTCGCGCCAGATAAGAACCTGTTCCGCGCCCAGCTCATCGGCGACTGCCACGTGGTGTACGTGGTTTCCGTCGGCGGCCCGGCAGCGGCCAAAATCATCCGTGCCGACATTTATCCGATCAAGTTGGCAGAAGGTGGCCCGGCGGACGAGGTGATCGCCAAGTTCCAGCACGCGATGGAGAACTCGCCACCGCCCTGGCTGCTGAAGATCCTCGGCGTCGCTGCGGAAAACCGGCTGCGCAACTACGGCGCCAACCGGGCAGCCGACGACGTTCACGCGGACTGAAAACCGTTCCTGGAGGACACGCCATGGCCAAGCCGAAACCCGACCACTTCGAGGCCACCGCCGCGCTTATCAGCAACGCCATCGGCACGGCCCGCGTCTTTGGCGAGAACCCACGCATCACGCGGCTGGTGGCCAGCAGCATCGGCCGCTTCGCTGCCGAGCTGGACAACGCGCCGGATGCCATCGCCGCTGGCCCCCAGCTGATCAGCTACGCCCTCGCCCAGATCAGCGAGCAGGACGCGCTGTTCGTGCCCAAGCTGCACGCCTCGCTGGAGGAACTGGGCCGCTGAAAAGGCGGCGCGCCCTGATCTGCCCCCACGAGAGCGGGGCGTTCCAGCCGCGAGCCACCACAAAAACAAAGCCCGGCTTTCGCCGGGCTTTGTTGGATCACGCGAAAACCTGACTCAGCGCTGGATCTGCGTCACGTCGCGCACCGCGCCGGTATCGGCACTGGTGGTGAGCGCCGCGTAGGCCTGCAGCGCGGCGGACACGTGGCGGACGCGGTTGGCCGGCTTCCAGCCACGGGCGTCCTGAGCGGCGCGGCGGGCCGCCAGCACCTCGTCGGACACCGCCAGGTTGATGCGGCGGTTGGGGATGTCGATCTCGATGGTGTCGCCCTCTTCCACCAGGCCGATCGCGCCACCGCAGGCCGCTTCCGGCGAGGCGTGGCCGATGGACAGGCCAGAGGTGCCACCGGAGAAGCGCCCGTCGGTAAGCAGCGCGCAGCTCTTGCCGAGGCCCTTGGACTTCAGGTAGCTGGTCGGGTAGAGCATCTCCTGCATGCCGGGACCGCCCTTCGGGCCTTCGTATCGGATCACCACCACGTCTCCGGCGACGATCTGGTCACCGAGGATGCCGGCCACGGCGTCTTCCTGGCTCTCGAACACGCGGGCACGGCCGGTGAACTGCCAGATCGACTCGTCGACGCCGGCGGTCTTCACGATGCAGCCCTTCTCGGCAATGTTGCCGTACAGCACGGCGAGGCCGCCGTCCTGGCTGAAGGCGTGCGCCTTGTCGCGGATCACCCCGTGGCTGCGGTCCAGGTCCAGCTCGTTCCAGCGGCGATCCTGACTGAAAGCCACCTGGGTCGGCACGCCGCCCGGGGCAGCCTTGTAGAAGTTGAAAACGCCGCCGTCATGAGCCTTCATCACGTCCCAGGTCGCCAGCGCCTCGCCGAGGGTCTTGGCATGGACGGTGGGCAGGTCGGTGTGCAGCAGGCCAGCGCGGTTCAGCTCGCCGAGGATGCCCATGATGCCGCCGGCGCGGTGCACATCTTCGATGTGCACGTCGGACACGGCCGGCGCCACCTTGCACAGGCAGGGCACGTGGCGGGAGATGCGGTCGATGTCCTGCATCGTGAAGTCCACGCCGGCTTCCTTGGCGGCGGCCAGCAGGTGCAGCACGGTGTTGGTGGAGCCACCCATCGCCACGTCGAGGCTGATGGCGTTCTCGAAGGCCTTGAAGCTGGCGATGGAGCGCGGCAGCACGGACTCGTCATCCTGCTCGTAGTAACGGCGGGCCATGCCGACGATGGTACGGCCAGCGCGCAGGAACAGCTGCTCGCGGTCGGCGTGGGTAGCGACCACCGTGCCGTTGCCCGGCAGGGACAGTCCCAGCGCCTCGGTCAGGCAGTTCATGGAGTTGGCGGTGAACATGCCGGAACAGGAACCACAGGTCGGACAGGCGGAACGCTCGACGGCGTCCACTTCCTCGTCGGAACAGCTGCTGTCAGCGGCCTTGACCATCGCGTCGACCAGGTCGAGGGAGATCACCTTGGCTTCCCACTTGACCTTGCCGGCCTCCATCGGGCCACCGGACACGAAGATCGCCGGGATGTTGAGGCGTAGCGCGGCCATCAGCATGCCCGGAGTGATCTTGTCGCAGTTGGAGATGCACACCATCGCGTCGGCGGTGTGGGCATTAACCATGTACTCCACGCTGTCGGCGATCAGGTCGCGGGACGGCAGGCTGTAGAGCATGCCGCCGTGGCCCATGGCGATGCCGTCGTCGATGGCGATGGTGTTGAATTCCTTAGCGACGCCGCCGGCAGCCTCGATCTCCCGCGCGACCAGCTGGCCCAGATCCTTCAGGTGCACGTGGCCCGGCACAAACTGGGTAAAGCTGTTGACCACGGCGATGATCGGCTTTTCGAAATCGCCGTCCTTCATGCCTGTGGCGCGCCACAGGGCGCGGGCGCCGGCCATGTTGCGACCGGCGGTGGAGGTGCGGGAACGGTACTGGGGCATCTCGGGTGACTCCGTCTTCGAACGAATGGTTTGTTGCAATCTTGCATTCTAGCGCTTGCGGCGGCCCATGCTGCAGCGGATGTGGGAAGCCCGCGGCTCAGCCTACGCCGTTCGGGTATTCCATCACCGTCCCCGCATCCCGGCTGCGAAGCCTTCTTGGCGCCAGTCAAGGCGCTCCGCGATGGAAGCGCCCAGCTGGCATATCGCAACATTCGTTACATTTGAGCAACGCTGTGGACAAGGTCCGGCCCTAGGCTAGCTGACATAACGATACCGATACGGAGACCCCGCCATGAGCCCCTTGCCCATCCTGGCGACGATCATCACCCTCATTCTCGCCGCGCGGCTGGCCCGCCGCTTGATCGAGACGCAGCGGAGCCTCATTCCAGCCCGCGCCCGCCGCACCCTCCCGACGAAACGCTGATCCGCCACGCTGCGGGAGGTCCCATGAGCGAATACATCCTGGAAACCAGTGGTCTGACCAAGGAGTTCAAGGGCTTCACGGCCGTTTCCAATGTGGATCTGAAAGTCCGACGCGGCCACATCCACGCGCTGATCGGGCCTAACGGTGCCGGCAAGACCACCGTCTTCAACCTGCTCACCAAGTTCCTGCCACCGACCCGCGGCACAATCCACTTCGACGGGCAGGACATCACCCGCGAGGCCCCGGCTGCCACCGCCCGTCGCGGGCTGGTGCGCTCCTTCCAGATCTCGGCAACCTTCCCGCACCTGACGGTGATGGAAAACGTACGCATCGGCCTGCAGAAGAAGCTCGGCACCGAATTCCATTTCTGGCGTTCGAAGAAGAGCCTCGACGTGCTCAACAGCCGCGCAATGGAACTGCTGGAATCGGTGGATCTGGCCGGCTTCGCCGACACCGTCACGGCGGAAATGCCCTATGGCCGCAAGCGCGCACTGGAGATCGCCACGACGCTGGCGCTGGAGCCGACGATGATGCTTCTCGACGAACCGACCCAGGGCATGGGCCACGAGGACATCGCCCGGGTCGTCGCACTGATCCGCAAGGTTTCCACCGACCGCACGATCCTGATGGTCGAGCACAACCTGTCGGTAGTCGCCAACCTGTGCGACCGCATCACCGTGCTGCAGCGTGGCAGCATCCTCGCCGAAGGCCCCTACGAGGAGGTCTCCAAGAACCCGCAGGTGCTCGAAGCCTACGTGGGCTCGGCCGACATGCACGACGCCCACCACTGACCGGAAGCCCGCCCCATGACCAGCGCCTTCGACCCGAAGCCCGAGATGCTGCGCATCCGCGACCTGCACGCGTTCTACGGCGAATCCCACATCCTGCACGGCATCGACCTGCATGTCGGGCGCGGCGAGTGCGTCACGCTGCTCGGCCGGAACGGCGCCGGCCGGTCGACCACCCTCAAGTCCATCCTCGGTCTGGTGGGCCGGCGCAGCGGCTCGATCATGGTGAACGGCAAGGAAGTCATCGCCGAACCAACCCACCGCATGGCCCGCTACGGGATCGGCTACGTACCCGAGGAACGCGCCATCTTCGCGTCCCTTTCCACCGAAGAGAACCTGCTGCTACCGCCCCAGGTGGCCAGCGGTGGCATGTCGGTGGACGAACTGTACGCGATGTTCCCCAACCTGCTCGAACGCCGCAACAGCCCCGGCACCAAGCTGTCCGGCGGCGAGCAGCAGATGCTCGCGATGGCCCGCGTGCTACGCACCGGCGCCAAGCTGCTGCTGCTCGACGAGATCACCGAAGGGCTGGCGCCGGTCATCGTCAAGAAACTCGGCGAGGTCATCAACGAGCTCAAGGCACGCGGCTTCACGATCATCCTGGTGGAGCAGAACTTCCGCTTCGCCGCGCCGCTGGCCGACCGCCACTACGTGCTGGAGCACGGCGAAATCCTCGCCACGATCAGCAAGGAAGAACTGCCCGGCCGCATGGACTGGCTGCACCAGACCCTGGGCGTCTGAACCCCCAACACACGATAAGCAGAAGGAGTGAGAGACATGAGCATGAAGAAGACGATGAGCCTGGCCTGTGCCGCCGCCCTCGCCACCCTGTCCGTCGGCGCTCACGCTCAGATTTCCGGCGGGGTGGTGAAGATCGGTGTACTCACCGACCTGTCCGGCACCTATTCCGACCTGGCCGGTTCCGGTGCGGTGCTGGCCACCAAGATGGCCGTCGAGGACTTCATCGCCAAGGAAAAACCGAACTTCAAGATCGAGGTGGTCACCGCCGACCACCAGAACAAGGCCGACATCGCCTCCAACAAAGCCCGCGAATGGTTCGAGCGTGAAGGCGTGGATACCGCCACCGAGCTGGTCACCACCTCCACCGCGCTGGCGGTGATGAAGGTCGCCAAGGAGAAGGACCGTATCGCGATCATGAACGGCCCCGGCTCAACACCGATCACCAACGAGCAGTGCAACGACGTGTCGGTGCATTACACCTACGATACCTACGCCCTCGCCAACGGCACCGCCAAGGCGGTGACCAAGCAGGGCGGCAAGAGCTGGTTCTTCATCACCGCCGACTACGCCTTCGGCCAGGCGCTTGAGAAGGATGCCTCGGCGGTGGTCACCGCCAATGGCGGCAAGGTGCTCGGCTCGGTCCGCCACCCCTTCCCCGGCTCGGACTTCTCATCCTATCTGCTCAAGGCGCAGGCCTCCGGTGCCCAGGTCATCGGCCTTGCCAATGCCGGGGCCGATACCACCAACTCCATCAAGCAGGCCGCAGAGTTCAGCATCACGCCGACCCAGTCCCTGGCGGGCCTGCTGATGTTCATCACCGACGTCCACGCACTGGGCCTCAAGTCCACCCAGGGCATGTACCTGACAGAAGGTTTCTACTGGGATCTCAATGACGAAACCCGCGCCTGGTCGAAGCGCTTCTTCAGCGTACAGAAGAAGATGCCGACGATGGTCCAGGCCGGCCAGTACTCATCGATCTACCACTACTTGAAGGCGGTCAAGGCAGCCGGCACCGACGACACCAAGAAGGTCATGGCCCAGATGAAGAAGACGCCGATCAATGACTTTTTCGCCAAGAACGGCCAGATCCGCGAAGACGGCCGCATGGTGCATGACATGTACCTGATGCAGGTGAAGAAACCGTCCGAATCCAAGTACCCGTGGGACTACTACAACGTGCGCCAGGTGATTCCGGCAGCGGAGGCCTTCCAGCCGCTGTCCCTGTCACGCTGCGCGCTGGTCAAGAAGTAATCGCGCCGGCCCTGTGGGAGGATCCCGTGGGAGCGAATGAATTCGCCCCCACGGGGACCGCTTCCCCAAACCTTGTCTGGTAGCCCAACGCGATACCAGGACTGGAGTGCCCAATGGAAATCTTCGGCGTCCCGACGGCCCTGCTCGGCAGCCAGCTGCTGGTCGGGCTGATCAACGGATCCTTCTATGCGGTCCTCAGCCTCGGGCTGGCGATCATCTTCGGCCTGCTCAACATCATCAACTTCGCCCACGGCGCGCAGTACATGATGGGCGCCTTTATCGCCTGGCTGGCCCTGACGAAGTTCGAGGTCAACTACTGGGTCGCGCTGATCGCTGCGCCGCTGCTGGTCGGCCTGCTCGGCGTGATCCTCGAGCGAACCATGCTGCGCAAGCTCTACAAGCTGGACCACCTCTACGGCCTACTGCTCACCTTCGGGCTGGCGCTGATCATCGAAGGCATCTTCCGCGACCAGTTCGGCATCTCCGGTGAATCCTACGAGGTGCCGGAAGCCCTCTCCGGCGGCATCCATCTGGGTTTCATGTTCCTGCCGCTGTATCGCGCGTGGGTCGTCGTCGCGTCGCTGACGGTGTGCTTCGGCACCTGGTTCATGATCGAGAAGACCCGCCTTGGCGCCTACCTTCGCGCCGGCACCGAGAACCCGCAGATCGTCCAGGCGCTGGGCATCAACGTGCCGCTGCTGATCACCTTCACCTACGGCTACGGCGTGGCCTTGGCGGCCTTCGCCGGCGTGCTCGCCGCGCCGGTGTTCCAGGTCAATCCGTTGATGGGCTCCAACCTGATCATCGTGGTCTTCGCGGTGGTGGTGATCGGCGGCATGGGCTCCATCCTCGGATCCATCGTCACCGGCATCGGGCTGGGCCTCATCGAGGGCCTGACCAAGGTCTTTTACCCCGAAGCTTCCGCCGTCGTCGTCTTCGTCATCATGGTCATCGTCCTGCTAGTGCGGCCTGCGGGCCTGTTCGGCAAGGCCTGATCCACGGAAACCAGGAGTCAGCGTGAACTCTCCCGCTCAGCCCAGCGCGCTGGTCAAGACCGAGGTCTTGTACACCGGCCTCTTCATCGTCGGCCTGCTCGCCCCCTTCGCGGTGTACCCGACCTTCTTGATGAAGCTGTTCTGCTTCGCGCTGTTCGCCAGCGCCTTCAACCTGTTGCTCGGTTTCGCCGGCCTGCTGTCCTTCGGCCATGCGGCCTTTCTCGGTACGGCCGGCTATGTGTGCGGCCTGCTGGTGCGCGATTCGGGCGTCTCACCCGAGGTGGGCATCCTGGCCGGCACCGCCAGCGCCGGCCTACTCGGCTGGTTGTTCGGCATTCTGGCGATCCGCCGTACCGGCATCTACTTCGCGATGATCACCCTGGCCCTCGCGCAGATGGTGTACTTCCTGGTCCTGCAGGTGCCGGCCACCGGCGGCGAGGACGGCCTGCAGGGCGTGCCCCGCGGCCACCTGTTCGGCGTCATAGACCTGTCGGACAACATCGCCATGTACTACCTGGTGTATGCAGTGTTCAGCCTGGGCTTCTTCATCATCTACCGGACGATCCACTCGCCCTTCGGGCAGATCCTCAAGGCCATCCGTGAGAACGAGCCGCGGGCAGTCTCCCTCGGCTACGACGTGGCCAGATTCAAGCTGCTGGCCTTCGTGATCTCGGCCTCCCTGGCAGGCCTCGCCGGAGCGACCAAGACCCTGGTCTTCCAGCTCGCCTCCCTGTCGGATGTGCACTGGCACACCTCTGGCGAAGTGGTTCTAATGACCTTGCTCGGTGGCCTCGGCACCATCCTCGGCCCGGCGGTCGGCTCAGCGACAATCGTCAGCCTGCAGAACGAGCTGGCAGACAAGGTCGGCTCCTGGGTGACGGTGATCATGGGGGCGATCTTTGTCGTCTGCGTGCTGGCCTTCCGGCGCGGCATCGTCGGCGAGATCCAGGCGCTTATTCAGCGCGCCGGCATCCGCTGAGGCTGCTCACCGGCCGGATTGACGGATTGACGGCAGAACGGTCAGGCGGCCAGGGCGGCCGCCTTTTTTGCGCTCGGTGGTGTCAGTCGCCGCCGGCCCCCGCTCCCGCCGAGCGGCTGCCGCCGTCCGCGCAGGATCATACCCGGAAGCGCGACACCGTCTGCTGCAGCTGGCTGGCGAGGCTTTCCATGTCCTGGGCCGCGCGGGCCGTGGACTCGACGGCCTCGTTGTTGTCCCGCGCCATCGCGGCAATCGACTCGATGCTCTCCGCCACAGCGGCGCTGGCCGAGCGTTGTTGCTCGGTCGCCTCCGCGATCTCGTCGAGGCCATGCCCGACCGCCACCACCGACTCGTTGCCGGCGGTGATCGCGCTGGATACCGTAGCTACCGCCTCACGACTGGATGCCAAATGCTCCAGCCCCTGCTGGATGGATTCACGCACCGCCACCGACTGCTTGCTGAGACGCGACGTGACCGCATCAATCTCGCCGGCGGAGCGGGCGGACTTCTCGGCCAGCTTGCGCACCTCATCAGCCACCACAGCGAAGCCCCGCCCCTGCTCGCCGGCCCGCGCGGCCTCAATGGCGGCATTGAGGGCCAGCAAGTTCGTCTGCTCGGCGATGTCGCGCACTTCCTGAGTCATCGTGGTGATCGCGGTGGTGGACTCGACGAACTGTTCCACCGACGACGCCATCTCCCGCACCGCGCTCTCCGCATGGCTGACTTCGGTCACCAGGGAGTCGAGGGTCCGGCTGCCTTCCTCCGCCTGCTTCAGGCTCTCCTGGGAGCGCTGGTGCACCCGCTCGGCGCTCGCTGCCACATTGGCGATGTTCTCCGCCATGTGCTCCACCGACGCAGCGGCATTCATCGACTGCTCGTTCTGACGGCGTGAGCCGTCCGCCACTTGCTTGGCGCTGGCGGACAGCTGATGGGCCGAACTGGTCACCCGCGCAGCCGATTCGGACACATGCCGCACCAGTTGGGCGATCGTTCCGAGCATCTCGTTGAAGGTGGACGCGGTCTTGCCGATCTCGTCCTGGCCCGCCACCGCCAAGCGACGGGTCAGGTCTCCCTCACCCTTGGCGATCTCGGCAAGGCTGTTGTTCATCTCGGTGAGGGGATTCACGACGAAACGCCGGATGAAGAACATCACGAAGGCGATCAGCGGCAGGGAGACCACCAGCGCACTGACGATGCTCTTCCACAAGAAGGTGTCCACCGCCTCATTGACGCGATCGAGGGAGATCTTCATGCTCACCAGGCCCAGCGGCGTGCCCGGCGCCACCTGATGACAGGCCGTACAGTTCTTGCCCAGGTAGTTGGTAGACGCCAGCGCCGGCTTGACGACCCGCAGGTATTCACCGCTCCCGTTGCCGTGCTCGACCCGAACCATGGCCTTTCCGCTGCTCAAGGCCTGCTTTTCATCGTCGTCGAGGGCCGGCATCTTGCGGTTGCCGGGGCCGAACTGCTTACTGACCGCATCGGCACGAATCACTTCGAGATCGCGGATCACCGACAGCTGCTTGATCTGGTCGAGAAAGACCTCCCGCTGCCCCACGGTGCCGGTGATCATCATGCCGGTCAGGCCGGCCATGGTCATTTCGTGGATGCTGTGGGCGAAATCTTCCGCCTGCGCGATCGCAATATCCCGATTAACGCGGGACTCCCACGCGATCATTCCCCCCCATGCGATCACCAGCATCAGCCAGATCGCCCCCGTCAGACGTAACCAGATCGGCGTATCCGATAGCTTGCGCATGCTTACCACCCCAGATTAATGCCGGATCTTTGATATCCGGTCGATTGTTGTCTATGAGAGGTATACGGCAAAGGCTCCGCGGGCTTTAAGCCTCGCGGCAAATCAGCGAGGGGCTTTGGGCGCTGCGGGGCGGGTATTGAGACGCTGGGTTGCGCCGTTCCAGTCGGCTCGCGCGATCAGCGGCCAGGCCGACAGGGCACGATCGATGGATTCGTCGATGAGGGCCGACTCTTCGCGCCGGGGCGGCTTGAGGACGAAATTGACGACTTCGTTGCGGTCGCCAGGATGGCCGATGCCGATCCGCAGGCGCCAGAAGTCCTGGGTACCCAGGTGGGCAGTGATGTCCTTCAGGCCATTGTGGCCACCCAGGCCGCCGCCAAACTTGACGCGCAACTGGCCGGGAGGAATATCGAGTTCGTCATGCACCACCAGTATCTCGGCGGGTGCAATGCGATAGAAACGCGCCAACGCAGCCACCGACTGGCCGGAGCGGTTCATGAAGGTCTGCGGCATCAGCAACCACACGCCTTCGTTTCGGGCGTTGGCAGCCAGGCCATGGAAGCGGGCTTCCTTGCTGAAGCTGGTGCCAAGCTCTCGAGCCAGGCGCTCACAAAACCAAAACCCGGCGTTATGCCGGGTTTCAGCGTATTCCGCACCGGGGTTGCCGAGGCCGACGACGAGCTTCGGTGCAAGCTGGCTCATGCGTTAACGACCTCGCAATCCCGGAGAGAATCAGGCAGCCGGAGTTTCGGCAGCCTCGTCGGAACCACCGCGGACGGCCAGGATGGTCGCCACGACGGGGTCTTCACCATGGGTCAGCGCCTTGACGCCGGCCGGCAGGACGAGGTTGGAGACGTGCAGGGAGTGGCCGGAAGCCAGATCCTTCAGGTCAACCTGGATGAACTCGGGCAGGTCACCCGGCAGGCACTCGAGTTCGACTTCGGTCAGCACGTGGGACACGATGCCACCGTCGAGCTTCACGCCCGGGGCGATTTCGGCGTTCACGAAGTGCAGGGGCACCTTGACGTGGATCTTGTGGGTGGCGTCAACGCGCTGGAAGTCCAGGTGCAGGACTTGCTGCTTGTACGGGTGCCACTGGGTGTCCTTCAGGATCACGGCCTGGGCAGCGCCGTCGAGCACCAGGCTCAGCACGGAGGAGTGGAAGGCTTCGTTGCGCAGAGCGTGGTAGATCTCGTTGTGATCGACTTCGATCTGCTGGGGAGCGGCGGAGCCACCGAACACGATGGCGGGCACGCTGCCGGCACGACGCAGGCGGCGGCTCGCACTCGAACCCTGCTGAACGCGCGACTTGGCATTGAATTGAATGGTCATTAGTACTACTCCAGTAAAAAGCCTGTCCGCGACCAGACAGGCTGAAAAAAGCCGGCGGGCTTACACCCACCGGCTCAAAACTTGGCGATTTACTCGGTGAAGAGCGAACTGACCGACTCTTCGTTGCTGATCCGCAGGATCGTGTCTGCCAGCAGGTCGGCGATGGACACCGAACCGATCTTGCCGCAGGCCTTGGCCTCATCGGACAGCGGGATGGTGTCGGTGACGATCAGTTCATCGAGATCGGACTCGTTGATGCGGCTGATCGCCGGGCCGGACAGCACCGCGTGGGTACAGTAGGCCAGCACGCGCTTTGCGCCGTTTTCCTTGAGGGCCTGCGCGGCCTTGCAGAGGGTACCAGCGGTATCGACGATGTCGTCCATGATCACGCAGGTACGGCCTTCGACCTCACCAATGATGTTCATCACCTCGGAGACATTGGCCTTCGGACGACGCTTGTCGATGATCGCCAGATCGCACTCGAGGCGCTTGGCAAAGGCCCGGGCGCGAACAACGCCACCAACGTCCGGCGACACAACCATCAGGTCGTCGTACTTCTGCTTTTCCAGGTAATCCAGCAACACCGGGGTTGCGTAGATGTTATCCACCGGAATGTCGAAGAAGCCCTGGATCTGGTCGGCGTGAAGATCGACGGTCAGAACGCGCTGGACACCGGCCGCCTGCAGCATGTTGGCCACCACCTTGGCGGTGATGGGCACGCGGGCGGAGCGCGGACGGCGATCCTGACGAGCGTAACCAAAATAGGGAATGGCTGCGGTGATCCGGCCGGCAGACGCGCGCTTCAGCGCGTCGACCATGATCAGCAGTTCCATGATGTTGTCGTTGGTGGGAACGCAGGTCGGCTGGAGGACGAAGATGTCCTTACCACGCACGTTCTCCAGCAGTTCGACATTGACTTCGCCGTCGGAGAAACGCCCTACAGTGGCGGAACCCAGAGACTTGCCCAAGCGGCGCACCACATCTGCGGCCAGTTTGGGGTTGGCGTTGCCGGTGAAAACCATCAGGCTGCCCGAAGCCATGATCACCTCTCGTTACTGCGATGTAGAACAGCTTAAAACAAAACGGGCAGGTTTTTGGCCTGCCCGCATAATTTGGCTGGGGAAGAAGGATTCGAACCTTCGAATGCCGGAATCAAAATCCGGTGCCTTGACCAACTTGGCGACTCCCCAAGAAATCGTTTTCGCTACTTACACAACCCAGCTCTGCAGGGGGTGTCTGTCGAGCCCTTCGGCTACCCAGACCTTCAAGCCCTGCGGGGCTTTGGCTAGAACCTGATCCGCTACCTCCTTCGAATCGAAGGGGGCGAAGATACAAGCCCCTGAACCGCTCATTCTTGCTGCCCCATACTGCGACAACCAGCTTAGCGCTTCAGCCACTTCCGGAAACTTCCTGCATGCTGTTGCCTGCATGTCGTTTCGCGTTGTGTGCGTTGCGAAGGCCTGCATTATTAGGATTTCGCTATCGCGTGTCAACAGGGGATCAGAAAAAATTTCTGAAGTTGGCACGAAAACGCTCGGGGCCACCATTACGTACCAGGCCGGCGGCACACTCAAGGGCCTCAATTCCTCCCCGACGCCCTCGGCAAAGGCGGTCTCGCCGAAGATGAAGAAAGGCACGTCGGCGCCCAGCTTGAGACCGATTTCCTGCAAGCGCTGACGGGACAAACCGCAGCCCCAGATCCGGTTCAGCGCAATCAGCACGGAAGCCGCATCCGAACTCCCGCCACCGAGGCCCCCCCCCATCGGGATCTGCTTGCTGACGCCGATCTCGGCACCGAAGGTGGAGCCCGTCGCGGCCTGCAGAGCCCGTGCAGCCCGCACCACCAGGTCGGACTCCGGCGGCACGCCGGGAATGTCAGTCGTGCGCACGATGACGCCATCGTCACGGCGGCGCAGGGTGATCTCGTCGCCCCAGTCCAGCATGCGGAACGCCGTCTGCAACAGGTGGTAGCCGTCCGGGCGGCGCCCGACGATATGCAGGAACAGATTGATCTTTGCCGGCGCAGCCACGCGAATGGTGGCAGCCGGATCGAATTGGGCAGTCGTCACTTCAGGGATTCCAGGTATCGATGATCAGGCGCAGCCGGGTTTCACCCCGATGGATGTCGATCTTGCGCGGCAGGTCGCTCGGGCTGTCGCCCGTGTATTCGAGGTACTCAATGGTCCACCCCTGGTCCACCACGCGTAGCGGACGGCCGAAGCCGTCACGCTCGCGGACGTCGGCCCCGCCCGGCAGTCGGGCACTCACCCAGCGGGGCAACTGGGCGAACGGCGCGTGCACGTCGAACAAGTGCTCGGCCAGCTCTGCCGCCGATAGCGCTTCGATGCGCCGACCGTCGGCGAGGGTCATGCGTGCCCCGTCGGGATCGGACTGGATGCGCGCCAGCCCCTGTCCGAGGGGGCCGGAAAACAGCCATTCGTCCCCCTCCTCCGCATGCATCCATTCGACGCCGACAGCCGCAGTCTTGTCTCCATCCTTCACCTGCAGGCGGCCGTCGATCTCGAAACGAGACAGCAGGGGCGCGGGTTCGATCGATGGCATGGAAAGCGCTGGCGGTACCGGCTGCGACGCACAACCACCAAGCAGCAGCGTCAGCAGACTCAAGACGAAGACCCGCTTCACGGCTTGAACTTCTTGATCACGTCGGCCAACACGGTGTTGTCCGGATTGGCCTTGGCCGCCTCGCGCCAAGTCTTGGCCGCCTCATCCCGTCGCCCAAGCATCCACAGCACTTCGCCCAGGTGAGCAGCGATCTCGGGGTCGGGACGCAGCTCAAATGCCTTCTGCAACTGCTCCAGCGCACCCTTCAGGTCGCCCTTGCGGTACAGGGCCCAACCGAGGCTGTCGATGATGAAAGGGTCGCCAGGCAGCAGGCTTAGGGCCTTGCGGATCAGCT
This sequence comes from Zoogloea sp., assembly GCF_041914405.1. Classification (NCBI taxonomy): domain Bacteria; kingdom Pseudomonadati; phylum Pseudomonadota; class Betaproteobacteria; order Rhodocyclales; family Zoogloeaceae; genus Zoogloea; species Zoogloea sp. The sequence goes on from NZ_JAYSDK010000009.1 coordinate 52,039, forward strand.
TCTCGGCTTCGTCGAGGCGCAGCTTGCGATCGACGAGGGAATAGCCGAGGGCGTTGTAGGCGTGGGCCTGGTCGGGCTTGAGGGCGATGACCTTGCGCAGGCGCCCCTCCATCGCCTCCACGCGCCCGAGGCGCTCGGCAACCAGCGCGGACTCGTACAGCAGTTCGGTATTCTCGGGGTCGCTGCGCAGCGCCTCGTCGAGCACCGCAAAGGCATCCTCCGCGCGGTTCGCATCACGCAACAGCTGCGCCTCGGCGAGCACGTACTGGAGCTTGTCCTGGGGCGTATCACGGGCTGCCGCCTGCAAATGCTGGCGCCCTTCCGCCAGCTTGCCGCGGGTTGCCAGCACCTGCGCGAAGCGCAGCTGGGCGCCCACGAACTGCGGGCCCGGCGCCACGGCCTTGTACCAGTCGAGGGCGTCGTCGTAGCGTTTGCTTTCCTCGGCGATCTGGCCGAGGTACATGCGGATAGTGTCCGGCTCGCTGAAGCCGAGGCTCAGCAGATGACGGAAGTGGGCATCCGCGGTGGTCCGGTCGCCCTGCTGCATGGCCAGGAGGCCCGCAGCATGGAGCACATCACGGTCATCCGGCGCACGCTTGAGCAGGGTTTCGAACTCCTCGCGGGCCTCCCCGTACGCCCGGCTGGCCACCAGCATGCGGGCCAGCATGATGCGGGCCTCGCGGGATTCAGGATTGGAGCCTACATAAGCACGCAGGGTCTGCACCCCGGTCCCTGGAGAGGCCTCCTGCTGGAACTGGGCTTTCAGAATGACGGCCTGCTCCCAGTCCGGCCGGATGGCCAACGCGCCATCCAGGGCCTGGGCTGCCGCCACCGCATCGCCGGCGACGAAGGCCGCATTGGCCCGGGCAAAATGCGCCTCGGCCCGGTCTAGGTAAGGTTCAGTCAACTCGACCACCAGGCGCCGGATGAGCACCTTGTCGGGAATCCTGGCCAGCCCGCGGTTGAGAGCCATCAGCGCGGCGCCGATGTTCGCCCCCTGCTGGGCCAGCGCCCGGGCGAGCTGGTCGCGCAGCTCCTCGATACGGGCCTCGTTGGCCAATGCGCCGCTGGCCAGCTGCTGGGCTTGCAGGGAACCCGGATCAAGCTCCAGCCAGAGGCGCGAGGCCTCGGTGGCCAGCTCGGCCTGGCGCGATACGACAGCGACCTCGGCAGCCCGCCGGGCGATCCGCGGATCCTTCGTGCGCCGCGCCAGATCGAGGTAGGAGCGCGCTGACATGGCCAGATGGCCACGCGCGCCGGCGATTTCCGCCAGCATCAGCTGATACAGGATCTGCGGCGTCAATTGCTGCGCCGGATAGCGTGTGGCGACATCCGCCGGCAGCTCCTCCGCCGCCGGCTCCTGGGCCCGCGCCGCCGTCGCCAGCCCCCCCGTGATCAACAGAACGGCCAGCAGGCGGACCGGGTGCGCGAGGCGAATGAAAGGCTTCATCGAAGGGCTCTGACAAGGTGTTGGGAGAAGGCCGCAGCCGCCATGCCGGGCAGACGGCTATTGCATCGGCGGCCCCCGGACACCGGTTGGATCGCGCTATTACAATAGGGTTCGGGGCTCGCCGGATGTTAGGCGCTTTCCCCTTCCCCAAGCAAGCCAAGCCCACGCCACCCCCCATGCCAGAACTACCCGAAGTCGAGACCACCCGCCGGGGCATCGCCCCCGAACTTGCAGGCGCCACGGTCAGCGCCGTGATAATCCGCAACGGCCGCCTGCGCCACCCCATCCCAGCCGATCTTGGCGAGATCCTGTCAGGCCAGCCGCTGCTGGCCGTCGAGCGTCGCGCCAAGTACCTGCTCTTCCGCTTTGCCACGGGCAGCCTGCTGGTGCACCTGGGCATGTCGGGAAGCCTGCGCATCGTGCCCGCCGGACATCCGCCCGAGAAGCACGACCACCTGGACATCGTCTTCGGTGGCCGGGCACTACGCCTGCGCGACCCGCGCCGCTTCGGCCTGGTACTGTGGCAACCCGGCGACGGCGCGCATCCGCTGCTCGCCGGGCTCGGCATCGAGCCCCTCGGCGACAGCTTTGACGGCGCCTGGCTTCACCGGGCGAGCCGTGAGCGCAGGACGCCGGTCAAGCTGTTCCTGATGGACGCCGCCCACGTAGTCGGCATCGGCAACATCTACGCCTCAGAGAGCCTGTTCCGCGCCGGCATTGATCCGACCACGCCGGTCGGCGAGCTCGGTCCGCGCCGCTGCGCGCGCCTCGCTGCATGCGTCCGCGAAACTCTTCAGGACGCCCTCGCCGCCGGCGGCAGCACCTTGCGGGATTTCGTCGGCAGCAACGGCGCGCCCGGCTACTTTCAGCAGCAGTATTTCGTCTATGGCCGCGACGGCGAAGCCTGCCGCAAGTGCGCCACACCGATCCGCAAACGCATCATGGGACAGCGCGCCACCTTCTATTGCCCACACTGCCAGCATTGAAAGCAGTTCCTGCCGACAGCGTTCACGTTTATGCTTGGGATATTCGACGTACGTGCCGATGAAGCGGCGCCCAGCAAGGAATCAAGCCCGTGAAAGACGCCCACATGCTTGCAGATCACTTCTCCGCCTACACCCAGTGGCGCGGCGACGTTGCCGCCGGGATCGAGGAGTTGCGCAAATGGCTGCACCTCAACGAAATCGGTGATGCCCAATCCGACCTGCGCCTACAGTACCTGCTGGACCGCTTGCGCGAGGACAAGCTGATCGTCGCCTTCGTGGCCGAGTTCTCCCGTGGCAAGTCCGAGCTGATCAACGCGGTGTTCTTCGCCGGCTATGGCAACCGCATCCTGCCGTCGAGCGCCGGGCGCACCACCATGTGCCCGACCGAACTGCAGTGGAAGCAAGGCGACAGGCCGGAGATCCGCCTGCTGCCGATCGAGAGCCGCAAGACCAACGCCAGCATCACCGAACTCAAGCGCTACCCGGAGGAATGGCAGATCCGGGCCCTCGACACCAGCTCGGCCGAAAGCCTCCAGCAGGCCCTCGCCCAGGTCGGCGAAACCCGCCTGGTCAGCCGCAGTGAGGCCGACGATCTGGGCTTCCCGGTAGATGACAGCGGTGATGCCGGCCTGCGCCCCGATGCTGACGGCACGATCGAGATTCCGCGCTGGCGGCACGCCATCATCCAGTTTCCGCACCCGCTACTCGAACAGGGGCTGGTCATCCTGGACACGCCGGGCCTCAACGCCATCGGCGCCGAGCCGGAACTGACCCTCAACCTGCTGCCCAACGCCCACGCGGTGCTGTTCATCCTGGCCGCCGACACCGGCGTCACCCAGAGCGACCTGGCCGTCTGGCGCGAGCACGTCAACGCCGGCCGCCGCCAACGCGGCCGCCTGGTGGCCCTCAACAAGATCGACGGCCTGTGGGATGGCCTGCGCAGTGAAGCCGACATCGAGCGGGAGATCAGCGGCCAGGTGGCCAGCGTCGCCGACACGCTGGAAATCGACCCGAGCCAGGTCTATCCGGTTTCCGCACAGAAAGGCCTCGTCGCCAAGGTCAATAACGACGAGGACCTGCTCGCCCGGAGCCGCATCGTCGAGCTCGAGGAAGCCCTGTCCACCGAGTTGCTGCCGACCAAGCGCGACATCGTCCGCGACAACACCTACGGTGACGTGAACGACATCGTCAGCCGCAGCCGCGAGCTCCTCAATGCGCGCCTCACCGGCCTGCGCGAGCAGTTGCAGGAACTCACCGACCTGCGCGGCAAGAACCAGAACGTCATCGAATACATGATGCGCAAAGTGCGCTCCGAGAAGGACGAGTTCGAACAGGGCCTGCAGAAGTACTACGCGGTGCGCAGCGTCTTCTCCAACCTGTCCAACAACCTGTTCGGCCACCTGGGCCTCGACGCCCTGCGCGATGAAACCCGCCGCACCCGCGAGGCGATGCTCGACGCAGCCTTCTCCCGCGGCCTGCGCGAAGCCATGAAGGGCTTCTTCGAGCACCTGCGCGGCAACCTCCGGAAATCCACCGACGAAATCGGCGAGATCTCCAAGATGCTCGACGCCATGTACAAGCGCTTCACCGTCGAGCACGGCCTCAAGCTGGCCGCCCCGACCGCCTTCTCGACGCTGCGCTACGAGAAGGAGATCGAACGCCTGGAAGAAGCCTTCAACAGCCAGTTCAACACGGTGCTGACCATCGTCACCACCGAGAAGCACACCCTGACGCAGAAGTTCTTCGAAACCGTCGCCGTGCAGGCACGGCGCACCTTCGAAGTCGCCAACCGGGATGCCGAACAATGGCTGCGCGCGGTGATGGCGCCGCTGGAAACCCAGGTGCGCGAGTATCAGTTGCAGCTCAAGCGCCGCCTGGAAAGCGTCAAGCGCATCCACCAGGCCACCGATACCCTGGAAGACCGGGTCGGCGAACTGCAACAGGCGGAGGAACTGCTGGTCCAGCAACTCCGCCAGCTCAACGCCCTGTCCGGACGGATCGAGCAAGCCCTCGGCATGCCGGCCGACACCGGCACCACAGCCGCGCTGGCAGCCTGAACAGCGGGGAGACTCTCCCAAAAAACAACAAGGCCGGACGCTCCGACAGGAGCGTCCGGCCTTGCTTTTTGAGGGCTGGAGCCGGGGCTTACTTCTCGGCGGTCAGCTTATGGAACTTCTCCATCAGATCTTCCTTGCTCTCCGGGAACTCCGGATTGAAGGGGATGCAGTCCACCGGACAGACCTGCTGGCACTGGGGTTCATCGAAGTGGCCGACGCACTCGGTACACTTATTGGGGTCGATCACGTAGATCTCTTCACCCTGGGAAATGGCACCATTCGGGCATTCCGGCTCGCAGACGTCGCAGTTGATGCACTCGTCGGTAATCATCAAAGCCATTTTGCTTTACTTCCTTCGTTACTAACTGTTGATCTTCAAACGCAGCCGCTCGAGCACGCCGGGCTGCACAAACTTGCTCACATCACCGCCAAGGCGTGCGATCTCGCGCACCATCGTCGCCGACACGAACATGAACTCGTCGGAGGGGGTCAGAAAAACCGTTTCCACGTCCGGATAGAGCTTGCGGTTCATGCCGGCCATCTGAAACTCGTACTCGAAATCCGACACCGCACGCAAGCCACGAAGGATGACGCGCGCACCGTTCTGATGGAGGAACTCCATCAGCAGGCACGAGAAGCCCTTCACCTCTACGTTCGGGTAAGCCGCCAGCACTTCCTTGGCGATCTCGACCCGCTCCTCGACGGTAAAGATCGGCCCCTTGCCACCACTGGTTGCAACGCCAACGATGACCCGCTCGAACAGGCGCGATGCACGTCGCACCAGATCCTCGTGTCCCCGCGTAAAGGGGTCGAAAGTCCCCGGATATACCGCGATGCCGTCCCTCATCCTGCCGCCCTTCCCTAAAACCACGCGGCCGTCAGGCGCAGGCGGCGAAGAGGTGGTAATACACCTGTCCGGCCGTTCCGTGCTTGATTCGCGTCAATCCGTCGATATTCTCAATCCCGTGCTCCGCTTCCACGTAGGCCAGCCCGTCCTTGCTCAGCAGGCCGGGCAGCAGTGGTGCGATCCGTTCAATCCAGCCCGCCCGGTATGGCGGATCGAGAAACACCACATCGAAGGGCTGAGGCGCGGAGCGCGCGAATTTTAGCGCATCGCCCCGCACAAGCTGTACACGTGTTGCCTGGAGGGTTTTCGCGTTGTCGCGCAACGCCGCGAAAGCCACCGCATCCTGCTCGACCATCGTCACACTCTCCGCGCCGCGGGATGCCGCCTCGAAGCCCAGCGCACCGCTGCCGGCGAACAGATCCAGGCAGCGCCGGCCGTCCAGTTCCTGCCCCAGCCAGTTGAACAGGGTTTCACGTACCCGATCCGGCGTCGGACGCAGGCCCTTCACCGTGCTGACATCGATCAGGCGCGAACGCCATTCCCCACCGATGATTCGGACGCGGCTCAAGGCTTAGCCCCCGTCTTGACCGGCGCGGTCTTGTCACCATCGCCACCGACCACCACCGTCACCAGATGGTCCGGCGACACATGGCGCTTGAAGGCCTCACGGATCTGGGCGACGGTCACCGCGCGGACCTTGTCCCGGTAGGTATCCAGATAATCCAGCGGCAGACCGAAGCCACCGATGACCGCCACCTGCTCCAGCATCTTGCGGTTGGAATCGAGGCGCAGCGCGAAGCCGTTAATCAGGTTGTCCTTCGCCGCCTGCAGTTCCGCCTCCGTCGGCCCCTTGGCAAGGAACTCGGCGAGGGTCGCCGAAACCACCTTCAGCGCATCATCGGCCTGGCTACCCTTGGTCTGCAGGCCGATTTCGAAGGGTCCCACGTCGCGCTGGGGCATGAAATAGCTATAGACACTATAGGCGTAACCGCGCTTTTCGCGCACTTCCTTGGTCAGCCGCGAGACGAAGCCGCCACCACCGAGGATGTAGTTGCCCACCACCAGCGGAAAGAAGTCCGGATCGCCGCGGCGGATACCAGGCTGGCCGATGGAGATGTGGGCCTGGGCCGACGGATTCGGCACGCGGATCGTCTGGCCATGTGGCAGTGCAGAGCTGGCCGTCGCGACCGGTGCCTCTCCCGCCGGCAGCCCCCCCGTCAGGCGGCTGGCGATGGCTTCGGCCTCGGCCCGCGACACGTCACCGACGATGCTCACCACGGCCCGCGCGGCGGTGTAGTTGCGCTTGTAGAAATCCACCAGATCTTCACGGGTAATCGACGACACCGTTTCGACACTCGGCAGACGGCCGTAGGGATGGTCGGGGAACACAGCGGCGGCAAAGCGGCGGGCCAAGATCGCGTCGGCCTGGGTATCGGCCTCCTTCAGGCCGGCAATGCTGCGGGCCTTTTCCCGCTCTACCGCGGCTGCCGGGAAGGTCGGCTGCTGGATCAGCGTAGCCAGCAGGTCGATTGCGCCCTTGCGCTCCTCCGGATTGCTGAGGGTCCGCAGGGACAGGGACGCCCGGTCCATGTCGGCATCGCCGCCGAGCTGCACGCCCAGGTCGGCGACGCGGTTGGCGATGGCCTCCTCGTCGAGGTTGCCTGCGCCGGCATCGAGCAGGCCGCGGGTCAACCCGGCGATGCCGGCCTTGCCGGCCGGCACCTCGGCGCCACCGGCGCGGAAATCCACCTGCACATCGACGATGGGCAGGGCATGGCTTTCGACGAAGAACACCTTGGCCCCGCCGGCGACAGTCCAGGTCTGGATGTTGAGGCCGGCGTGGGCCGACAGGGTCGCCAGGGTCAGCGCCAGCGCCGCCCCGAGACGTTGATAACGGGAAATCATCGGAAAATCACCTCGGAAGCGGGAGCGCTCAGTGTTGATGCGGCGCGCCGGCCTTGGCGCGGGCCTGGGGATCGACCGGCAACGGGTCGAGCTCTGCAACGGTCAGGGTTTCGTCACGGAAGTACTTCTTGGCCACAGCCTGCACCTGGGCCGCGGTGACCCCACGGATGCGCTGCAGCATCAGGTCGTCGTCCTTCCACGACAGGCCGACCATCTCGTCCATGCCGATCTCCATCGCCTGGCCCATCAGCGAGTCGCGCTTGAAGACCTGACCGGCCACCGCCTGGACCTTCACGCGGCGCAGCTCCTCGTCCGACACGCCTTCGTTCTGGATGCGGTTGATCTCGGCGCGCAGCGCGGCCTCAACGTCAGCAATCGTCTTGCCGGCGGCCGGTGCCCCGTCGAGGATGAACAGGGATTCGCCGCGGGCCGAGCCGTCGTAGCCGGCGCCAGCGGTCACCGCCACGCGGCTGCCGCGCACGATGTTCTTAGCCAGGCGGGCGCCCTCGTAGCCGTCGAGCACGGCGGCCAGCACCTGCAGCGCGTAGTAATCGTCATCCCCCTTCACGTTGCGCAAGGTCGGCGCGCGCCAGGCCAGCGCCACGTAGGGCAGTTCGGCCGGAGCCTTCACTACGGTTCGCCGCGGCCCGGTCTGCTCGGGTTCGACGAGCGGCTTGCGCGGCGGCAGCGGACGACTCTTCACCTGGCCATAAGTGCGCTCCGCCTCCTTGAAGACCGCCTTGTGATCCACGTCGCCAACCACCACCAGCGTCGCGTTGTTGGGCACATACCAGCGCTGGTACCACTCGCGGGCATCGCGGGCAGTCATGTTGTCCAGATCGCTCATCCACCCGATGATCGGCCGGCGATAGGGGTGGGCCTGGAAGGCGGTCGCCATCAACTGCTCGATGACCAGCGAGCGCGGCTTGTCATCAGTGCGCAGGCGGCGCTCTTCCTTGACGACCTCGATCTCCTTGCTGAAACCAGCCTCTGTCACCTGCAGGTTGGCCATGCGGTCGGCTTCCAACGTCATCATGCGGCCCAGCGCCTCCTTCGGCACCTGCTGGAAATATGCCGTGTAATCGTGGCTAGTGAAGGCATTGTCGCGGCCCCCGGCTGCGGCGACGAGCTTGTTGAACTCGCCGGGCCCGACCTTTCTGGTGCCCTTGAACATCATGTGCTCGAGCAGATGGGCTACGCCCGAGGTGCCATCCACCTCGTCCATTGCGCCCACCTTGTACCAAACCATATGCACCACCGACGGCGCCCGCTTGTCCTCCTTGACGATCAACTTCATTCCATTCGGAAGCACGGCCTCGTAAGGATTGGCCCAGGCCGGTGCGGCCAGCGCCGCGGCAAGGGCGACAGCGGACGAGGCGATCCGCAAACTGCGTTTCATCATAGGCTGTTGAAGCATCTGGTAAAATTGAGGAACAATGGCCGCGGGCCGGCGTGTGGCGCGGCATCATAGCGGCATTCCGGCGACCCGGCCAACCGGGCATGACGGGCCTTTTCGCCCCGTGGTCCGGTCCGATCGACCCACCTTCAGACTCAGCACCCCATGTTTGGTTTCCTCAAGAAAGCCCTCAAGCCCGGCGACGCTCCGGCTCCGGCTCCCGAAGCGCCGGCCGCCGTGCCCCAAGCGGACATCCCTGCCGCGCCCGCCCCGCAGGCTCCGGTGCAGCAGGCCCCGACCCCGGCCTCCGTCGCGGCAACCCCGGCGCCCGAGCCCGAAAAGAAGCGCTCGTGGATGGACCGCCTGCGCGCCGGCCTGTCCCGCACCCGCGAGCAGATCGGCGGCGGCCTCGGCAACCTGACCAGCCTGTTCTCCCGCCGCAAGATCGACGAGGAACTCCTCGAAGAACTCGAAACCACGCTCCTGATGGCCGACTGCGGCGTCGAGGCCACCCAGCACCTGCTGAAGGAACTGCGGCTGCGCTGGAAGCGCGACAAGCTGGAAACCGCCGACCAGCTGCAGGGGGCGCTGGCTGAGGGGCTGCTGTCCATCCTCGCCCCCCTCGAACAGCCCCTCGAGATCAGCGGCCACAAGCCCTACATCATCATGATCGCGGGCGTGAACGGCTCCGGTAAAACCACCTCCATCGGCAAGCTGGCCAAGCATTTCCAGAACCAGGGCAAGAGCGTGCTGCTCGCCGCCGGCGACACCTTCCGCGCCGCCGCCCGCGAACAGCTGATGACCTGGGGCGAACGCAACGGCGTGGCCGTCATCGCCCAGGAATCCGGCGACCCGGCCGCCGTGGTCTTCGATGCGATCAACGCCGCCCGCGCCCGCAACATCGACATCGTGCTGGCCGACACCGCCGGCCGCCTGCCCACCCAGCTGCACCTGATGGAAGAAATCGCCAAGGTCCGCCGGGTCGTCCAGAAAGCCGAGCCCTCCGGCCCCCACGAAGTGCTGCTGGTGCTGGATGCCAACATCGGGCAGAACGCGCTGCAGCAGGTCAAGGCCTTCGACGCCGCCATCGGTGTCACCGGCCTGGTCCTCACCAAGCTCGACGGCACCGCCAAGGGCGGCGTGGTGGCCGCCATCGCCCGCCAGAGCCCGAAGCCGCTGCGCTTCATCGGCGTCGGCGAGCAGATCGACGACCTCCAGACCTTCCGCGCCAAGGAGTTCGTGGACGCCCTGTTCACGCCGGTCGGCGGCGCCCCCGAGCAGGCCGACTGACCCAGCCTGTCGCACGTCATATGCGGCGTGCACTGCCCCGCGTTGTCGCCTATTCTTCCGGAATGACGGGGCGCGCCTGACGCACGGCGATCCGCGCTCCGCGTTCCAGCGGAGAGACGTGGATGCAGCCAGCCCCCGACTCCCGCCCGGCCAGCCGGGCGGGGCACCTTGCCGACACGCCGGCCTCCCCCTTTCCGCTGGGCAGCTGGCTGCGTATCGGCCTGCTGCTGTTCACCGCCCAGGCTCTCGCGCTGGGCCTGCAGGCGTTGCTGCTGCTCCATAAAGAGCACGACCTGCTGGTCGGGATCACCGTCTCCCGCATCGCCATCGCCGCAGACCAGGTCCAGGCCACCTTCCAGCGCAGTTCCGCCAATGGCTTGCTCCTCGCCGAGTCGGCCGGCGTCCGCCGCCTGCTGCCCCGCCTGCAGGCCGCGGATCCAGACCTCCGGGCCATCCGCGTCGTTGCGGCCGACGGGCACCTCCTGTTCGAGAGCGGCACACCGGGCCCAGCCCTCACTCCAGGCGAACTCGACACCATCCTCAAGAGCAGGAGCGCCTGGTCGCAGTTGCCGGGGCAAGGACCGCTGCGGGTTGGGCTGCGCCTGGCCGACAGCGGCGGCGAGATCGTCGGCAGCGTGCTGTTCGACGTCGATGCCGGCGCGCTGTCGGCCACCCTGCAGGCCGCCCGTGGGGCCGCCTGGCCCCGCCTGCTCGCCACGCTGGCGGGGGTCGCGACCGCACTGCCACTGTTGCTGACAGCGGCGGCCCGCTGGGGCGGCCAGCGGGCAAGGCTACGCGTCCGCATCCTGGTGGCCGCCTTGCTGCTCGCCGCAAGCAGCAGCCTGGCCCTCAGCCTGCAGACCCTGCCGAGCTTCTCCGAGCGCCTCGCCCCGGCCCTCGACGCCAAGGCCCGCACCCTGGCCGGCACCATGGCCGGGCGGGTCTCCGCGGCGCTCGCCCTCGGCATTCCGTTCGACCGCCTCAACGGCGTCGAAGCCTATTTTGACGACGCCCTCGCCCGCCATCCCGAGATCCTGTCCCTGCGCCTGCAGGGCCCCGCCCACAGCTACCTGCGCGAACACCCGGGCGAAACCGGCCACCACATCGAAGCCGTCGTCACCAGCCCGGACGGCCAGCCCCTGGCCCGGCTGACGGCCAGCACCGACGGCCACGTGGTCCACCGGGAGATGCTCAGCCAGGCCGTCGACCTGGCCATCGTGTTCCTGGTCGCCGTCGTGCTCTTCAACGAAACCCTAGGCGCAATCCTCGCCGGCGACCGCCTCGACCCGGCCTCCGCCGGCCGCGGGCGTCTCGGCCTGGCGCGGCTGGCGGTGTTCCTGCTGATCCTGTCGGAGGAGCTGACCCGCGCCTTCCTGCCACTGCACATCAGCGGCCTGGCCGAGGCAGCCGGAGCGCAGGGCGCCACGGCGATCGGCCTGCCGATCTCCGCCTACATGGCGAGCTTCGCCCTCCTGACGCCCTTCGCCGGCAGCTGGGCCGAGCGCTTCGGCACCACCCGCACCTTCGCGATAGGCGCCACGCTGTCCGCCGCAGGCTTCGGCTGGGCGCTGGCGGGCGGCGGCTACGTGGCCTTCATCGCCGCCCGCTGCCTGTGCGCGGCCGGCTACGCCATTGGCACGATGGCCATGCAACAGTATTTCCTGCGCGCCGCGGCCGACGGCGAACGGGCCCGCGCCCTCGCGCTGTTCGTCGGCGCGGTGCAGACCGCCGCGATCTGCGGTGCCCCGATCGGCGGTCTGCTGGCCGAGCAGTTTGGCGCCGCCGCAGTGTTTGCCGGCGCCGTCGGCATGAGCCTGCTAGCCCTGCTCGTGCAGCGCCTGGACCACCCCTGTCCACCGCCGGCCGCCACCCATGCGTCGCCACCGCTGCTCGGGCTGCTGTTGCAGCGCCGGGTGCTGGTCCCGCTGCTCACCGCCGCGCTGCCGGCCAAGCTGGCCCTCGCCGGCTTCCTGTTCTACCTGGTTCCACTGGCGCTGCAGCAGGAGGGCTTCGGCAGCGGGTCGACCGGCAGGGCGATGATGATGTATTTTCTGCTGGTCACCGCCAGCAACCCGATGGCATCCTGGCTGTCCGACCGCTACGCTTGGGAACGGGGACTGGTGTTGCTCGGCGGGCTGGTGATCGGCCTCGGTGGCCTGGCCGGCCTGTTCGGCGGCGCTCCGGCACTGTTCGCCGGCATCGCAGCCCTCGGCATCGGCACCGGCCTGTCGGCCGCTGCACTGCAGGCGATGCTCGGGCGCAACGGTCCGGCGGCGGTGGTCTTGCTGCGCACTGTCGAGCGCCTCGGCGCGGTAATCGGCCCGCTGCTGGCCGGCAGCCTGCTGACGCTGGCCGCCTACGGCGGCGTGATGGCCGCGATAGGCGCGCTGGTGATCCTTGCCAGCCTCGGATTTGCGTTCCTTCAGACCCAGGAAAGGAAAGCCGCGTGAACCGTCCGCTCCGCCTGCTGCTCGCCTTCGCCGCCGCGACCACCAGCCTGCTGGGCCCGCTGCCGGCCGCGGCGGAAGGCGCCCCCTACCGCATCACGATGCTGCTGTTCCGCGGCTGCGAGGAAGCCTGCCGCGGCTTCCAGGCCTATTTCCGCCAGCGCGGCATCGCTGCCGAATTCACGCTGCGCGACGCGGCACAAGACAAGCGCCGCGTCGCCGGTTTCGTGGACGAGACGCGCCGCAGCAAGCCCGACCTGGTCGTCACCTGGGGAACCACCGTCACCCAGGAAACGGTCGGCGACTGGCGGCACATCGATCCTCAACGCCACATCACCGACCGGCCGGTGCTCTTCATGATCGTCTCCGACCCCGTCGCCGCCGGCATCGTGCCCGGACTCGACCGCCCGCGCCGCAACGTCAGCGGCACCCTCTACCTGTTGCCGGTGGAAACCCAGATCAAGGCCGCCCGCAGCTATCTGGACTTCAAACGGATCGGCTACATCCTCAACGAGACCGAATCCAACTCGGTCAGCACCCGCGACGAACTCCGCGGCCTCGCCGCCGGCAACGGCTTCACCTTGGTCGAGCGCCGGCTACCGGTGTCCCCGTCCGGCACCCCGGATGGCAACGCGCTGCCGGGCCTTCTGGACGAACTCGCCCGCGAGAAAGTGGACCTGCTCTACCAGGGGCCGGACAGCTTCCTCAACAGCCGCCGGGATGCCCTCACCGACGGCGCGCTGGCCCGCGGCCTACCCGTTTTCGCCGCGGCCGAAGCGCCGGTACAACAGTCCCGCGCGCTGTTCGGCGTGGTCAACAAGTACGAGGACGTCGGCCGCTTCACCGCCGCCCAGGCGGTCCGCATCCTCCGCGACAAGACTTCGCCGGCGGACATCCCGGTGACGCTGCCGCGCAACTTCTCCTACCTGATCAACCTGCCGGTCGCCCTCCAGCTCGGCCGCTACCCACCCCTCAAGCTGCTCGACGTCGCCGAGATCGTCGGCATCGACAGTGGAGAACACTGAGATGCGCATCCTCGTCTGCTCGAAGCGGGACCTCCACGGCCTGCACTTCCTCAACCGCCTGCTGCCGGCCCTGGCAGGCCACCGCCTGCTGGAGGTCTGGCTATCGGACAAAACCCGCGAGGCGGAAAACGCGGTGCCGGGCCTGGTCGCCCTGCGCTTCCTCGAGCGGACCCTGCCGGAGGAACTGGTCTTCCCGCTGGTCGACGCGCTGCCGCCGGGCGCGGTGCCGTCCGAAGCGACCTTCGCCGGCCTCGCCGAGCGCTACCGTGTCCCTGTGCAGGTGGTCGGCGACGTCAACAGTTCCACCGCCCGGGAAAGGATGGCGGCGCTGGAACCGGACCTGGTCATCTCCGCCCGCTTCAGCCTGCTCTTCGACGCCGAGACCATCGCCATCCCGCGCTTCGGCATGCTCAACGTCCACCCCGGCGAGCTGCCGATCTATGCCGGCCTTCACGCTCCACTGCGCGCCGTGCTGGATCGCGCCGACGCCTTCGCCTGCAGCGTCCACTGGATCACCCCGGGGATCGACGACGGCCCCCTGCTCGATGTGCACCGCCACCCCATCGAAACGCGGCGCTGCCTGCTCAGCCAGGTGCGCGAGCTGTATCCGCTGGCGATCCCGACCCTGCGCGCGGTCATCGACGAATGCGCGGCCGGGCGCCGCCCCGCCGGCCATCCCCAGGACCGCCGGCAACGGCGTTACCGCTCGATGCCCAGCGCCGACGAGTTCGCCCACCTCGAAAGCCTCGGCCTGAAGCTGTGGTGTCCATTCACCTACGCCGACTGGCTGCAGCGCTTCGTACCGCCGGGCCAGTCCATCCCCCTGTCACCGGCGCTCGCCCGATGAGCTTCGAACGGCAGGTCTTCATCAGCTACGCCCACCTGGACAACCAGCCGCTGACGGCCGACCAGCTGGGCTGGGTGAGCCTGTTCCACAGCACCCTGCAGACCCTCCTCAGCCAGCGCCTGGGCGCCCCTGCCGACATCTGGCGGGATGACAAGCTGCGCGGCAACGACGTGTTCTCCGACGAGATCCTCGATCAGCTGGCCCGCACTGCGCTGTTCGTGTCGGTGCTCACGCCCCGCTACCTCAAGTCCGAGTGGTGCACCCGCGAGATCACCAACTTCTGCCGGCGGGCGGAAGACGAACACCGCCTGGTGGTCGGCAACAAGGCGCGCGTCATCAAGGTGCTCAAACTGCCGATCGACGGCAGCGGCGCGCTGCCCGAGGCGGTCGGCCAGCTGCTCGGCTACGAGTTCTTCGAGTTCGACGAAGACCGCACGCCCCGCGAGCTGGATCCCGCCTATGGCGACCAGCCCCGCCAGGCCTTCCTGCGCAAGGCCAACAAGCTCGCCTGGGATCTGGCCGCCCAGCTCGAACAACTCCAGCAGCCCGCTGCCAACGATGCCACCGGTAACGCCGAGGCCAGCAAGCCCACCGTTTTCCTCGCCGAATGCAGCCGGGATCGCCGCGACGCCCGCGAGTGCATCGAGGCGGAACTGGCCTGTTGCGGCTACACCGTGCTGCCAGACCGGCGCCTGCCGGACGACGAAGACGAATACCTGGCCGCCGTCGGCGAACTGCTGGAGCGCAGCGCACTGTCAATCCACCTCATCGGCGAAGGCTACGGACGCGTACCGGACGGCGACAGCGCCGAGTCCGTCGTGGTGCTGCAGAACCGGCTGGCCGCCGAGCGCAGCCGCAGCACCGGCCTGCGCCGGGTGATCTGGCTCCCTGCCGGCACCGCCGCCACGCAGCCGGCCCAGCAGGCCTTCATCGATGCACTGCAGCAGGATGCCGCGTTGCAGCTGGGCGCCGACCTGGTGAACGGCGATCTGGAAACCCTCAAGGCGGCCATCCATGCCGCGCTGAAGAAACCCGAAGCGCCCCCCGACGCACCTGCCGAAAGCGGCGCAACCAGCGCACCGCGGATCCACCTGCTGTGCGACGCCCGCGACCGCAAGGACAGCGTCCCGCTCATCAAGCAGCTGCGCAGCCTGGGCGTGGACGTCACGCTGCCACTGTTCGCCGGCGACGCCGCGGAGGTTCGCGAAGCCAACCGGCAGCGCGTGCTCGACTGCGATGCGCTGATCCTCTACTACGGGGCCGGCGACGAGACCTGGAAGTACCACCAGGAAAACGAGCTGCGCAAACTGCAGGGGCTCGACCGGCAGCGCCCGCTGCGCGCCCGCTTCACACTGCTCGCCCCGCCCCTCAGCGACGACAAGGAAGTGCTGCAGGCCCTCGCCGACACAGACACCCTCGACGGCCTGAACGGCCTCCAGCCGCAAGCACTGGCCCCGCTTGCGGCCGCCCTCGGCCTGGAGCCGGCGCCATGAGCGCCCCTACCACCCCGACCTGCCCCTACCCGGGCATCCGCCCCTTCCGGGAGGACGAGGAATACCTGTTCTTCGGCCGCGAGGCGCAGGTGGACGCGATGGTGGACACCCTCGCCCGCCAGCGCTTCCTGGCCGTCATCGGCAGTTCCGGCTGTGGCAAGTCCTCCCTCGTCAATTGCGGCCTGCGCCCAGCCCTGCACCGGGGCCTGCTGGCCCGTGCCGGCAGCGCCTGGCGGATGGCCAGCTGCCGGCCCGGCGGCCAGCCCCTGCGCGCGCTGGCCGAAGCCCTCGCGCAACCCGGCGCGCTGTACCGGTCAGCACCAGCGGGGCCGTTCAGCGCCGCCGAGCTCGTCGAAGCCACGCTGGCGATGAGCCGCCGTGGCCTCGTCGAGGCCTTTCGCCAAGCCGCCGTGCCCGCCGGCACGCAGCTGCTGGTGGTGGTGGACCAGTTCGAGGAGCTGTTCCGCTACCGCTACCTGGCCGACCAGCAGGACGACCAGGCCACCGCTTTCGTCAATCTGCTGCTCGAAGCCCGCCAGGCGGACACCCCGATCCACGTGGTGATGACGATGCGCTCCGACTTCCTCGGCGACTGCGCGCGCTTCGCCGGCCTGCCGGAGGCCATCAACGGCGGCCAGTACCTGGTGCCGCGGATGAGCCGGGACGAACGCCGCTCCGCCATCGTCGGACCGGCGCGGGTCTTCGGCGCGGACATCGCGCCAACACTGCTGACCCGCCTGGTGAACGACGTCGGCGATGACCCGGACCAGCTCTCCCTGCTCCAGCATGCCCTCGCACGCACCTGGGCCCACTGGCGGGCCAGCGGCGAGCCGAGCCCCATCGACGGCCGCCACTACGACGCCATCGGCACCCTAAACCAAGCCCTCAACCAGCATGCCGAGGAGATCCACGCCAGCCTGCCGGCAGCACGGCAGGCCCTGTGCGCCCGGGCCTTCCGCGCGCTGACCGACACCAGTACCGACAGCCGCGGTATCCGCCGGCCGACCCGTTTTGGCGACCTGGCCGCCATCGCCGGAGCCAACGCCACCGAACTGGACGCCACGCTGGCACCATTCCGGGTGCCCGGCGTCGCCTTCCTGATGCCCCCCGCCGACGTTCCGCTGCAGGCCAGCAGCATCGTGGACCTGGCCCACGAGAGCCTGATGCGCATCTGGGATCGCCTGCGTGACTGGGGCGCCCGGGAAGCGGAGTCGGCTCGCATGCTGCGCCGCCTGGCCGATGCTGCCGAACTCCACGCCGCTGGCGAAGCCAGCCTGTGGCGCGACCCGGAACTGCAGTTCGCTCTCGACTGGCAGGCCCGCGCGCAACCGACCCCGGCCTGGGCCCAGCAATACGGCCGCGCCCTCGAACCCGCGCTGGCCTTCCTCGACGCCAGCCGCCGGGCCCGCGACGAAGCCGCCGCCGCCGAGCAGGCACGGGCGGCCGCCGAGAGGCGGGCAGAAGCCGAGAGGCGCCGCAACCAGCGGGTGTGGCGCGTCACCGTCGTCGCCATCGCCGCCGCCACGCTGGTCGCCGGCGTCACCGGCTTCCTGTGGCAGCGGGCCGAGAAGGCGGGCGAGATCGCCCTGTCCCGCCAGCTGGCCGCCGAGTCCTCCAGCGAACTGGCCACCGGCAACCTGGCCGGAGCCCTGCAGTTGGCCGCCGCCAGTTACGCCCGCGAGCCGACCTTCGAAGCCCGCGACAGCCTGCTCGCGGCCCTCGCCCAATCACCCCTCGACTGGTGGCAGGCCGGCCAGAAAGGCGTACAGGCACTGGCCGTTAGCCCCGATGGACAGCTCGTCGCCAGCGGTGGCAAGGACGGCAGCATCCGGCTGTGGCGGGGCGGCAGCATCGTCGCCACCCTGCAGGCCCACGCCAATACCGTGCTGGCCCTCGACTTCAGCCCCGACGGACAGACCCTCGCCAGCGCCGACGCCGATCACCGCATCGTGCTGTGGCAGCTGGCTGAGCATCGTGCCCGGGTGGTCCTCGACGACCACGAAGGCCCGGTGCATGCGCTCGTCTTCAGCCCGGACGGACGGCGCCTCGCCAGCGCCGGCGCCGACCGGCGCATCGTGCTGCGCGACGGACTCAGCGGCGCGCCACTGGGCGCCCCGCTGCTGGCCCACGCGGACACCGTCACCGGCCTGGCCTTCAGCCCCGACGGCGAATCCCTGGCCTCGGTCGGCTACGACGGCAACCTGTTCCTGTGGCGCCTCGACGGCAGCGCCACTCCGGTCGCCCAGGCCAGCCACCCGGCCGTGCTGCATGACGTGGCCTTCGCGCCGGACGGCAAGACCCTCGCCACCGCCAGCGCGGACCGGCACGTGCTGCTGTGGCAGGCCCCCCGCCTCATCCAGCTCGGCGATCCGCTCGGCGGCTACGAGGCCGGGGTGCGCAAGCTGGCCTTCAGCCCCGACGGCCGCCGCCTCGTGGCGGTTGGCGAACAGCGCCAGGTGCGCGTCCATGAACTCACCCAGCCAGGCCGCAGCGCCGTCGAGCGCCCAGGTCACACGGGCAACGCACAGGCTGCCATCTTCCTGCCGGACGGCAGTTTCCTCAGCGGCGGCGACGACGACCTGCTGATCCGCCACGACACGAGCGGCCACGGCCCGCTGAGCAGGCCGCTGGCCCCCACGAAGGACACCGTGTGGGCGCTCGCCTTCAGCCCGGACGGGCGGCGCCTGGTCAGCGCCGATGCAAGGGCCCGCCTGCAATGGCGCAACGGGAAGAGCGGCACACCGGTCGGCGCTCCCCGCGACGGGCACACCGCGCTGGTGGTGAGCCTGGCCTTCAGCCCCGACGGCCGGCACCTCGCCAGCGCCGGCCAGGACGGCCGCCTGCTGCTGTGGGACGCGGGCGGCGAAGGACCGCCGCGCCCCCTGCTGGCAGACGGCGCACCGCTGCAGCGGGCGCTCTTCAGCCCCGACGGGCACCTTCTCGCCGCCGCCGGGCGGGATGGCCGCATCCACCTTTGGGAGATGCCCGCCGCCACGCCGCAGCCGCTCCTGCTGGAGCACGGTGGGCCGGTGGCCAGTCTGGCCTTTGCCCCGGACGCCAGCCGCCTCGTCAGCGTCGGCTACGACGGCCGGGCCCTGGTATGGGACAGCAAGGACGGACGACGACTGGCCACCTCGGCGGCAAGCAGCAGCGGCGCCCTCTACGGGGCGGCCTGGCAGCCCGGAGACGGGGCACTGTTGCTCGCCAGCCAGCAGCAGGGGCTGCTGCGCTGGAAGGCCGACGCAGCCCCCCCCAACCCGCTCGGTAATTCCGGCGGCACCCTGCTCGGCCTGGCCATGTCGCCGGACGGGCGGACCCTCGCCGGCTTCGACCGGCAAGGCCGTCTGCGCCTGTGGGATGCGCAATCCGGCCAGAACCTGCATGCCCCCTTGCTCCACCACGGCAGTCCCATCCTGGCCCTGGCGTGGCTGCCGGACGGCCTCGGCCTCGTCTCCGCCGACTGGCAGGGTGGCATCACCCTCTCGAGCGGCACACCCTCGGAATGGGTACGCCTGGCCTGCGTGCTGATCAGCCGGATTCCGCCGCCCGACACCGGACGCGCCTTGCCCGGCTGCCCGCCCGGCGCTGCGCCGCGGCCTTGACATTGGCAAAGCGGCATCTAATCTGAGTAATCAGGTCACGCGTCGCAGCGGCCCCAACAGCAATGACATAAAAATAATCTGCCGCACAACAGGCGACGCGTTCACACAGACAGGATCGGGAGGAGGCATCCCATGGCACTGATCATCCCCGGCGTCGAAGTCAAGGTCGTCAAGGAAGTCCTGGCGCCCCAGCTCGCCCCGTCGGGCGTTCTCGGACTGGTCGGCATCGTCGAGAATCCAGGCTCCGGCGTCGGCCGGGCGGCCAGCTGGCGCAGCTTCATCGACGGCTTCGGCTCGGCCAGCGCCTTCAGCCTGCCCGAAGCCGCCCAGGCCCTCGGCAACGGGGTCTTCGAGCTGGTCGTCTGTCCGGTTGCCTGCAGCAGCACGGCCAGCGTCAAGGTTCCGGCCGCCACGGGCAACTCCGCCGCCTTCACCCTCCTCGCCCGCGCACCGGGGCCGTGGGGCAATGCCATCTCGGTCAGCATCGTGTCCCGCCAGGTTCCCACCGGCAAGAAGCTCGAAAGCGGAGAAGATGAGACCCGCACGGTCTTCGACCTCACCGCCCGCTACGCCGGCAGCGATTACAAGGAAGTGCACCGCAATCTGTCCGCCGACCCGGCCGACCAGATCCGCAACGCCCGCGACGTGCTGGCGGCACAGTCCCAGCTGCTGCGCATCGCCGAGGACCGGGACAAGCTCAAGGCCCCCAAGGACAGCCCCGACGGCAAGGATCCCAGCGCCGCCGCCTATGCGCTGGCCGGAGCCAGCGACGCAGACCCCGACGCCTACCGCCAGGCCCTCGCGCAACTCGAAAACGAGGCCGACGTGGACATGGTGCTGGTGTCCGTGCAGGACACCAGGGATGCCACCCGGGTCGGTCGCATCTACGCCGACGTGGTCAGCCACTGCGACCGCATGAGCGCCCGCAGCCAGGGGCGCATCGGCTTCGGCGAGGTTCCCGGCGCAACGGCGGCGGAGATCGCCAGCGCCGCCGACAAGCTCACCGGCACCCTGGTTTCCGACCGCTTCGTGCTGGTCGCCCCGGCCGGTGTCGTCGGCGCGGTGGCAGGCACCACCGGCAGCCTCGACTACTTCCAGTCCCCCACCTTCAAGCGCCTGTCCGGCCTCGGCGAGCCCGCCCCGGCCCTCGGCGTGGAAGCCCAGCAGGAGCTCCTGCGCAAGAACGTGGTACCCATCGTGGCCCAGCGCGGCCGCGGCATCATCGTGATCCGCGGCCTCACCACCGATGGCGACCAGATCAGCGTACGCCGGGTCGCCGACCACGCGGTGCGCGGCGTCAAGACCATCGGTGAGCTCTTCATCGGCCGCCTCAACAACGAGGAAGGCCGCGGCGCCCTCAAGCAGAAGCTGGTCGAGTTCCTGGTCCAGATGCAGAAGGAAGGTGCCATCGTTCCCTCCACCGACGGCACCGATCCGGCCTTCAAGCTCAACGTCTATTCGAGCCAGCAGGACTTCGCCCAGGGCATCGTCCGGGTGGACCTGGCCGTCCGCCCGGTGCGGGCCATCGACTACATCTACGCCACGGTCCTGGTCCAGGTCTGAGCCGCACCCAGCCCGAACCGCCGTTTTCCCCGTAGCCCCCAGCCTCTCCGGAGAAGTCCGCCATGCCGACCGTTTTTTCCGCCAATCGCTCCAGCGTGCTGGTAGACGGCGAAGCCATCGAAGGCCTGCAGTCCCTGGCCTACCGTGTCGTCACCGAACGCGAGGACATCCGCGCCGTGGGCAGCGACGAGCGCGTCGCGGTGAGCTTCGGCCTGCGCACCGTGCAGGGCGAGATCACCGTCCGCTCGGCCAGCTTCAAGCTCGACGGCCACCTGGACAAGCAGGCCCGCTTCCAGCTCGTCGCCAACCTCAAGAAGGACGACGCCGCCGACTCGCCGAAACGCACTGTCTCCTTCGACGACTGCTACATCGAGGACAAGGCCTTCAGCCTTGGCGCAGGCGGTACCGTAGTCACCGCCTACACCTTCAGCGCCACGCGGGTCCGCGAGGAATGAGCCCTTGGGTCCGCTGGAGCTGAACCTCGCCGGCACGGCCTACCGGCTCGACTTCGGGGGCTTCCACCGGCCGCTCGGGGTCAGCGTCGGCACGCTGACGATCACCCTCCCGCCCTGGACCTATCGCCGTCACATGGACACCTTGCGCCTGTGCACCGCGCCCTCCCCCTCGGGCCTGCGCCTCGACAGCCGGATCCTCTGCGACGCGGTGCTCAACGGCCTGGTGGCGGACGACGAAAGCCGGCGGCTGATCGCCCCCATCGCCCTGTGGTGGGCAGCGGGCGGCGACGCTCCGCTGGCGCAGCCGCCCGCGGAGGGGGAATGGCTCGAACTCGGCAGTTATGACAACCCGGCCCGCGTGCGCCTGCGCCCGTGGACCGAACACCAGCGCCTCGCGGCACTCGACGCGGCCCTGTCCGACGAACTCGACGATGAAACCTTGTTCGACCCGGTGCGCTACCTGGAAAGGATGGTGGAAGCCACCGTCGCCACCCTTGATGCGCCGGGCGGTATCGATGATCTCGACGCCCGCGCCACCGCCTTGCTGCTCCATGCCACCGTGGCACTGAACGTCCTCGACGAGGAAGCCGATCGCCTGCTGCAGGGCGGCGAGGCCGCCCGCCAGTGCGCCGCCCGCACCCTGCGGCTGTGCCAGGCGCTGGGCTGGACGCCTGCCAAGGTGTGGGCAACCCCCGCCGCCGAGGTGGATCGGCTGCTGCGCATGCTCGATCTGCTGCAGCCCGCCCGGACACCGCAGCGGCGCAGCCTGGCCGACCATCCGGACGCCACCGTGATCCGCATCGAGGACGACGGCACGGACAATACCGACCAGCCGGAAAGGATGTCCCGGTGACGACCAGCACCGAACTCCTCGTCGCCCGCATCCTTCACCCCCTCGACCGCAGCCTGGAGGAGGCCCGGCGCAAGCTCGCCCTGGAGGTTGACGAGCCGCCGGACGACGGGGGTGACCGGCACACGGCGCGCGCCGCAGCGGGCCTGTTCCCGGCGCCTTCCCCAAGCCCCGCTTCATGGCCCGGTCGTGCTGCGCAGTCAGCCAAGGCAACGCAGCCCACGGCCTCCGACGCACCGGCGTCCGCAGGGGCGGAAGCCGCACACCCCCCCATTCCGCATCTGCCCCGCCCGGGCTCCGGCACGTCCGCCTCCAAGGAGCACCATGGCCTTGCAGGCGCTCCAGCCCGTCATCCGGAAACAAGCGTCGCACCGGCACCCCAGCACGGCAGCCCGAGCTCGTCCCTCACGGCCCCCGCCAGCCACAAGCCCCTGCTGCTGCACCCGGTCGCCGGCGCCACGGGGCCCGGCGTCGCCCATCCCGGCGGAGAGCACGCCACTGCGCCCCTCCTGTCCCCCATACCGGCACCGCAGCCATCATCCGCCGGGGCCGGTACCACCGCAGATGCGCCGGTGACATCACATTCGCCTCACAAGGCGCCCTTCTTCCTGCGCAGCGTGCCGCCCACACCCGCCCCCTTCGCCCCGGACTTCGCCGCGGTGGCTAGCCCGGCTCCACACCCGGCCCCCGGCGGACTGGCGCCGGATGGCAGATTCACCCCGGCGCCTGGCGCCGGACAGGCAGCACCCGGCACACCACCCGCCCAGGCCGCGGCAACGCTCCTCTCTGTGGCCACGCCCACCCGCAGCACGCCCGGACGCTGGCGGCTCAACAAACAGGCCGCTGGCGCCCTCCCCGGCCCCGCCACCGGACACACGGCAGCACCGGCGGACACCGACACTCCACGAATGCCCCGCAGCCCCGCCGCGCCTGTTGCGGCCGCCCCCCGAGCCGCCGCCATCGGTCGCGTGGCCGACGCCCTGGAACCGGTGCTCGACAAGGCCTGGCAATTGACGGACGCTGGCCTGCGCCAGGACGAGGGCATCGACCCCGCCGCCCCGATGTCCGGCGGCCCACGCGTGAACAACCACTTCCACGTCAGCGTCGCGCTGGCCGGCGACGGCGCGGCCCCCCGCGACGCCCAGGAGCTCGAAACCGCCCTCGTCGCCCTGCTGCGCGATGCGGCCCGCCGCCAGGGACTGGACGTATGAAAGCCCGCCTCCAGAGCGCCTACCAGGTGCACATCGGTAGCGCACTCGCCAGCAGCAAGGCCAGCGAGTCCCAGCGCCAGTTGCTGCAACTCTGCGTCGACCTGAACATGGACGGCCCTGGCGCGGCATGCACCATCGAGTTGGCCGACAGCAACGTGGCGCCACCGGCCGCCGGTGATCCGGTCACCATCGAGCTGGACGCCGGCGATGGCGCACAAACCGTCTTCACCGGCACCGTCGCGGGCACCCGGGCCGGCGCCACCGGCCAAACGATCATCGCCCACGGCGCACTGGCGGAACTTGGCCGCAGCGAGGTGGAAGCCGCCTACGACAGCGTCTCAGCCGACTTCATCATCAAGGACCTGATCGACAAGGTCGGCGCAGCGGCCGGCAGCATCAGCAAGGGGCCCGAGCTGTCAGGCTGGGCCCTGCACCGCGGCCCCACGGCCCTCGGCCACCTGCGCCGCCTAGCCCTGCTGTGCGGCGCCGACCTGTTTGCCGGCGGCGACGGCAAGATCCACTGCGCCGCGCCAAAGACGGGGAGCGCAGATCACCATTTCAAGTTCGGCGAAACGGTGATCCGATTGGCCGTCGAGAAGCGCATCCCGGCCTTCGACAGCATCGAGGTGTGGGGGGAAGGCGCCGCCAGCGCCAAGGGAGCCGACAAGGCCCACTGGCTCAGCACCGACCTGGCCGGCGTCAGCGCCAAGGCCGCCGTCTTGAGCGACGGGCAGGTCCAGGCCGGCAAGCTAGGCACGCGCCCGTTCAGGCTCCGCGAAGGCGCGCTGCGCTCCGGCGAGTCCGTCGAAGCGGTCGCCAAGGCCTGGGCCGCCAGCCTGGCTGCCCGCCTGCTGGGCGGCAGCCTGGAGACCTTTGCTGCCCCCAAGGTCCAGCCCGGCGACCTCGTGTCGATCGACAACCTGCCCGCCGACCATGCCGCCGCCAGCCTGCTCGGCCAGGGCAGCACACTGCGCGTCCGTCACGTCTGCCACCGGCTGGATCGCCAGCGCGGCGCCATCACCCGGCTGGGCTTCTGAACATGAGCGTGCGCATCGGCAAGATCGAACTCACCGGTGTGCAGGACTTGCACACCGAGGAAGCGCGCACCCTCGTCGAGCAACGGGTGCCAGAGCAGCAGGGCAGCGTGTTCCAGGACCTGGGACGCGAGCCGGTCACCATCCTCATCGATGGCCTGCTGCTCGGCGAAGAAGCCCTGTCCTCCCTCGAAACCCTGCGCCAGGCCCATGCCAAGGCCGAGCCTCAATCCTTCGCAGCGGACCTGGTGGTGGGCACCGAGCTCACCGAAGTCGTTATCGAGGACTTCAAGGTTCGACAGGTGGCCGGCTACCGGGATCGCTTCCGCTTCAGCCTGCGCCTGCGCGAGCACATCGAACCGCCCCAGGCCAGCGACGCCGCGCTGGCCGACGTCAACAGCGGCGTCGCCGCCGATGCCGGCGCGTGGAGCGACAACAGCCTGGCCGCCGCCGGTGTGTTGCAGGACCCGGCCTCCCTGTCGGCGGCCCTGGCCGCCCAGCCGGCACTGCTCGACAGCCTCGACATGGACGCCCTCGGCGACGCCGTCGCCAACAAGCTCGACAGCCTGGACACGGGCCAGCTCAACGGCGTGCTCGACACCCTCGCCGCCGCCGATCCGGGCAAGGCCAGCGGCTTCTTCGACGCGCTGGGCAAGGCTGGCGCCCTCGGCCCGATGCTGTCCAAGTATGTCCAGGAAGGCGCAGCCTTCCTGAAACAGCTCGATCCATCCAAGTTCAGCTCGTTGATGAAGGCCTTCTCCGGCGGCCTGGAATTCCTCAACCAGCTCAAGAAGGTACTCGACGCGGCGGGCCGTCTGGCCGGCGACATCAAGGACCTCAAGCTGCCGCCTGAACTCGACCGTATCGTCAAGGGCGGGCTGAAATGAGCAGCGCCGCCGACATCGTGCGCGATCTCGCCGTCTTGGTGCAGGCGCTGGCCGCCCTGCTGGAGACCAAGACCGCCAAGGAGATTCCCAACATCGCCCGCGACCTCGGCGCCCAGCCGCAGCTGGCCCAGGGCGTCGACGCGCTCGGCCGGGTGCTCAGCGAAATCCGCGCGGGAGCCGTGCCGCTGCGCCGCACCGCCATCGATGCCGATGCGCTGGTCGCCCTGCTCGGCTGCATCCCGGGCTTCGTCGGCGGTATCGGTGCAGCCGCGGACGCCTCCGGCGACTGGCTGGCCCGCCTCGGCATCGGCCTGGGGGATGCCGCCGGTGCCGCCCGGCAGGTGTCGGGGCCGGTCCGCCAGGTGTCCGGCGTCCTCGACATGGGCGTGGACATCGCCGAAGGCGCGGTCTCGCTGCTCGCTCCCGCTGAATGGCGCGGCCTCATCACCGCCCTCGACCATCTCTCCGAAGCTCTCAAGGCCCTCAAGACACCTGCTCCCGCGACCCCACCTGCCAGCGCCGTGCCCGGCGCCGCTCTTTCTGGAGGATAAGCACCATGCCCGACAACACGCCCGTTCCCGCGCCCGCCGCCGACGGCCGCGCCGACAACCCCTTCCGTGCCGTAGCCATCCTGCTCGACGGGGTGCGCGTCGCCCTTGAGAACAGCAAGCGCCAGGACCAGGCCCCACGCTGGGTGCGTGTCGTGCGGGTGCGCGAGTTCCGCGACGACGCCATCGCCAAGGGCGTCATGAAAGCCCTCGACGTGCTCACGCTGGCTGTCGCCTACCTGCAGCGCTTCACCCTCGACGCCAACGACCTGCTGATCCAGGGCGACGCCGCCAAGGCCCTTGTCGAGGTCTCCGCCGAGTTCATCAAGACCGCCACCAGCAAGGAGTTCATCAACTCCCTCGAACTGGCGGTGGGCCAGGATCCGAGCCCCGACTCGCCGATCCCCGACGTCGCCAACATCATCGACAAGATCGTCCAGATCGCCGACAAGGTGCCCGAACCGGACGACCTGAAGGTCATCGGCGCCTCCCTCTACAAGCTGCTCGGCATCGAACAGGCTCCCCTCGACGAAGCCAAGCTCGGCACCGCCACCGAGAGCCACGTGGTCCTCGCCCACACCGGCACGCTGCGCCTGCTGCAGTTCGGCTTCGACCAGAACTTCAAGCTGCAGAATTTCGGCAAGGGCGCCAGCGTGTCGTCCCTCGACATCAACCGCCTGGGCGCCCGCCGCCTGTGGGAAGCCGGTGCCGACAAGCTGCCGCTCAAGTCGGTCGGCAAGTTCGGCGAAGCCCCCGACGTGGAAACCGTGTGGGAGCTCGACTTCTCCACCGACAAGGCCGGTAGCGACGTGCAGGACGCCAACGCGATCCTCGAAGCCCTCGGCTACGTCACCCCCAACGTGGCTGACCGCAAGGTCTTCAGCGCCGAGTTCACCGGCCGCCTGCGCACCTTCCAGCAGATCAACGAACTGCCGGTCACCGGCAAGCTCGACAACGCGACCCTCAACCGGCTGCTGCACCTGGACTACGACGCAAAGAACCTGAAGCGTGCCAAGCGCTTCAAGGCCGACGCGCTGCCGAAGGGCTTCGACCCCCTGAAGGCCCCGGCCTGATCCGGCAAACGCGACCAATCCGGCCATGAGCGATCCGATCGACATCATCCGCGCGGTGGTCCGCGACGAGCTGCGCAGCCTGCGCCTCGGCGACCTGGCGGTGGTGACCAGCGTCTTCCCCCACACCGGGGAGGACGACGGCAACAACCACGAATGCACGGTCCAGCTGCGCGAAGGCGGCCTCGAACTGCGCAAAGTTCCCATTGCCACGCCCCACGTCGGCATGGTGAGCCCGCCGCAGGTCGGTGACCTGGTGCTGCTCAGCTACGTCGGCGGCGACCCAAACCGGGCCGTCGTCGTCGGCCGCCTGTATTCCGAGAAGATCAATCCGCCGGTGCACAAAGAGAAGGAATGGCACGCCTTCGCCACCGCCGACGGGGTCAGCAGCTTCGCGATCGACGCAGACGAATCGTGCATCGTCACCGCCGGCAAAACAGTTGTGACGGTGAAGAAGGACGGCAACGTCGAGGTGAAGGGCGAAGCCGACCTGGCCATCGAGGTGAAGGGCAAGCTCACGATCAAATGCACCGACTTCACCGTCGACGCCTCGGGCAACGTGGACCTGGGCAAGAACGGCGCCGGCGTAATCACCGAGCAGTCCCACAAGTGCTACTACACCGGCAAGGCCCTGGTGCCGTCCGGCACCGTCAAGGCCAAGGGCTGAAGCAAGGAGAGCCAGACATGCCCGCCCCGACCTCCAGCCAGATCGAATCCCCGGCCAGCGGCTTCCTCAAGGCCGCCGGCCTGCTGGGGGAAGACATTCCCGGGCTCGCCGCGGCCATTGCCAACACCACCGGCCAGGCGCTGACGATGTTCCTGTCCCAGGCCATGGTGATGCCCGGCATCCCGGTAGCGGCCGACCCGATCACCGGCAGCGGCGCCACTGCCGGCCCCGGCAAACTGATGCCGCCGCCGGCCGGTGGCCCCGGCGCATCACAGCTGGAAGGACTGGCCAGCGCCCAGTGCCAGGGACAAGGCCTGCGTGGCGAGGATGCGGACGGACTGGCCAAGACCATCGCCGGGACCATCGCCCAGGCGATCAACCTGTTCTGCGCCCAAAGCATGGTGATGCCCGGTATCGCCGTGGCCGGCTTTGTCAGCGCGGCGCCGGGCATGCTCCAGCCAGTGCCGCTGCAGTCCCCGCTGGAAGGCTTCGCCAACGGCCTGCTCAGCCAGAACGGCCTGCGCGGCGCAGATGCGCCGAAGCTGGCCCAGGCCCTCGCCCAGAGCGTGGACCTGGCCCTCACCCTGTTCGCGTCCCAGGTCCTGGTGTCGCCCGGAATCCCCTGCCCGCCCGGCGCCAGCGCCGGCCCCGGACGACTGATGTGAAGGAGGCCACGACGATGGCGACCGCCCCCGATCCCTTCGGCACCGACCTCCGCCTGGTCTTCTCCAGCGGGGAGACCGGCATCGACCTGGCCCTCGGCCTGCAGGACCTGGAAACCGTCAGCGGCCTCGAGAACCTGGTCCAGGCCCTGACCCTGCGCCTGCTGGTGGACCGCGGCGAACTGGCCGGCCTCGCCCACCCCCGCTACGGCAGCCGCATCCGTGACCTGATCGGCGAGCCCCTCGACCGCCCCAACCTCGAACTGCTGCGCCGCTACGTGCGCCAGGAGCTGCTGCGCGACCCGCGCGTCGAGGAGGTGCTGCAGGTCACCGTCACCCCCCACGACGCCCGCCGCGACGGCGTGGACGTAGTCGCCCGGGTCCGCGCTGTCGGTGGCCAGGAAGCCGGCGTGGAGGTACGCATCGATGCCGCTTGACCGGGTCTTCATCAAGAAGGATTTCGCCGGGGTGGTGGAAGCACTGCTGGCCGACATCGGCTCGGGCATGGGCGGCCGCGTGGCGCTCACCGACGCCAACGAAGGCAGCGTGGTGCGCACCCTCGCCGAAGCCTTCGCCCGCGAGTTGGCGGTCTGCTACGAACAGCTCGACGCGGTGTATCGCAACGCCTACCTGGAGAGCGCCAGCGGCCCGGCCCTCGACAACGTCGTTGCGCTACTCGGCATCGAACGCCAGCGCGGCGGCCACCTGGAAGGCACGGCCCTGTTCGGCCGCGGCCAGCCGGCCCCGGAAGACATCCACATCCCCCTCGGCACCCTGGTTGCGGGGCGCGACGTGCCCCTCTTCGCGACCACCGCCAACGCGGTGCTCGGCAAGGGCGAGCGCCAGTTGATGGTCGGCGTCCGTGCGGTGGAGCCGGGTGGCAACACCGTCAAGGCCAACACCCTCGCCACGCTGCCACGGCCCATCGCCGGCATCGACACGGTCGGCAACCCCGGCGACCTGGTCCTCCGCCAGCGGGAGGAGACCGACGACGAACTGCGCGCCCGCGCCCGCCGGCTGGTGCAGTCCTCCAACACCGGCACGGTGTCGGCGCTGGAACAGGCCGCCCGCAGCCTGGGCATCCAGGAAGTACAGGTGATGGAGAACCCCGGCGGGCGCCCCGGCGAGGTGGAGGTGATCCTCGGCGACAAGGACATTCCCGCCGACCTGCTCGAAGAAGTGCGCAACCGCCTGGAGGACGTGCGCCCGGCCGGCATCGTGCTGCGCTGCGGGCCGGCGACCCCGGTGTTCGTGCAGGTCACGGCGACGCTGACCCTCAATGCCGAGGTCCCGGAACGGGAACAGAAGGACATCGAGAAGCGCCTCGGCGCCATCCTCACCGACTACTTCGGCAAGCTGAAGGTCGGCGAGGCAGTACGCGAGGCCAAGGTGCGCTCCCTGCTGCTCGGCCATGAAGCGGTGGTCGGCTGCAGCCGGACCGGCCAGCGCCCGCTGCTGGAGCCCTTCGTGTGGCAGGACGGTAACGGCCTCCAATCGGTGGCCTACCGTGCCCTGCTTGGCAACGGCGACGTGCTGGCCAGCCCCGGCGAACGCATCGGGCTCTACCCGGAAGCGCTGCCGCTGCGTCTGAGCATCGAACCGCCCAAGCTCAACGTCTGGGTGGATGCGAACCTGACCCTCGCCGCCGGCACGCCGACCAACGGCCTGCAGGCCCGCGTCACGAGTGCCCTCAAGGATGCCTTCGACAAGGCCGCCCGCCAGGCGGGCGAGGACGCCCCGGCCGAGATCGCCTACGCCGCCCTGCACGCTGCAGTGGCTGCGGTCACCGGCGACAGCGCCATCGCTCGCCTGCGCGTCACCGTCATCCACGAACGGGACGGCCTCGCCGAAGAGCTGGACGACGCCAGCGGGCTGGCCCACGTCAGCGTGCGCGAACAACCCATGCCGCGGACGATCACCCTACGCGTGGAGAACAGTGATGTCTGACCCACGCCGGCGCCGGGAACGCCTGCTGCAGCTCTTGCCGCGCATCTACACCGCGCAGCCGGAGCGGAGCGCGGTGGGGGCCGTCGTCAGCGGCATGGCCACCAGCCTGGCCAGCCTCGACGATGCACTGACCCGCGTGCAGTACGACCGCTGGGTCGGCCTGGCCAGTACCCAGCGACGTGACGTGGAAGATGCCAGCGCGGTGGAGCAGCTTGGTCAGTTGCTGCAGGTTGCGCGCCTGCCTCCCCGCCTCAATCACGCCGGCTACGACCTGCCCTCCCCCGACCGGCTGGAGGTCCGCTTCGACCACACGGCCCCGCTGGACGAGGCCCTCACCGAACTGATCGGCGAAGGCTGGCGGCGCCCCCGCAACGGCCGCCCGCCCCTCGACCCGGCGGAAGCCCTCGGCGCCCTGTTCCCGGGCCTCACCTTCACGCTCGGCAGCGATGAACGCAGCCTGAGCGTCACCGCCGGCAACATGGCCAGCTCCGACGACCTCGCCCCCTTCCGGGCCGTGCTCGATCCGGAGCCCGGTGAAACCTACCGCCAGCGCCTGCTGGTCACCGCCAAGGTGCGCACCGGCGGCCTGGCCACCCCGCGGGCGCTGCTGTCCCTGGCGATTGCCGACCTCGGCGCCGAGCCCTGCCCGCGCCTGCAGCGCCGGCAGGACAGCACCCTCGCCTTCGGCATGCCGCCAGGCACCCGCAAGCGCTGCAGTGCCTGCAGCGGCAAGGGCGACATGCCCTGCCCCAACCGCAGCAAGGCCGTCATCGAAGCCTGGCTCACCGAGAACCCCAGCCTGCCGGCCAGCCATGCCGAAAGCGCACCGCGCCTGCGCCGCCCGTTCTCCATCGACAACCCGAGCCTGCACCCCGACCGCCCGGTGCTGAGCCTCACGATCAGCGAACAGCCGGCGGCCTACCCGGCCATCCGCAGCATCGACACCGGCGAGATCACCCTCTACGCGGGCACCGTCAAACCCGGCGAAACCCTGGTGCTCTACCCCGCCGTCACGCCTGCCGAAGCCGCCCCCTTCGACGGCTTCGACGCCCCCGGCCACCACGCCTGGCTCAGCGCCCACCCAACCGGGCAGGCGCTGCTGATCGGGCCCGACGGCAGCGAGCGGGACGTCAGCCATTCGATCTTCTACCTGTGGGGCAACCGCTTCGACGATCCCCAGTCGGCCCTCGGCGCCATGCGCTGCGGCGTACTCGACCAGCGGGTCCTCACGCCGCGCCTGCAGCGGGGCAGCAACCGGTGGATGCTGCTGAGCTTCGCCCAGCCCGACGCCGAATTCGCCGACGCCACGACCACCGTCCATACCTCCCGATTCGCCGGGCACGACGACGTCGGCGGCACCAGCTTCGCACTGCTCGACGGCTCCATCAGCCGCAGCGACTCCCGCTACGCCTCCATCCTGTTCGAATCCTTCAGCAAGACCGACACCGGCAGCGCCAGCGAGGAGACCACCGCCAACGCGCCACGCCTGTCCCTGCGCCTCGACTGGATGTCGCGCCCGCCGGCCAGCTACCGCCTGCGCATTCCCAAGACCGGCTGGGTTGCAGCCGCGGCAGCCCGTGGCGCCCTCAAGCTGGTCCGCAGCGACATCAGCCGGGCCACCGCCGCCGGCGTGCGGCCGATGCTGGACTTCCCGGAGCCACCCCACCGCGAGGATGTCATGCCCGCTGACGGACTGGCCGCACTCGCCATCGCCCAACGCTGGACAGAAGACGCCGCGCCGGCGGACGGCGGATTACAGACCGGCCTCGGCCTGACCGCCCGGGAGCGGCACGAGCCCGCCGAAGGATGCTTTTCGATGCAGGTGGTCTTCGACACCACCCGCCTGGACTGGAGCCACGCGGGGTGAGCCACCCCGAGGAGTGAAGGAAGATGCCCATGAAGGAATGCCACAGCCTCGCCGGCCGCCTGTCGATCGAACTGCGCGACCCCAGCGGTCGTGTCGTGGAACGGCGCCGGGTGGACAACTTGATAACCAACGCCGGCCGCAAGCTGCTCGCCCGCCTGTTTGCCGGCGCCGCACAAGGGCCGGAACTACGCATCGCGGTCGGCGGCCAGGGCGGCGCGGTGAGCCTCGACGACACCGCCCTCGGCGACCCGCTCGATTCGGCCCCGGCCAGCATTCCGAGCATCGCGCTGGCCGACCACGACGGGCTGCCGCGCATTACCGCCCGGGTCACCGCCACGCTGCCGGCCTCCGGCAGTGCCGACCCCCAGGCCCTGCAGGAGGCCGGCATCCTGATCAGCCTGCCTGGCGCCGAAGCGGTGCTCTACAACCGGGTGACCTTCCCGCTCATCAACCGGGCAGGCAACCTCGAAATGACCCTGACCTGGGAGGTGATCTTCTGATGGCCGACACACCCGATCCCTATCTCCGCAAGGACCCCGGCGACATCATGCTCGCCGCCGACTGGAACGAAATGCAGGTGCGGGCCCGCACCGAGCTGCGCGTTCACGACCATACCGGCGACGCCACCCGCCAGATCCCCCGCGATGGCATCAAGGACAAGGCCATCGACGCCAGCAAGATCGACCCGGACATCAAGCTGAGCGTAAAGGAACTCAGCATCGGCGGGGCACTGAAGGTGACCGGCACCAGCCAGCTCGCCGACATCCGCGCCGCGCTGGCGAGCTTCTCGGGCGCCCGCCTGACTACCGCCGGCGACCTCGGCATCGGCACCGACAGCCCCGAGAACGCCGAGGGCTGGAACCGGGTCGCCGACCTGGTCGGCGCCCAACACGCCAAGCTGTCGGTCCGCGCCGGCGACATCGACGGGCGCCTGATGAGCCACACCGGCGGCTTCTTCGGCGCCGAAGCCGGCATGATCGTCGGCACCAAAAGCCTCCACCCCCTGTCCCTGGTCAGCGCCGGGGCACTACGCCTCAAGGTGCACGCCGCCAAGGCGGAGGATGGCACCGACACGCCAACCGTCGACCTCTTTCCCGCCAACAATCCGCTGCGCTTCTCATCCGCCTGGACCGGCCTGGGGAACGGCGGGAACAGCGCCGAAATCAGCAACGACACGCAGATCTACAAGACCCTGATGATCGTCGGCAATGGCAGCGCCGGCCTCGGCCGCCGCGTCTCCGTATGGGACCGCCTGGACGTAAACGGCAGCACCTTCTCCCGCGGCCTCGACGTCAGCACGGAGGTTCCCCAGCACCTCAACGGTGACGGCACCTTCTACCGCTGGCAGGGGCAGGTGTACCTCAACGTGGACGACAACCTGTACGTCCGCGACAGCACCCGCGGTATCCGCATGCACTTCGATACCATCAATGGCATATTCAAGACCGACGTGCTGCGCCTCGGCGACAAGTGGCGCCTGTCCGGCATCGGCGACCACGAGGCCAACGACGACTGGCTGCGGCTCAAGAACGTGGCCAACAATGCCTACTGGGGCGGCTTCGCGGCCTCCAAGATGTGGACCATGCAGGGCCAGTACCAGCAGTCGGACCAGCGCCTGAAATGCAACATCCGCGAGATAGGCGAAGCCCTGCCGCGGTTGGGCCGGCTGCGTGGCGTCAGCTTCAACTGGAAAAGCGACACCTCGACGGAAGTGCTCGGCCTGCTCGCGCAGGACGTGGAAGCAGTGCTGCCGCAAGCCGTCGGCGAAGGCCCCGACGGCTGGAAGGGCATCGACACGACCGCGGTGCTGGCCCTGCTGGTACAAGCGGTGAAGGAGCAGCAGGCAATGATCGATGCGCTGCGCGCCTCGCTGGCACAACGCAGCTGACGGAGCACACCGATGGCCGAACGCCCCGACCCCTACGTCAAGCGCAGCGCCGGCGACATCATCCGTGCCGACGACTGGAACGAAGCCCAGATTCAGGCCCGCGAAGCCCTCGCCAGCCACGACCACGGCGGCGGCAATGGCACCCCGATCCCGCGGGAGGGTATCCGCGAGAAGGCCATCGACGGCAGCCGTATCGACCCAGGCGCCAGCGTCACGCTCCAGAATCTGGAGGTACGCGGCAGCCTCAAGCTGAGCACCCACGACCTGGCCACCCAGATCAACGACATCCTCACCAGCCTCGGCAACGCACTCGGCCGCAGCGGCGGCGCCATCCAGGGCAGCCTGTCGATCAGCGAGCGCCTGACCCTGGGCAGCGAACGCCCGCCAAGCAGCCGCCTACAACTGGGCAATCTCACCACCATCGACGCCGGCAGCCGCAACGAGGCGTGGACCAACCTGGGCTCCAATGCCTACTACGACGGCACCTGGAAACGCATCGACAGCGGCAAGGCCGGCGTCAACCTGCACATGAACCCGGATGCCGACGGACAGGAGTTCCGTTTCCTGCGGGTCGAGGCCGACGGCAGCAACCTGCGCAACGTCGCCACCCTGGGCAGCAAGATCTGCGCGATCACCGAAGCGAGCCTGGGGATCGGCACCAGCGCGCCGGCTGGACGCCTGGACGTGCGCGGGGCGATCCACGCCGGCGGCTCCGACCTCTATTTCACTGAAACCACCCACCGCCACACCGGCTTCGGCAACCGGACCGGCTACGCGGCCCTCGAGAACGACGGCGGCGACTACAACGCGCTGATGATCCTCGGCCGCTCCACCGGCGGCCCCCTGGGGCGGGTCGTGAAGATCTGGGACAACGTCTTCATCGCCGGCAACCTGGGCACCCACGGCTATTCGCCAACCCCCAAGACGCCGGGCTGGAGCGGCGGCATCCACACCTACGACATCGAGGCCGAGGCCACCATCTGGGCGCGCAACAACGTACAGACCGGCAACCGCGACCTGGCCGAGAACTTCGACACCGTCGAAGAACTGGAGGCCGGCGATGTGGTAAGCCTCGACCCCGACCGCAGCGGCATGCGGCGCAGCCGGCGCAGCGAGGACCCGCTGGTCCTCGGCGTGGTGTCGTCCCAACCCGGCCTGCTGCTGGGCGCCGATCCGGCCCGCCGCATCCCGCGCCCTGGCGAATACCCGGTCGCCCTGTCGGGCCGGGTGCCCTGCAAGGTCAGCGGCGAGAACGGCCCGATCCGCCGCGGCGACCTGCTGACCAGCGCCAGCCTGCCCGGCCACGCCATGCGCGCCGGCGCGGCGCCTGTCGGCACCACCATCGGCAAGGCCCTCGACGCCTTCGACGGCGAACAGGGCCTCATCGACATCTTCGTTTTCCTCCGCTGACCATCCCGCAGACCATCATGAAAAGCCAACTCGAAGCCCGCCTGAACGAACTCCGCGACGAATACGACGCCGGCACCAAGGTACTGGGCGATCTACAGAAGAAGCAGGACGAACTGCGCAGCACCCTGCTGCGCATCAGTGGCGCCATCCAGGTGCTGGAAGAAGTCCTGGCCACCGAAACGGCCGCCGACGCCGGCAGCGATGCCGGCGGCCCGCGCCTAGTCGCCAACTGAACGCAGGCCATCGATGGACGGACCGGTGACGCTCTGCGGCCCCGACGGCCTGCCGGCCGGGAAGCGGCAGTTCACGGCTGCCGACGGCCTGCGGCTGACGGTCGGCGTCCCCCCCGGCCGCCGACTCGCCTACGCCCGCCTGCTGCTGGCGGCCGCGGACGGCAGCGTCCAGACCATCCAGCCGGCGCTGCAAAGCGACGCCGGCGACAAGACGCTGGACGGCAATGCCGCGGTCACGCTGCACTGGGCCACCGCTGACTGGGGCGAGGAGCGTGCCGTCGTCGGCCTCACCGTCATCGCCGACAACCCGCAGCCCAGAAACGGGCTGCGTGCTCGACTCTTCAGCCGCGGCAACTGGCTGCCGGTAATGCCCCTCGACACTCTGCCCACCGGCAGCCGCCAGGGTTTTCCACCCCAGAGTGCCAGCCGCCTGAGCGTGGAAACCCTCGTCGAGGGCAAGGTCGGCGACACGGCCACCGGCGTCCTCATCCCCGGCGCCCTGGCGCTCAGACAGCTCAGCATTCACCTCAGCCAGCAACCCTGCGGCCTGACGGTGGCGGTGGACGACGACGCCCCCTTCTTCACGCTGGACGGGCCGCTGCCGATCACGCCCATCGAGGTGGGCGGACTGGCACGGGCCCTGAACCGCTACCGCAGCGACCATCCGCAGGCCACCAGCCTGCCACTGCAGATCCGTTGCGCCGGCAATCAGGCCTTC
The DNA here is from genome assembly GCF_041914405.1 of Zoogloea sp. Lineage (NCBI taxonomy): Bacteria > Pseudomonadati > Pseudomonadota > Betaproteobacteria > Rhodocyclales > Zoogloeaceae > Zoogloea > Zoogloea sp. Next base: position 88,394 of record NZ_JAYSDK010000009.1, read on the forward strand.
GTGGTATCGACCTTCGAGGCCGGACTTGAAGCCCTGCCGCCCTCACCGACGCCGCCCATTCCGCCCCCCGGCCCGGCGGACACGCCGCGCCCCGGCGAACAGCCCTGGCTCCCGGAAGGCCAGGGTTGCACGGCCTTGGCCCGCCTGTGTGACAGCCACCATGCGGCCGCCGTCGTGCTGCCCCCCATCGAGAGTGGCACGCTGTCGAGCATCGCGCTGCGCCTGCGCCCCCTTGGCCAGCCCACCCGGGGGCAGCTGTGTATCCATCTCGCAAGCGGCGCGCTGCCACAGGAAAAGCCGCTGCTGTCCATGGACTTCGAGCTGCTGGCAGACGAACCTTCCACCGCGGCCTCGGCCTGGTTGACGGCGCGCATTCCCGCTCCGCAAACCCTGGCCGGCACCTGGTGGCTGGTGTGCCGGGTGCGCGAAGGCGCCGTACTGTGGTACGCCGACCCGGACCGACCGCCGCGGGTGACGGACAGCCGTTACCAGACCGCCGACGGCCCCTGGCTGCCCCTCGACGGGCCGGGTGAAGCCCCCTGGCTGCAACTGCGGGTCGGGGTGCTGGAGGTGGCCCCGGCCACCACCTGAGGACAATCCCATGCTCGGAGCCCTTGAAAACCTGCTGCTGCCCGCCCTGCGGAAGACCTTCGGTTCTGCCCAGGACCTGCAGGGTGGTCCGGCCACCGCCCCTTCCCAGGGTGACAGCCGCGTCGCCCTCCACGCCACCCGGCTGCGCCGGCCGCGCCGCACGGCAGACGGCGAAGCAACGCCGACCCGGGATCCGGCCAGCCAGGGCTGGCAAGGAACACTGACAAGCGATGCGGCACACCCGCTGGATTTTCCGCTGCCGACGGAGGCCGTCGGCGAGCTGGCTGAAGTACAGAGCCCGCCGGGACGGATCCTGTCCGCCGGCGACGCCTACCTGCTGGATGGCCGCAAGCTGCGCTTTTTCCGCGCCCCGCCGGGCCAAGTCGTCGTGCGCACCCGCGGCGCACCGAGCGCCGGCTACCGGGAGCGCAGCGAAGGACACATCGACCTGGAATTACGGGTCTGGGCCAAGGACCGGGACAGCATCGACACGCTTCTGGCGCGCAGCCTGCAAACCGTGCTGGCCACCTTCGAATCCCTCAACGTCATCGACCTGACGGGTGCCACGCCGGGCTTCGGACTGAGGATGACCCGCCTGCGCGTCGAACTGACAGACGTCACCCGCCATTTCGACGCGGCCGCGCCGACCTGGCTGCTGGGGGTGGCCCACTGCCGGCTGCATGGAGAACTGGAGCTGGCGCTGACACTGGGTGCGCCGGAAGAGGAAGGGCGGATCGCCGACGTGGCGATCCAGCTGCACAGCCCATCGAAAGCGGATTGAGGACGGGCTGGCAGGACAAGGCGGCAGCTCCGCGACCAGAGCCGCTGCCTTGGGGTGAGGTCAGGACGCCAGCAGACGATCCAGCTCGGCGACGATACGCTCGGCGGCCTTGCCATCCCACAGCAGCGGACGACGCCCCTGCTTGCCCTGGCCGGCCAGTACCTTGGCGGCTTCTTCGAGGATACGGGCCGGATCGGTGCCAACCAGCACATTGCTGCCTTCGTCGATGGTCACCGGGCGCTCGGTGTTCTCCCGCAGGGTCAGGCAGGGCACGCCCAGGGCGGTGGTTTCCTCCTGCAGGCCGCCGCTGTCGGTCATGATCAGTGCCGCGTCCTTCCACAGGTTGAGGAACTCCATGTAGGACTGGGGCTTGGTGAGCACGACGTTCGGGCCCAGATCGAGACCGAACTTTTCCAGGTTGCCACGGGTGCGCGGATGCACCGGGAAGATCAGCGGCAGATCGACGGCGATCTGCTTCAGCGCGCCGGCGATGCCCCGCAGGTTGGCCTCGTCATCCACATTGGACGGGCGGTGCAGGGTCACCACGCCATAGCGGGGGTACCGGGCCTTCAGCGCCTGGGACTCCATACCGCTCTTGTCGGAGGCGTCGAGTTGATCGCGCTGGTACAGCAGGTTGTCTACCATCACGTGGCCAACGTGGAAGACCGCGGCCGGCGCCTTGCCTTCCTTCAGCAGATTGTCGACACCCGCCGGCTCGGTACAGAAGAACCAGTCGGAAATGCTGTCGGTGACGAGGCGGTTGATCTCCTCCGGCATGCGCATGTCGCCGCTGCGCAGGCCCGCTTCCACATGGGCCACCGGGATGTCGAGCTTCTTGGCGTCGATGGAGCAGGCCAGCGTGGAATTCACATCCCCCACCACCAGCACGCAATCAGGGCGCGCCTGCTGGCAGATCTCCTCGAAGGCCACCATGATCTTGGCGGTCTGGGTGGCATGGCTGCCGCCACCGGCTTCCAGGTGATAGTCGGGCTTGGGGATCCCCAGCTCATCGAAGAACACGTCGCTCATCTCCCGGTCGTAGTGCTGGCCGGTGTGGACGATCTTGAACTCGAAGCGGTCCGCGCGAGCCTGCAAGGCCCGCACGATCGGCGCGATCTTCATGAAGTTGGGGCGCGCGCCGGCGACGAGGTAGATCAGCGAACGGGACATACGGGGGCTCCACAGACAAAAGATGACAGGGGCACATTATCGCCCGCCCCGGCGGCACCAACAGAGAAATAGTTGTCAGGCGGACAATGGAGCCGCCCGACATGCCAGCACAAGCGTCAGGCGAAGGTCTCGCACTCCGCCAGTGCCTTGCCGACCTGATCCTTGGCCGACAGCAGCGGCGGGCCGTCCAGTTCGTGCAGCGGCCATGCGACGCCCACCGTCGGGTCGTTCCAGGCCAGGCTGCGCTCGAACTGCGGGGCGTAGTAGTCGGTCGTCTTGTACAGGAAGTCGGCCGTCTCGCTGAGCACCACGAAGCCGTGGGCAAAACCGGCCGGCACCCACAGCTGGCGGTGGTTGTCCTCGCTGAGCTCGACGCCGTCCCACTGGCCGAAGGTCGGCGAGCTCTTGCGCAGGTCCACCGCCACGTCGAAGACACGGCCCTTGACGACCCGCACGAGCTTGCCCTGCGGGTGCTGGACCTGGTAGTGCAGGCCGCGCAGCACGCCCTTGGCGGAGCGGGAGTGGTTGTCCTGCACGAAGTCCACCTGGAGGCCGGTGGCCTCGCGGAAGACCTGGGCGTTGAAGCTCTCCAGGAAGAAGCCGCGGGCGTCACCGAAGACTTTCGGTTCGAGGATCAGGAGGCCCGGGATGCGGGTGGGGGTGACCTTCATCAGAACACCCTCTCTTCGAGGATGCGCAGCAGGTACTGGCCGTAGCCGTTCTTGGCGAGCGGGGCGGCGAGCTTTTGCAGGTGGGCGGCGTCGATCCAGCCGGCGCGCCAGGCGATCTCTTCCGGGCAGGCGATCTTGAGGCCCTGGCGCTTTTCGATGGTCTGGATGAACAGGCTGGCTTCGAGCAGGCTTTCGTGGGTGCCGGTGTCGAGCCAGGCGTGGCCGCGGCCCATGACCTGCACATCGAGGGCGTCCCACTCCAGGTAGCGGCGGTTGACGTCGGTGATCTCGAGCTCACCGCGCGGGCTGGGCTGGATGGATTTGGCGACGTCGACGACACGCTTGTCGTAGAAGTAGAGGCCGGTGACGGCGTAGCGGCTCTTGGGCACCTTGGGCTTCTCTTCGAGGCTGATGGCGTGGCCGTGGTCATCGAATTCGACGACGCCGTAGCGCTCGGGGTCGGTGACCGGGTAGGCGAAGACGGTGGCGCCCTCCCCCTTCTGGCTGGCAGCACGCAGCTCGGTCGCCAGGTCGTGGCCGTAGAAGAGGTTGTCGCCAAGCACGAGGGCGCTGGGGGCGTTGCCGACGAAGTCTTCGCCGATCAGGAAGGCCTGGGCGAGGCCGTCCGGGCTGGGCTGGACGGCGTATTGCAGGTTGAGGCCCCACTGGCTGCCGTCGCCGAGCAGCTGGGTGAAGCGCGGGGTGTCCTGGGGGGTGGAGATGATCAGGATGTCGCGAATGCCCGCCAGCATGAGGGTGCTGAGGGGGTAGTAGATCATCGGTTTGTCGTAGACCGGGATGAGCTGCTTGGACACCGCCAGGGTGGCGGGGTGGAGCCGGGTGCCGGAGCCGCCGGCGAGGATGAGGCCTTTGCGTTGCATGGTTCGGGTCTCTTTCAAGTCAATTCTGTAGGGGCGAATTCATTCGCCCGCGGGGTGTGGTTCGAGGCGCTGAGGGCAAATGAATTCGCCCCTGCAGGCCCCCAGCCAGTCATGGCAGGATTTCGGTGAGCATGCGGTCAACGCCCTGCTGCCACGGGGGCAAGGTGAGGCCGAAGGCGGCCTGCAGCTTGCGGGTGTCGAGGCGGGAGTTGGCCGGGCGGGCCGCCGGGGTCGGGAAAGCGCTGGTGGGCACCGGGCGGATGGCGTCCGCGGCGACCTGGATGGGGACGCCGCGGGCGCGGGCAAATTCGATGACGTGGCGGGCGTAGGCGTGCCAGGTGGTCTCGCCGCCGGCGACGAGGTGGTACAGCCCGCCGAGCTCGGGATTGGCGAGGGTGGCGCGGGCGGCGTGGGCGCTGACGTCGGCGAGGAGTTCGGCGCCGGTGGGGGCGCCGTGCTGGTCGTCGATGACGGTGAGCTGCGCCCGCTCGGCGGCCAGCCGGAGCATGGTCTTGGCGAAGTTGCCGCCGCGGGCGGCATACACCCAGCTGGTGCGGAAGATGAGGTGGCGGCAGCCGCTCTGGCGGATGAGGTCTTCGCCTTCGAGCTTGGTGCGGCCATAGACGGACAGCGGGCCGGTGGGGGCGTCTTCGCTGCGGGCGGTGTCGCCGCTGCCGTCGAAGACGTAGTCGGTGGAGTAATGGACGAGCAGCGCGCCGCGCCGGGCCGCTTCGCGGGCGAGCACGCCGGGCGCGAGGGCGTTGAGGGCGCGGGCGAAGTCGGGTTCGCTTTCGGCCTTGTCGACGGCGGTGTGGGCGGCGGCGTTGACGATGAGGTCCGGGGCGACGGCGTCGACGGTGGCAGCCAGGCTGTCCGGGTCGGCGAAGTTGCCGGACAGACCCGGGAGCCCGTCGTGGTCGAGGGCGATGACCTCACCGAGGGGGGCGAGGCTGCGCTGCAGTTCCCAGCCGACCTGGCCGTTCTTGCCGAAGAGGAGAATCTTCATCAGGGCGTCCTTCAGCGGGCGGCGTAGTTCTTTTCGACCCATTCGCGGTAGGCGCCGCTTTGCACGTGGGCGACCCAGTCCTGGTGGGCGAGGTACCACTCGACGGTCTTGCGGATGCCGGTTTCGAAGGTTTCGGCCGGGCGCCAGCCGAGTTCGCGTTCGATCTTGCGGGCATCGATGGCGTAGCGGCGGTCGTGGCCAGGGCGGTCGGCGACGTAGGTGATGAGGCGGCTGTAGCTGCCGGCGGGGTCGGGCTTGAGTTCGTCGAGCAGCGCGCAGAGGGTCTTGACGATGTCGATGTTGGGCTTCTCGTTCCAGCCGCCGACGTTGTAGACCTCGCCGGGGGTGCCCTTGTCGAGGATGGCGCGGATGGCGCTGCAGTGGTCGGTGACGTACAGCCAGTCGCGGATCTGCTGGCCGTCGCCGTAGATAGGCAGGGGCTTGCCGGCCAGGGCGTTACTGATGATCAGCGGGATCAGCTTCTCGGGGAAGTGGTACGGCCCGTAGTTGTTGGAGCAGTTGCTGGTGGTGACCGGCAGGCCGTAGGTGTGGTGCCAGGCGCGCACAAGGTGGTCGGAGGCGGCCTTGCTGGCGGAGTACGGGCTGTTCGGTTCGTAGGTCTTGGTTTCGGTGAAGGCCGGGTCGTTCGGGCCGAGGGAGCCGTAAACTTCGTCGGTGCTCACGTGATGGAAGCGGAAGGCGGCCTTGGCTTCGCCGTCGAGGCCCTGCCAGTAGGCACGGGCGGCTTCGAGCAGGGTGAAGGTGCCTTCGACGTTGGTGCGCATGAATTCGCCCGGGCCGTGGATGCTGCGGTCCACGTGGCTTTCGGCGGCAAAGTGCACAATCGCGCGCGGCTGGTGTTCGGCCAGCAGACGGTCGATCAGGGCGCGGTCGCAGATGTCGCCGTGCACAAACACGTGCCGCGCGTCGCCCTCCAGGGAGGCCAGGTTCTCGCGGTTGCCCGCGTAGGTCAGGGCGTCCAGATTGAGCACCGGCTCGTCACGGGTTGCGAGCCAGTCCAGTACGAAGTTGGCGCCGATGAAGCCAGCGCCGCCGGTTACGAGAATCATGGAAGTCCTTGGTTAAACTATTCAGTGTGAATTATGACAAACCTGGCCCGCCGCAACACCCGTCGCCAAAGCCTGGTGACATCCGCTCGACAAGCCGCTGCATTATCTCACCCATCGAAAAGCTGCGCTCGCGGCAACCAGAGTGTGGCACTGATTCTGTGCGGAGAATGCCGTCGGGGTCGAGGAATTACGGCATGATGGAAGGGTTTCACGGTCTTTGAAGAGGACAGGATGCTGCGCTACCTGCGGCCTGCGATAGTCATTCCGAGCCTGACCGCCCTCATTCTGGGGACGGTCGCGGGTGGCATGGCCTGGCAGCGTATCGAGGCAGCCCACCAGGAAACCCAGCAGCGGGTCTTCGATGCGAAAAGCAGCGAGATCGCGCTGAAGATCGACGAGCGCGTCAAGGCCTACCGGCAGGTCCTCCGCGGCGCCAGGGCCCTGTTTGCGGCCTCCCGCGAGGTAACCCGCGAGGAATGGCGACAATACGTAGACGCCCTGCGCCTGCCTGAGGACTATCCCGGCATCCAGGGGGTCGGGTTTGCGGTACCAGTGCCAGCCACCGAGGTGAGCCGGCACGAACGGGCGATGCATCAACAGGGCTTCGCTGGCTACCAGCTGAGCCCCCCCGGCAAGCGCGCCGAATACACCGCGATCCTCTACCTGGAACCTCTCGATTGGCGCAATCAGCGGGCCCTCGGTTTCGACATGTACTCGGAGCCGGTGCGCCACGCCGCAATGGCGCGTGCCCGCGAGCTGGGGACCCCCAGCCTCAGCGGCAAGGTCAGGCTGGTACAGGAGACCGCCACCGCTCCCCAGGCCGGGGTCCTGCTCTATCTGCCGGTCTTCCGGCAGGACGCGCCCCTGGCCACCCCGGCCCAGCGCGAGGCCGCCTTCCTCGGCTGGGTGTACAGCCCTTTCCGCATGAACGACCTGATCACCGGCACCCTCGGGGACACAACTCCCCGCGTGCACCTGCGGATCTACGACGGCCACGACCCGACCCCCGCGACGCTGCTCTTCGACAGCCACCCTGATCTACCGGAACAGAGCAGGCTGGGCAGCCGCAGCACACTGGAGATGGACGGCCGGGTGTGGACACTGGTCTTCGACAGCACGCCGGAACTGGCCGCCACGCCTCCCGAATGGCGTCTTGAGCAGGCGGCCATCGTGCTGATCGCCGGCCTGTTCGTGCTGCTGACCACGTTCTTCTGCGCCGCCCGCCAGCGGGCCCTCGAACTGACCCGCATCAGCGCCTCCCTGCGCCGCAGCGAGGCCCGCTATGCCACCCTGGTCAATCTTTCCGAGGACGGCATCGCCGCCCTCGACGCCCAGCTCTGCTTCACCTATCTCAACCCGCGCCTGCTCAAGCTGCTCGGCTTCCCGGAGACGGAACTGCTCGGCCGCCGCTTCGACAGCCTGTGGCCGGCCGAAGACGCCGCTCACCGCGACTTCCTCATCGAACGCCTGCGCCGCGGCGAAGCAGCCACTTGGGAAGAACAGGTGCGCAATGCCGACGGACGGCTGGTCACCCTCATCATCACCCATGCCCCCCACATCGACGACGGCGGTGTACTGCTGGGCTCGATCCTGACCCTCACCGATATATCGGAGCGCAAAGCGTCGGAGGAGCGCATCCGCTATCTCGCCACCCACGACCCACTGACCGGCCTGACCAACCGCGCCATGTTCATGGAGCAGATGAACAACAGCCTGCTGATTGCCCAGCGCCACCAGACACGCTTCGCGCTGCTGTTCCTCGACCTGGACCACTTCAAGGAGGTCAATGACAGCCTCGGCCACGCCGCCGGTGACGCCCTTCTGATCGAAACCGCGCGCCGCATGCGCCGCTGCCTGCGGGCCAGCGACATGCTCGCCCGCCAGGGCGGCGACGAATTCCTGGCCCTGCTCCACGACGTGCACAGTGTGGACGAAGCCCTGCACGTCGCCGACAAGATCCGCCGGGCGATCAGCGCACCCTTCTCGCTGGACGGGCAGCCCTGCTCCGTCTCGGTAAGCATCGGCATCGCCCTCTATCCCGACCACGGCCAGGATCTGGAAACCCTCACCCGCAGCGCCGACACCGCCATGTACCGCGCCAAGCAGGGTGGCCGCGACGGAACCACGGCGGCCACCGACGCCGCTTGAAACGCCGCGATTTACTTGCCGCCGGACCTCCTTCTAGAATCCCCGCCGTCCGTCGCGCCCACACCTGGAGACACCATGTCCCGTCATACCAAGATCGTCGCCACCCTCGGCCCCGCCTCCTCCGACGCCTCCGTGCTCGAACGCCTCGTGCAGTCCGGCGTGGACGTGGTGCGCCTGAACTTCTCCCACGGTAAGGCGGACGACCATATCGCCCGCGCCCGCCAGGTCCGCGAGGTGTCCCAACTGGTGGGGCGGCCGGTCGGCATCCTCGCCGACATGCAGGGCCCGAAGATCCGTGTCGGCAAGTTCGAGGAGGGCAAGGTCACCCTGCACAAGGACGCCGCCTTCATCCTCGACGCCCAGTGCGAGCTTGGCAACGCCCACCGGGTCGGCCTCGATTACAAGGATCTGCCCCGCGACGTGAAGCCCGGTGACGTGCTGCTCCTCGACGACGGCCGCCTCAAGCTGAGCGTCGAGCGCGTGCTCGGCCACGAGATCCACACCAAGGTCAAGGTGGGTGGCGAGCTGTCCAACAACAAGGGCATCAACCGCCAGGGTGGCGGCCTCACCGCCCCGGCGCTGACGGCCAAGGACATGGAAGACATCAAGACCGCCGCGCTGATCGGGGTGGATTTCGTCGCCATCTCCTTCCCCAAGGGCGCCGCCGACATGTACATGGCCCGCCAGCTGCTCCGCGCCGCGGGCAGCAGCGCGGTACTGATCGCCAAGATCGAACGCACCGAAGCGGTTGCCAACCTCGAGGAGATCCTCGACGCCAGCGACGGCATCATGGTGGCCCGCGGCGACCTGGCCGTCGAAGTGGGCGACGCCGCCGTGCCGGCGCTGCAGAAACGCATGATCCGGCTGGCCCGCGAGAAGAACAAACTCGCCATCACCGCCACCCAGATGATGGAGTCGATGATCCACAGCCCGGTACCGACCCGCGCCGAAGTGTCCGATGTGGCCAACGCGGTGCTAGACGGCACCGACGCGGTGATGCTGTCCGCCGAGACCGCCTCCGGCAAGTTCCCGGTGGAGGTTGTCGAATCCATGTCGCGCATCTGCCTCGAAGCCGAGAAATCCACCGAAGTGACGATGGACCGGGACTTCCTCGACCGGGTGTTCACGCGCATCGACCAGTCCATCGCCATGGCAGCGATGTGGACCGCCTACCACTTGAAGGTAAAGGCCATCGCCTCCCTCACCCAGACCGGCTCCACTGCCCTGTGGATGAGCCGCCTGAACAGCGGCGTGCCGATCTACGCGCTGACGCCGGAGATCTCGGCACGCAACCAGATGACCCTCTACCGGGAGGTCTACCCGCTGCTGATGTCGCAAGTCCACGCCGACCGCGACGTGCTGCTTTGGGAAGCCGAGCAGATCCTGCTCGAACAGGGCGTCGTGCAGTACGGCGACCTTATCGTGCTCACCATCGGCGAGCCCATCGGCGCCGCTGGCGGCACCAACACGATGAAGATCGTGCGTGTCGGCGACACCCCGAAGCCCGGCCCCCTGCAAGCATTCAGCACAACGGCATGAATTACGGGATAAACTCCTGCCCCGCCAAACGCGCAGGCGGCATGCCGCCACGCTAGAATTCCGTTTTTTACGTCTATACCCGGCCGATCTTCCGGCCATCGGAGAAAAACCATGCCTCTCGTTTCCATGCGCCAGCTTCTCGACCACGCTGCCGAAAACAGCTATGGCCTGCCCGCGTTCAACGTCAACAACCTCGAACAAGTCCAGGCCATCATGGAAGCGGCTGCGGAAACCGACAGCCCGGTGATCATGCAGGCCTCCGCCGGCGCCCGCAAATACGCCGGCGAGGCCTTCCTGCGTCACCTGATCGATGCCGCCGTCGAGGCCTACCCGCACATCCCGGTGGTCATGCACCAGGACCACGGCCAGTCCGCCGCCGTCTGCCAGGGCGCCATCCGCTCCGGCTTCTCGTCGGTGATGATGGACGGCTCCCTGCTCGAAGACGGCAAGACCCCGTCCTCCTACGAATACAACGTGGACGTGACCCGCCGCGTGGTCGAGATGTCCCACGCCATCGGCGTCAGCGTCGAAGGCGAACTGGGCTGCCTGGGCTCCCTCGAAACCGGCCAGGCCGGCGAAGAAGACGGCATCGGTGCCGAAGGCACGCTGGACCACTCCCAGATGCTGACCGACCCCGACCAGGCCGCCGACTTCGTCCGCCAGACCAACGTGGACGCCCTGGCCATCGCCATCGGCACCAGCCACGGCGCCTACAAGTTCACCCGCAAGCCCACCGGCGACATCCTCGCCATCGAGCGCATCAAGGAAATCAACGCCCGCATCCCCAACACCCATCTGGTGATGCACGGTTCCTCCTCGGTGCCGCAGGAGCTGCTGGAGATCATCCGCGAGTACGGCGGCGACATGAAGGAAACCTACGGCGTGCCGGTCGAGGAAATCGTCCGTGGCATCAAGTACGGCGTGCGCAAGATCAACATCGACACCGACATCCGTCTGGCCATGACCGGCGCGGTGCGCAAGTTCTTCGTCGAGAACCCCTCCAAGTTCGACCCGCGCGAGTTCCTCAAGCCGGCCCGCGAAGCCGCCAAGCTGGTCTGCAAGGCCCGCTTCGAGGCCTTCGGCACCGCCGGCAACGCCAGCAAGATCAAGCCGGTATCCCTGGACAAGATCGCTGCACGCTACAAGAGCGGTGAGCTGAACCAGATCGTCCGCTGAGCCAGATACGGGGAACGCTCTCCCCTGTCTCGCCGGTAGTCATCGAACGGGGCCTGACGGCCCCGTTTTCCATGGAGCATCCTGCAAGCGTCCTGTCGCGGCGAACTTGTTCGCCCTCCCGCCTGCCCAACAGCCAGCCCTACGCCCCCTTTACCTAACCCGTTCCCCCCGTTCCAAAGGAGCCCCCGATGGCCGCCCCCTGGTCCGCCCTGTTCAGCGCAATCCCCTGGTCCGACGTAATCGCCCATGCCCCGACCGTCGCCAAGGGCGCCCGCAAGCTGTGGCAAAAGGTCGGCAAGCATCACGCCGACGAAACGGAAGCACCTGCCGCGCCGGCGACCACCGATCCCGATTCCCGTTTTGGCGCCATCGATGCCCGCCTTGCCGAGCTTGAGGCCCGCCAGCAGGACAGCGCCGAACTGCTCGCCGCCCAGAACGCCGAACTCGTGCGTGCCGCCGAGGCCCTGCGCCGCCGCGTGCAGATTCTCGGCGGCGGCCTGCTGCTGCTTGCCGTCGCGTTCGTCGCCAGCCTCTTACGCTGATCGTTGTTGCGCCGCAACATTCAGAGTGACCCGCTGCACGCCGCTGCGGCAGGCACCCTTGCCAGCGCCCCTGCCGTAACGGCAAGATGACGGCCCGACCCAGTCCGGCCGACAGCGCCGCAGAGCCGCCACCATGACCCTGCCCGACCTATTCATCGAGCACGACCAGCGCCAGGCCCTCAACGACGAATTCCACGCCCGGCCACCGGTGCCGCTGGAAAGCCCCCAGCTGATCAGCTACCTGGCGATGCACCACGCGGAGGACGCCCCCGACGCCGCGCTGCAGCATCTGCTCGCCCTCGGCAAGCTCCTCGAGCGCCCGATCGACAGCGACGGCCGCCACAGCCTGATCGACTTCGGCAGCTTCCAGCTCAAGTGGGAACTGCACAACGAGTTCTCCAGTTACACCTTCTTCCGCAAGGTCAGTCACGGTGAGGGCCTCGACCAGCCCACTTCGGCGCTGGCCGTAGTGCCGGAGGCCTGGCTGCGCAGCATGCCCGGCAAGCTGATCGTCGCCACCCACGTGGAACTGCGCAGCGTCGCCGAAATCACCCCCGAGAGCGTGATGGCAAAGCTGTCGCCGACCGGCAACCAGATGGTCGGTGCCAAGGTGGCCGATGGCGCTGCCTGGGTGTTCACCGATTTCCTGTTCGAGAAAGGCTTCTCGCGCTTCCTGATCATCGACGTCTCCCTGACCCGCCGCCAGGCCGGCCGCACCGTGCAACGCCTGGTCGAGATCGAGACCTACCGCCTGATGGCCCTGCTAGCCTTCCCGGTGGCCAAGGACGTCGGCCGCACGATCGGCGCTGCGGAGCAGCGCCTCGCCGACCTGATGGACCGCACCGGCTCGGCCCGCAACCCGGAAGACGAGCGCAGCGTCCTGGCCGACCTGACCACCATGGCTGCGGAGATCGAGCACTCGGTGGCCCGCACCACCTTCCGCTTCGGCGCCGCACGGGCCTATCACAGCCTGGTCATGCAGCGGATCACCGAACTGCGCGAACAGCGCATCAGCGGCCTGCCGACTTTCCACGAATTTATGGAGCGCCGCCTGCTGCCGGCGATGAACACCTGCGTGACGATGGCCCGCCGCCAGGAAGACCTGTCCAGCCGCGTGGCGCGCAACAGCCAGTTGCTGCGCACCCGCGTCGAGGTCGAACTGGAACGTCAGAACCAGGAGCTGCTGGCCCAGATGAACCGCCGCGCCAAGCTCCAGTTGCACCTGCAGGAAACCGTCGAAGGCCTGTCGGTGGTGGCCATCACCTACTACGCCTCGCAGCTGGTGCAATACCTGGCCAAGGGCGTGAAGCACTACATCGAACCCTTCACGCCGGAAGGCATCACCGCGGTGGCGATCCCGGTCATCGCCGCGCTGGTCGCCGTCGGTACCCATCGCATGCGCAAGCATCTGGCCGCCGCCGAGGGCCATTCGTAAGCATGTTCCGTGGAGCCAGAGGGGTTCGCCTCCACGGAACATGAGCGTCACTCACTCAGCTCACGCTGCGTCGGTATAATCGCGTTTTGTCCAACGGACCTGACAGACCGTGACCACTCCGCTCTTCGAATCCTCCATCCGCAGCCTGCCCCTGCTGGGCCGCGGCAAGGTGCGTGACATCTACGCCATCGACGCCGACAAGCTGCTCATCGTCACCTCCGACCGTCTGTCGGCCTTCGACGTGATCCTGCCGGATCCCATTCCCCGCAAAGGCGAAGTGCTCACCGCCATGGCCAACTTCTGGTTCGCCAAGCTCGGTCACATCGTCCCCAACCAGCTGACCGGCATCGACCCGGCCAGCGTCGTCGCTTCTGACGAAGCCGAGCAGGTGCGCGGCCGCGCGCTGGTCGTCAAGCGCCTCACCCCGCTGCCCATCGAGGCGGTGGTGCGCGGCTACGTGATCGGCTCCGGCTGGAAGGACTACCAGGACACCGGCGCCATCTGCGGCATCGAGCTACCGGCCGGCCTCAAGCAGGCCCAGAAGCTGCCGTCCCCGATCTTCACCCCGGCCAGCAAGGCCGACGTCGGCGATCACGACGAGAACATCAGCTTCGAACAGGCCCAGACACGCACCGACGCACTGCTCGCCGACGCCCTCAAGGGCACCGGCAAAACCGGCGCCCAGCTGGTGGCCGAAGCCCGCGACGCAGCGATCCGCCTGTACACCGAGGCCGCCGACTATGCCGCCACCCGCGGCATCATCATCGCCGACACCAAGTTCGAGTTCGGCATCGATGCCGCCGGCACGCTGCACCTCATCGACGAGGCCCTGACGCCTGACTCCTCGCGCTTCTGGCCTGCCGACAGCTACGCCGAAGGCATCAGCCCGCCGAGCTACGACAAGCAGTACGTGCGCGACTACCTGGAAACCCTGGACTGGGGCAAGGTCGCCCCGGGGCCCAAGCTGCCGGAAGAGGTTGTCGCACGCACCGCGGCCAAGTACGTGGAAGCCTACGAGAAGCTGACCGGCAACACGCTGTAAGGTGGACACCGTGTTTGGGCGAATGCATTCGCCCAAACGGGTTCACGCCCCGGCTCGCACACCAGGAAGGTGATCGTCCCGGACACAACCCGCTACGGCGGGTTGTGTCGTTTACAGCCTCGTCAGCCCACGTGGAAGATGTCGATCAGTGCCTTGCGTTCTTCCGCCGACTCTTCCAGCACTTCCGCCAGCTTGACTTCATCCAGGCCGAGCGTCGCCGCCTTGGCGAGGCCGTGACGCAGATCCTCGGTTTCCGTCTCCGGCGTGAAGGGATTGCGTGTCTCGGCCACCAGGTTGGCGATGAAGATCAGGTCGGAGACCGTGGTCGGAGGCCAGGAGCCGCCATAGATCTCCGGGTTGTCCACGGCATCCACCAGTTCCCGCGGCATGTTCATCGCCGCCAGCACCGCCCGACCAACCGGCGCGTGCCAGATCCGCACCAGGTCCGACAGGGGACTGTCTTCGCTGAGCATCTCCGGGTATTCCCACACCCGCGCCAGCAGGAAGAACTGGCCGATGTCATGCACCATGCCGGCAAAGAAGGCCGCATCCGGATCGAGCCGGGTGCACCGGCGGGCCAGCACGCAGGCGGTTGCCGCCACATCCACACTGTGGGCCCACAGCTTGCGGATCAACGGCTGGTACGGCCCCAGCATGTCCCGGTGCAGCAACTGCTCGGCGGTCACCGCCATCGCCAGCGCCCTCAGCTTGCCAAAGCCGATGCGCACCAGCGCCTTCGGAACATCGGTCACCAGGCGTCCGCTCGGGTTGTACCAGACCGAATTGGCAAGGGCCACGGTCCGCGCCGCCAGCAAGGGTTCGGCCGACACCATCGCGGAGATCTTCGACACCTCCATGTCGGGCACGTCGAGGGCCTCGAGCACCCGCATCGTGACTTCCATCGAGGTCGGAAAGCGCAGCTCGCCCTCCTCCAGCTCCTTGGTAACGGTATGCAGGAAAGCCTGCTCCGCCAGATTCAATGCCTTGTCGCTCACTGTTCGTTCCCCCTCAACCCGGCCGCTCCGCGCCTGTCGCCAAGGGCGACACTCCGCGCAGAATTCGGCACAATAAAACCACTCAACCGATCACCCAAAGAACATGACCAACACCCCAGCCACCTCGCCCCTGCTCGAACTCTCCGGCCTGCCACGCTTCGACGCGATTGAGCCGGCCCACGTGGAACCCGCCGTCCGCAGCCTGCTGGACGCCCTGCGCGCCACCGTCGAACGCCTGCAGGACGATCCTGCCACGCCCACCTGGGCCAACTTCGTCGAGCCCATCGAAAACGAAGGAGAACGCCTCGGCCGTGCCTGGGGTGTCGCCGCCCACATGCACAGCGTGATGGACACCCCCGAATGGCGTGAAGCCTACAACGCGATGCTGCCGGAGGTCACCCGTTTCTATGCCGAGCTGGGGCAGAACCTGAAGCTCTTCCAGAAGTATAAGTCCATCAAGAACGGCCCCGAGTTCGCTACCTTGAGCCCG
Source organism: Zoogloea sp. (assembly GCF_041914405.1). Lineage (NCBI taxonomy): Bacteria > Pseudomonadati > Pseudomonadota > Betaproteobacteria > Rhodocyclales > Zoogloeaceae > Zoogloea > Zoogloea sp. Next base: position 103,931 of record NZ_JAYSDK010000009.1, read on the forward strand.
GCCCGCCAGCGCATCATCGACAACGAGCTACGCGGCTTCCGCCTCTCCGGTGCGGAATTGCCGGACGAGCAGAAGCCCCGCTTCCAGGCCATTCAGGAAGAACTCGCCGGCCTCGGCGCCAAGTTCTCCGAAAACCTCCTTGACGCCACCAACGCCTTCTCCCACATCGTCACCGACGAAGCCCAGCTGGCCGGCCTCCCCGACGACGTCATCGCCGCGGCCCGCGAGGCCGCCGAGAAGGCCGGCGCCACCGGCTGGAAGTTCGGCCTCAAGATGCCATCCTATCTACCGGTCATGCAGTATGCCGACAACCGGGGCTTCCGCGAAACCCTTTATCGCGCCTATGCCACCCGCGCCGCCGAGATTGACAACGGCTTCAGCAAGGCGGAGTGGAACAACGGCCCGCTGATCAAGCAGATCCTCGCCCTGCGCGCCGAGGAGGCTACGCTGCTGGGCTACAAGAACTACGCCGAGGTATCGCTGGTGCCCAAAATGGCCGATACGCCGGAACAGGTCCTCGGCTTCCTGCGCGAGCTGGCCGCCAAGGCCAAGCCCTTTGCCGAGCGCGACCTGGCCGAGCTGAAGGCCTTCGCCAAGGACGAACTGGGCCTCGACCCGCTCGAACCGTGGGACGTAGCCTATGTCTCCGAGAAGCTGCGCGTCGCCCGCTACGCCTTCTCCGAACAGGAAGTGAAGGAATACCTGCCCGAACCCAAGGTGCTCGACGGCCTGTTCGGCGTGATCCAGAAGCTTTACCGCGTCAGCATCAAACCCGACACCGGCCCGGTGTGGCATCCGGACGTGCGCTTCTTCCGCATCGAGCGCGACGGCCAGCTGGTCGGCCAGTTCTACCTCGACCTCTACGCCCGTGACACCAAGAAGGGCGGCGCCTGGATGGACTCGGCGATCACCCGCCGCCGTCTCGCCAGCGGCATCGAAACGCCGGTGGCCTACCTGGTGTGCAACTTCCCCGGCCCGGTCGGCGGCAAGCCGGCCACCTTCAGCCACGACGACGTGATCACTCTGTTCCACGAGAGCGGCCACGGCCTGCACCACCTGCTGACCAAGGTGGACGACCTGGCGGTGTCCGGCATCCACGGCGTCGAGTGGGATGCCGTCGAGCTGCCCAGCCAGTTCATGGAGAACTTCTGCTGGGAATGGGACGTGGTGCGCGAGATGACCGCCCACAGCGAGACCGGTGCGCCGCTGCCGAAGGAACTGTTCGACAAGATGCTCGCCGCCAAGAACTTCCAGAGCGGCATGCAGACCGTGCGCCAGCTAGAGTTCTCCCTGTTCGACCTGCTGATCCACATGGACTTCGACCCTGCCCAGCGGGACGTCATGGATCTGCTCGCCGAAGTCCGCAAGGAGGTCGCCGTGCTCACCCCACCGGCCTGGCACCGCTTCCCCAACAGCTTCAGTCACATCTTCGCCGGCGGCTACGCGGCGGGCTACTACAGCTACAAGTGGGCCGAGGTGCTGTCGGCCGACGCCTTCGCCGCCTTCGAGGAAGAGGGGCGCCCGAAGGGCAGCGTGCTCGACGCCCACACCGGCGAACGCTTCTGGAACGAGATCCTCGCCGTCGGCGGCAGCCGCCCGGCGCTCGACTCCTTCAAGGCCTTCCGTGGTCGTGAACCGCAGGTGGACGCCCTGCTGCGCCACAGCGGCATGGTGCCGGCATGACGGCCCGGCGGCTGTTCGGCTTGCTGCTTCTGGCCGCCGCACTGCCGGCGGCGGCCCAGAACGCCTACCGCTGGGTGGACGAAAAGGGACGCGTGCAATACAGCGACCAGCCGCCGCCCCAGTCCGTGAAGAAGTTCGAGGAGCGCAAGCTGCAAGCCAACCGCGCCAACGCCCAGCAGCAGTCCTATGCTACCCGCAAGGCTGCCGCCGATTTTCCGGTGACCCTCTACGTGGGCAAGGACTGCGGCCAGGCCTGCGATAGCGCGCGCACGCTGCTCAACAAACGCGGGATTCCGTTCTCGGAAGCCTTGCTGCAGACCGAGGCCGAAGTCGCGGCCTTCAAGAGTCGCTTCAGCAAGGACCCGGTCGCGCCGAGCCTGCTGGTGGGCAAGACGCTGGAGAGCGGCTTCGCCGAGGCGGGCTGGAACAGCCTGCTGAGCGAGGCCGGCTACCCAACAACGAAACAGCCCTGACCCGCACTCCCAGCGCCATGCACCCGGGCCCTCCAGGGCCTGACACCGACGGCGCTTGCCGCTACGAACAGGCCGCGCCACAAAGTCCGACCGAATGGCCTCTCCTCATACCGAGGAGAGGCCATTTTGGTTTTCAGGGCCGCACTGACAACATCGTCACACTATCAATAATGCCGATTATGTGAAAATTATTAAAAATAACGTTTATAACACCATTTAACGAATCGCTATCGATCCGTAGTTCATCATTTCAACCCTTAAGCCGGCCCATCCTCCAGCTCACGCTCCAACCAGCCGCTGCTTGCAATGCCCACGGCATCGCCTTTAGTGTAGGAACCCCCTTACCAAGGCACCGCCCAGAAACAACCTTCACCCGAGAACGACAGCCATGTTGCACACATCCGCTCCCCAGATCCTGCAAGGGAGCCGCAAGCACGAGTTGATCATTGCGGACGGTCTTGCACCGGAGATCCTGACGCTCATCCAGGACGCCAAGGCTCCCACCCTCTGCCTGGGCGAAGCCCACGACGCACTGCAGGCTCTGACCACCGCGCTCGCCGGAGAAACGCTGGACGTACTGCACATCGTGGCCCACGGGCACATTGGCGGCTTCGAGATCGGCGGCAACTGGGTGGATCAAGGCAGCCTGCTGCGCAACGCCCATCTGCTCATGCACTGGAATGTGCGCCGGGTAGCCCTGTGGGTGTGCGAACTCGGGCTGAACCATGAATTCGCCGAGACGCTGTCGCGCCTCACCGGAGCAGAAGTTTTTGTCTCGAAGGGACGCCTGGGCTGGGACAGCGACTCGGGCGAGCGGCACTGGTCACTTCAAGCCCCGCAGCGGCAGGACCCGCTGGATGGCGCCCTGGTCTTCGGAACCCAGGCAACGGCCAGCTGGAACCACCAGCTCGTCACCCTGAAGCTCCAGGGTATCTACACCACCACCGCCAGCGGCGCATCCGATACCTTTTACGGGGAAGAAACCAACAGCGTCACGATCAACACGACGCCCCTGTCCTCCAACAACGTCACCTTCAGCCAGGCCGGCATCCAGTTCTCCGGCAACAACGTGCTGGGCACCATCAGCTACAAGAACGCAGGTGGAACGACGATCACCTTCGACGGCCTGGCCAGCCGCCCGATCAAGGTGGGTGGCGTGGTCAAGGGCTTCTACGTCTGGCTCGACAACGATCACAACAACAATGGCTCGGCAGCGGATACCGCCTTCATCCTGAGCCTGGACAACAGCTACTTCAACAGCACGGCCAACATCGGCAGCAGCTCCGACCGGGTCGACAGCTCGATGAACAGCGTCTTGCCGGTCAACAGCGCGCCGGCCGCCGTCAACGACGCCGTCACGCTCAATGAAGACAACCCGGCCAGCGGCAATGTGCTAACCAACGACACCGACGCCAACGGCGATGCGCTGACCGTCACCAGCTTCACCATCGGCGGCGTGGCAGGCACCCTCGGTGCGTCCAACACCATTGCGGGCGTCGGCACCTTCACCCTGGACGCCAGCGGGGCTTACAGCTTTACCCCATTGCCCAACTACAACGGCAGCGTTCCGGTCATCCGCTACACGACTTCGGACGGCAACGGCGGCAGCAGCTCCGCCAGCCTGACTTTCACGATCACGCCGGTCAACGACGCCCCGACGTCCACCGATGCAAGCGTGACCACCCTCGAGGACGCGGGGAAAATTCTGTCCCTGGCGAACTTCGGCAGCTACAGCGACGCCGAAGGCACACCGCTCGCCGCAGTCAAGATTACGACCCTGCCCGCTCTGGGAACCCTCACGCTCAACGGCACCGCGGTCAGCAGCGGGCAATCCATCAATGCCAGCGACATCAGCGCCGGCAAACTGGTGTACACCCCGGCCGCCAACGGGAACGGCACTGCCTACACGACCCTGAAATTCCAGGTCGGGGACGGCGCCCTGTTCAGCGGTGACAACACCCTCACGGTCAACGTCACGCCCGTCAATGACGCCCCCGCGGGCAGCGATGCAACGCTGACCATCGACGAAGACAGCACGAAGACCTTCGCTGCCAGCGACTTCGGCTTCACCGACCCGACCGATGCATCCGCCAACGCCCTCGGCGCAGTCCTCATCGCCACGCTGCCCCAGGCCGGCAGCCTCAAGCTAAACAACGTTGCGGTCACCGCCGGCCAGTTGATCAGCGCCGCCGACATCGCGGCAGGCAAGCTGACCTACACGCCCGCCAGCAACGCCAACGGCACCAGCTACGCCAGCTTCACCTTCCAGGTGCAGGACGACGGCGGTACCGCCAACGGCGGCAAGAACCTCGACCCGACGCCCAACACCATCACCCTCAACGTCACGGCGGTCAACGACGCACCCACCGCGGTGAACGACGCCGCCCAGGCCATCTGGAGTGCCACGTCGAGCTACCGCTCGAATCCCAGCGGCAACGTCAAGACCAACGACTCCGATCCGGATAGCGGCGATACGTTCTCCGTCGTGCTCGCCAACGCCGGCAGCGCCTTCAATGCGGGAACCGCCTCAACGATTGGATCGACCAGCATCTCCCCGACCGGCGAGCGGACGACGTACACGGTGTTCACGGTCGGCAATGCCAGCGCAGCCGTCGGCGATGCGGTAACGGGGAACGGCATTCCCGCCGGCACTACGGTTACGGCCCGAAGCTCCAAGACGCTGACGATCAGTACGCCTGCCGCACTGACGGCTGGCCAGGCAATCACCGTTGGAGGTACCGGCGATACGGTCGCCACCCTGGTAACGTCCTCGTCGACCGTGATCGCAATGGACACGCCGGTCGGCACAATCAGCGCCGGCATGGACATCACCGGTACCGGGATTCCCAGCGGCACCAAGGTCACGGGTGTCACCACCGCGACGGGCGGCTTTAGCCTCGTGACAATCGACAAGGCCCTGACGGCAACGGTCGGCACCGATGTCACGATTGGCTCCAGCGGCGCTACCCTCACCGGGACCCACGGCACCCTGCTGCTGCAGTCTGACGGCTCCTATACCTACACGGTGACCGATACCGGCGTATCGAACGGAGCCACGGACCAGTTCTCCTACCAGGTCAAGGATTCGAGCAACGCGACCGCCACCGCGACCCTTACCGTCACCATCAACGTGGCAGCGGCCGCCGCGCCGACCGCCGTCGCCGATACCGCCAGCGTGACGGAAAAGGGCGGCACCAATAACGGCACGGGCACGGGACAAGTCACCGGTGACGTGACGCCCGCCTCCGGGGCCGGCACCGACACGACGCCCAACGTCGCTGGATCGATCTCCGTCGTGGCTGCAGCCGGCCCGACCGACGCCAGCTACACGACCGTGGGCGCCACCGACGTAGTGATTCACGGCCGTTACGGCGACCTGTCGATCAAGAACGACGGCACCTACACCTACACGGCGAGCAGTTCCAACAGCACCGTCGATGCGCTCAATAGCAGCGAACACCTCACCGACGTGTTCAGCTACCGCATCACCGACAGCGGCGGCAACTTCTCCACGACGACCCTGACTGTCACCGTCAACGGCGCCAACGACGCCCCGGTTGCCACGGACGACGTGGGCTGGGCCACCGAGGCCGGCGGCACCGCCAATGGCACAACCGGCCAGGGCGCCAGCGGCAATGTGCTGACCAACGACACCGATGTGGACAACGGCAGCACCAAGGTCGTCTCGGCCATCCGCGTCGGCGGCACCGAAGGCGCCGGCACCGCCGGAAGCCTGGGCAGCGGCCTTGACGGCAGCTACGGCACACTGACCCTGAACACCAACGGCAGCTACACCTACACCGTCAATGAAACGGCGGCCAATTCGCTGGCGGCCGGAACCACCGTCACCGACAGCTTCAACTACACCGTCAGCGACGGCAGCCTGACCGACACGGCGGTACTCAGCATCACCGTCACGGGCGCCAACGACGCGCCCGTCAACACCGTGCCCGCAAGCCAGACCCTGGCCAGCTATGAGACCAAGGCCATCAGCGGCCTGTCCGTCACCGACCCCGACGGTAACCTGGCCACCAGCAGCGCGGTCGCCCTCAGCGTATCCCACGGCAGCCTGTCGGCCACCGCCAGCGGCGCCGGCACCCTCAGCGGCGCCGGCACGGACGCCAGCCCCCTGCTGCTGTCCGGCAGCGCCGCCGATGTCCAGGCCATGCTCGGCACGGTGATCTACACACCGACCAGCGGCTATTCGGGCGCGGATGCCCTGCGCATGATCAGCACCGACGCCCTCGGCCTCACCGACACGGACGTGGTCGGCATCACCGTGACCGCCGACAACCGCCCCCTCACCGTCAGCGGCACGGCGGTCAACGAGGCTTCCCCCTTCGTGTTCTTCACGGTCGGTGGCGCAGCCGGCCAACTGGTGAGCCTGTCCGTCAGCGGCACCTCCGCCACCAGCGGCACCGACTTCATCAGCAACCTCCAGTACTTCGACGGCAGCAGCTGGCAAGCCTACTCCGGCACGCCGGTGACCATGGCCGGCACCACCCTGCTGGTGCGCCTGCCCGTGCTCCAGGACACCACCCACGAAGGCGTGGAGTCCCTGCAACTGACCGCCTCCAACGGCGCCGGCAGTGGCACCACCAACACCAGCAGCATCGCCGACGACGGCACCGGCGCCATCTTCCTGGAAGGCAACACCACCGGCACCCCCGACACGTCCGGTGTCGGCTACCCCGCCAGCCTGGACGACGACCGCCCCCTGACCGTCACCGACCTCACCGTCAACGAAGCCTCGTCCCACGCCGTCTTCAAGATCACCGGCGCCGCGGCCCAGGTGATCACCCTGGCGCTCGCCAGCGGCTCGGCCACCGCCACCGCCGACTACGCGAGCGCGCTGGAAGTCTGGAATCCGGGCACCTCGCACTGGGACTCGTACGCCACCTCCGCCACCCTGGCCGCCGATGGCAGCCTGTTTGTCCGGGTCGCCATCAACCCTGACGACATTTATGAAGGCCCCGAGAACTTCGGCCTGACCGCCACCAATGGCAGCGGTATCGGCTACACCGGCACCGCCATCATCATGGATGACGGCACCGGCCTGAAATATGACGGTACCCTGAGCGGCGGCAGCGCCACCACCACCGCCACCGGACTCGACAACGACCTGTCCGTGAGCGTCAGCGCGGCCGGCCCCGTCAATGAGGGCTCCACCTACGCGATGTTCACGGTGACCGCCACCGCCGGCGAAAACCTGGCCCTCAGCCTGAGCGGCAGCGGCACCGCCCCGGCAACCATCGGCGGCTTCACCCTGCAGTACTCCTACGACGGCACCACCTGGACCACCTACAGTTCCAGCAGCCAGCCTGCCGTACCCGGCGCGCTGGGCAGCGGTACCGGCGTCGTCTACGTCCGCGCCAACATCAGCAGCGAACAAGACAACACCTACGAAGGCACCGAAACCTTCACGCTCACGGCCTCCACCAGCACCGGCGCCGGCAAGTCGGCCTCGGCCGAAACCTCCATCGTCGATGATGGCAGCGGCAGCAAATACGACGGCACGCTGACCGGTGGCGTTCCCACCAGCAGCAACGCCGGGCTGGACAACGACGTCCCGACCGTTTCCGTCAGCAGCGTCACCGTCAGCGAGGCCTCGGAATACGCTGTGGTCAGCGTGTCCCTGTCCCACCCTTCGTTGTCCGACGTGTCGTTCACGCCGAGCAGCAGCGATGGCAGCGCCACCGGGGGCACCGATTTCGGCACCGGGCTGGAATACTTCGACGGCACCGCGTGGACGCCCGTCACCGGTAGTCTGACAATTGCCGCCGGCGACACCAGCATCCTGTTGCGTGCCCCGATCAGCCACGACGACCTCTATGAGGGGGCCGAGACCTTCACGATCAGCACCGGCGCTATCACCGGTACGGTCACCAATGGGGGGGCGGCCAGCGGCACCGTCACCATCAAGGACGACGGCAGCAGCACGAACATCTTCCTTGGCACGAACCAGTCGGCCACCCCGACGGCCGGCACGGCCGACAACGACAAGCCAACCATTTCCGTCGCCGGTTCGACCGTTACGGAAGGCGATGCCATCGTCTTCACCGTCAGCCTCGACAAGCTGTCCGCCCACGACATCAGTTTCACGCCCGTCGTCGGCCAGATCGGTGACGGCGCCACCGTGGGAACCGACACTGCCGCCGCAACCGCCCTGGAAGTGTCCACCGACGGCGGCTTGAGCTACAACACCGTCACCGGCACGGTGACGATCGCCGCCGGAGAAAGCTCCCTTCTGTTGCGCCTGGCCACGGTAGACGACGCCTCGGCGGAATCCGCCGAGAGCCTGACCCTTTCCACCGGCGCCATCACCGGTACCGTGAAGAACCCGGCGGGCGCCAGCGGCGCGGGGTCAATCAATGACAACGACGGCCCCGGCATCTCCCTCAGCAAGGCAACCCTGGCCACCAGCGAGAGCGGGAGCACCGACAGCTTCACCGTCAAGCTCAACTCCCAGCCCACCGCCGACGTCACCGTCACCCTGACCGGCCTGGACGCCACCGAAGGCAGCCTGAGCGCCACCACCCTGACCTTCACCGCGGCCAACTGGAACACCGCGCAGACCGTCACCGTTACCGGCGCAAACGACGATCTGGTCGATGGCGACATCGCCTACACCCTGACCGCCACCAGCAGCTCCACCGACGGCAACTACAGCGCCAAAACCGGCACCGTCGGCGTGACCAACGCCGACAACGACAGCGCCGGCCTGGTGCTGGGCGCCATCAGCGCCCACACCACTGAAGCGGGCGGCACTGCCACCTTCACAGTCAAGCTGTCCAGCCAGCCGACCGGCACCGTTACCGTCGCCACCTCAAGCAACGACAGCACCGAGGGCAGCGTCACCCCCGCCAGCCTGAGCTTCAACGCCAGCAACTGGGACACCCCGCAGACTGTCACCGTCACCGGCGTGGACGACCCCCTGATCGATGGCGCCATCGGCTACACCGTGGATCTGTCCGCGACCTCCGGTGACTCGAACTACGACGGCAAGACCGGCTCGGTGAACGTCACCAACGACGACAACGACAGCGCCGGCCTCACCCTCAGCAAGGCCACGCTGACCACCAGCGAGAGCGGGAGCACCGACAGCTTCACCGTCAAGCTCAACTCCCAGCCCACCGCCGACGTCACCGTCACCCTGACCGGCCTGGACGCCACCGAAGGCAGCCTGAGCGCCACCACCCTGACCTTCACCGCGGCCAACTGGAACACCGCGCAGACCGTCACCGTTACCGGCGCAAACGACGATCTGGTCGATGGCGACATCGCCTACACCCTGACCGCCACCAGCAGCTCCACCGACGGCAACTACAGCGCCAAAACCGGCACCGTCGGCGTGACCAACGCCGACAACGACAGCGCCGGCCT
>NZ_JAYSDK010000009.1:113569-153561 GCF_041914405.1 Zoogloea sp.
GCAGCCTGAGCGCCACCACCCTGACCTTCACCGCGGCCAACTGGAACACCGCGCAAACCGTCACGGTCACCGGCGTCGACGACACGCTGGTGGACGGCAACATCGCCTACACTCTGACCGCCACCAGCAGTTCCACCGACAGCAACTACAGCGGCAAGACTGGTTCCGTAGCCGTCACCAACGCCGACAACGACGTCGCATCTCCCCCGCCCCCGACACCCGAGCCGCCTGTCCAGCCGACACCGCCCTTCAGTGCCGATCTGGACCCGGCCAGCGACACCGGCGTACGGGACAACGTCACGATGATCACGGCCCCGGATTTCACCCTCAACGGTGGCAGCTATCTCAGCACCGGCGGCTCGGCCCGCCTGCTGGACCCCAGCGGGCAGGTCATCGGCAGTTCCAGTGTCACCGCCGCGGATGTTCAGGCGGGCACCATCAACGTCACAACCGGGCAGCTCGATGACGGGCAGTACACCTTCCAGGCCCAGGTTCTGGATGCGACGGGCCAGGTCGTCGTAAGCGCGCCGGTCACCGTCACAGTGGTAACCGACCGGGACGGCATCAGGCCCTCCGTCGAACTCGCCGCAAACAATGGCGACTACAACAAGGACGGGACGCCCGACTGGCAGCAGAACAACGTCGCCCAATTGCCGCTACTGTCGCTCACCGATTTCCAGGCCGGAATCAACGCCCCGGCCTCCACATTCGGCGCGATCATCGCGGGTACGGTGGACAGCATCCATACAAGCAATCCGGTCAAGCTCGACGCAGGCGCCCAGTTGCTCGACCTGTCCATCAGCGCCATCCCCGCCCCGCTGCCTGACAACACGGTGGCTGGCTCGGCCATGTTCAACTTCTCCGTGACGGCGCAGACCGGCGCGGCCTTGACTGACATCGCGCCGGATCGTGCAGGCTTGCAGACCCAGGTCGTCATCGACCTGCCCACCGGCATCACGGCCAATGCCTACATGAAGTACAACGCCGTCACTGGCGCGTGGATCAACTTCGCCAATCCCGCCGCGCTGGATGGCTCGCAGGATGGCGCGGCACTGTTGGACACGGTCGGCGACGGCAAGGTCCACCGGATCGTCATCACGCTGACCGACGGCGGTGCCGGCGACGAGGACGGCACCGTCAACGGCGTGATCGTCGACCCGGGCCTGCTCGCCTTCATCTCCAGCCCGCCTCCCGCCGCACCGGCGGCCACGCCGGTCTATAGCGTCCGGCTGGCCAGCGGCGACCGTTTCTACACGACTAGCGTCTCGGAAGCCGCGACGATGGCCAAGGGCAGCGCAAATGTTTTCGAAGGCGTGCGTTTCGACAGCCTGGATAGTGCCCAGGGCGGTGTCCATCAAGTAGCCAACCACAACCCCTTCACCAACGACTGGTACTTCACCGTCGATGGCGGCACGATGCCCTACGCCTGCTACCAGCAGATCAAGACCCTGGCGGGCTTCTCGGCCGCAGCCGCAGGCAAGGGCCCGGGCGAAGACTTCCATCTCTACCTGAACGGCATGGGTCTGACGCAACTGGTCACCCAGCCCGAGGCAGCATCCCTGGGCCTGGCCAGCAAGGGCTACATGGACCGCGGCGCCGTGTTCAACACCACGACGACGAGCGCCTTCGCCTTCGACGCCGAAGCCTACCTCGTAGCCAACAAGAATGACGCTACCATCCAGAATCTGGTGAAATCCCTGTCCGGCAGCTATACCTCGACAAGCGACGCCCAGTTCATCGAAGCCGTCGAACAGCAATACCTGAGCCAGGTCAGCCTGGTAGGCACCGCGGTCGTCCATGGCACGACCGCCACCGCCGCCGACCTGAACGCCGCCTTCGGCACCCATTTTCTAGCCTGATCGGAAACCGCAATTGAGTCGCACCACGATGAGCACACGCTTCAAACCTGCCGCCAGCCCAGTCATCCTGGCTGTCGGCATGGCACTCTGCGGCATCGCCGCCGCTGCAGACGAGCCTAGCCCTCACTACTATCTGGGGCTGCAAGCCGGCCGCAACAACCTCGACAACTGGAACGCGGATGTCTCTTTCGGCGCCGGTGTCACCTTGCCGGGCAAGGTGGGGCTGGATCAGGGCATGCACGGCGGCCTCGTCTTCGGCCGCCAGACCGAGCACGCCCGCTATGAGATCGAGTACCAGCGCGGCAGCTTCGATCTTCAGTCAATCGAACTGGGCCCGTTGAAAGAGGCGGCAGGCGGCTCCGGCCACTACGAGGCTCTGACGCTGAACGCCTACCGCACCGAGCGCCTGAGCGACAGTGTCTCCGGCTACCTCGGCGCGGGCATCGGCTTCGGCAAGACCAAACTGCCGAGCGCCAGTTTCAGCACCGGCTGCCACTGCTTCCCTGCATCCTCAGGAAACGGCCTGGCCTGGCAATTGCGCGCCGGTCTCGAGTACGACTTCGCCGCCGCCCACAAGGGCTTCATCCAATACACCCACCTCGGTCTGCCGAGTCCGGACTCAGGCAGCACGCCAGGCGTGGACTATGACCGCAAGCAGATCGGCATCATCGGCCTGGGTTATCGCTACGTCTTTCCCTGAGCGCTGACTGGCATGTACCTCGCTTGGTAGTCCCCCAGCCGCCCCGCCTCCCGCGGGGCGTGTTCCGACATCCAGCGAGGCATCCATGACCGACACTCCCGCCCAAGCCAGCATTCTCAAGGTCGCCGTCGCCACCAAGGGCAACGGCCAGGTGGACCTGCACTTCGGCCATGCCGATGACTTCCACGTGTACGAAGTCGACAAAAGCGGCATCCGCTTCGTCGAAAAGCGCGTAGTCGAACACTACTGCCAGGGCGGCTTCGGCGACGAGGACAAGCGCGAGGTAATCATCCGTGCCCTTGCCGACTGCACCGGCCTGCTCGTCGCCAAGATCGGCGATGGTCCCAAGAAGCGCCTGCACGACGCCGGCATCGAGGCCTCCGACGAGTTCGCCTACGGTGCCACCGAAGAATCCCTGCTCGCCTGGTACGCCGTACATCGGAACTGAACAGGAAGAAGCGCCGGGCACATCAGGGCGGTATCATTGGCCGCCCCAACCGCCACACGCCGACGCATGAAGATCGCCACCTGGAACGTCAATTCCCTCAAGGTCCGCCTGCCCCACGTCCTCGATTGGCTCGCGGCAAACCAGCCCGATGCCCTGTGCCTGCAGGAGCTCAAGTGCGAGAACAAGGCCTTTCCGCTGGCCGACATCGAGGCCGCCGGCTACCAGGCCGTCTTTAATGGCCAGAAGACCTACAACGGCGTGGCCATCCTCACGCGCAAGCCGCTGGAAAATGTCACGCTGGACATCCCCGGTTTCCCGGATGAGCAGAAGCGCATCATCGCCGGCACCCTCGACGGGGTCCGCATCGTCTGCGGCTACTTCCCCAACGGGCAGGCGGTCGGCTCAGAGAAATTCGTCTACAAACTGGCCTGGCTGGAGGCGCTGACCGCCTGGCTGAAGGCCGAGCTGCAAATCACACCGCAGCTGGTGCTGGGCGGCGACTACAACATCGCGCCGGAAGACCGGGACGCCCACCCGGACTGGAAGGACGAGATCCATGTGTCGGTGCCGGAGCGGAACGCCTTCAAGGCCCTGCTGGACATCGGCCTCACCGACGCCTTCCGCCTCTTCGAGCAGCCCGAGAAGAGCTTCTCCTGGTGGGACTACCGGATGATGGCCTTCCGCCGCAACGTCGGTCTGCGCATCGACCACCTGCTGGTGTCCCAGCCGCTGGTGGAAAAATGCACCGCCTGCGCTGTCGATAAAACCCCGCGCAAGCTGGAGCGCCCGTCCGACCACGCGCCGGTAGTCATCGAACTGGCATGACGGATGCCGCCGACGGCGCGCTGAACGCCCTTTACCCAGTGCTCGCGGTGCTGCCGCCCGCCGCCCGCGTACGCCTGCAGCAGCACGCCAAGGTGCTCAGCGTGCCGGCGGGGGCCGTCGTCTTCGACGAACTGCAGGCCTGCCAGGGCTTTCCCTTCGTACTGTCCGGCGGCCTGCGCGTGGTCAAGGCCGCCCCCAACGGGCGGGAACTGCCGCTGTACCGGGTCACGCCGGGCGAGACCTGCATCATCTCCTCGGCCTGCCTGCTCGGCCACGCGCCCTACAACGCCCGCGGCATCGCGGAGGTCGAGACGCGCCTGCTGCTCCTGCCAAAGGCTGACTTCCAGGCCCTGCTCGGCGAGGCGGCGTTCCGGGACTTCGTGTTCACCCTGTTCTCCGAGCGCATCGCGGACCTGATGCAGCTGATCGAGGAGGTCGCCTTCCGCAAGCTCGACCAGCGCCTTGCTGCGCTGCTGCTCGGCAAGGGGCCGCGCCTGCACGTCACCCACCAGCAGCTCGCCGACGAGCTGGGCAGCGTGCGGGAGATCGTCAGCCGCCTGCTGAAGGGCTTTGCAGAACAGGGGTTGGTGGCACTGGCGCGGGAACAGGTGGATATCCTCGACCCGGCGGGGCTGCGCCGCTTGGCCGGAGTCTGAGGCATCAGCCAGCTCTGTAACCAAGGTTACAGACGCCGCTCACCGCCAGCTGCTGAAATACGCCCACCTGACTCATTGCCAAGGAGGCGATCATGAAAAGCAACGTAGGCGGAATCGACCGGGTATTGCGTATCGGCGGCGGTGTTGCGCTGCTCGCCTGGGCCGCATTGGGTGGCCCGGTCTGGGCCTGGATCGGTGCGGTGCCGCTGGCTACCGGCCTCTTCGGCTTCTGCCCGGCCTACCCGCTGCTGGGCATCAGCACCTGCCCGCTGAAAAAGGACTGAAGCACAGCCCTCGGGCGGCCTCCCGTGGGGGCGAATGAATTCGCCCCCACAGATCGGCCCACTGGTTTCAGGCCAGCGGCCCCCGTGCCGCCACGTGGTTGGCGATGCGCACAAATTCGTCCACGCCAAGCCTCTCACCCCGCAGGCCGGGATCGATGCCGAGGGCGGTGTAGTCGGCTTCGCCGAGGTAATCGCGCAGCGTGTTGCGCAAGGTCTTGCGGCGCTGGCCGAAGGCGGCGGTGACGATCTTGCCGAGCAGGTCATAGTCGGCCGCAGTGCACTCCGCCGCCGGCCGCGGCACCATGCGCACGATGCTCGACATCACCTTCGGCGCCGGGCGGAAGGCACCCGGCGGCACGTCGAACACCCGCCCCATGTTGAAGCGGTACTGCAGCATCACCGACAGACGCCCGTATTCCTCGGTGCCCGGCTCGCCGACCATGCGCATCACCACCTCCTTCTGCAGCATGAAGGTCATGTCCTTCACCTTGTCGGCATACTCGGCCAGGTGGAACAGGATTGGCGTGGAGATGTTGTAGGGCAGGTTGCCCACCACCCGCAGCGGCGCACCGTCAGCCACCAGGCTGCCGAAATCGAACTTGAGGGCGTCGCCCTCATGGATCGTCAGGCGCTCCGGCGAGTGGTTCGTTTTGAGGCGGGCGATCAGATCACGGTCGATCTCGACCACATGCAGGTGACCAAGGCGGTCCATCAGCGGCTCGGTCATCGCACCGAGGCCGGGGCCGATCTCGACCATGCGGTCGCCCTCCACCGGGCGGATCGCCTCGATGATCTTGCGGATGATGTTCGGGTCGGACAGGAAGTTCTGGCCGAAGCGCTTGCGCGCCTGATGTTGTTCGCTCATCCGTGTTTCCTTTCCCACGCGGCCAGCGCGTCCTTGATGCGTGCCACTGCCGAGAAGCCGGCCTGCTCGCCGGCCAGGATCGCCTCGTGGCGCTGCTGGAAGTTGGTGGCCGGCACACCGCGCAGCTCTGGGCGGATGATCACGTCCGCACCAGCCAGTTCGACCTTGCCGAGGGCGCCGCCCATGATGGAGATGGTGTCAAGCAGCACGTCCGCCGTGCCCTGGTTTTTTTTGCCGCTCTGGCGGCCGGAAATATCCACGGCGATGACGATGTCGGCGCCGAGGCTTCGCGCCTCGCGCACCGGGATCGGCGCCACCAGGCCGCCGTCCACGTACTCGCGGCCGCTCACCAGCACCGGTGGAAAGACGCCGGGAATGGACGCTGACGCGCGCACCGCGGTGCCGGTGTTGCCGCGCTGGAAGACGATCGGCTCGCCGCTCTGCAGGTCGGTGGCCACCGCCGCGAAGCGCCGCTTGAGCCCTTCGATGGGCTTGTTGCCCACGTTGCTGTTGATGAAACGCTCGAGGGCTTCGCCCTTGATCACGCCACGGTCGAACAGGCTCCAGTCAGTGATCGCCGACTCATCCAGCTGGATCGCCAGGCGCTGCAGTTCGAACGGACCATGGCCGGCTGCGTAGAGCGCGCCGACCACCGAGCCGGCGCTGGTGCCGACCACGAAGTCCGGCACGATGCCGTTGGTCTCGAGGGCCTTGATCACCCCGATGTGCGCGAAGCCGCGCGCGGCGCCGCCGCCGAGGGCCAGCGCGATCTTCGGCTTGCGGGCTGTCAATGGGCGGGCCGGCGCTTCGGCGCCCTTCTGCGGCAGGCCGCCACAGGCGGCCAGGCCCAGCGCAGAGGCAGCGCCGAGCAGCAAACGTCGACGGGTATTCATGCCTGGCTCCGCCCCTTGGCCATCTGGATGGCCAGCTCGACGGCGGCGAACAGGCTGCCGGGCTCGGCACGGCCGGTACCAGCCAGGTCCAGCGCGGTACCGTGATCGACGGAGGTTCGGATGATCGGCAGGCCGAGGGTCACGTTGACACCCCCGCCGAAGCTGGCGTGCTTGAGCACCGGCAGGCCCTGGTCGTGGTACATGGCCAGCACCGCGTCCCCCTGCGCCAAGGTGTGCGGCACGAACAGGGTGTCGGCCGGCAGCGGGCCGACGAGTTGCATGCCTTCGGCCCGCAGGGCGTCCAGCACCGGCGTGATGACCTCGATCTCCTCGGTGCCCATGTGTCCCCCCTCACCCGCGTGGGGATTGAGGCCGGCGACCAGGATGCGCGGCGACGCCAGGCCGAAGCGCTCGTGCAAATCCTTGTGCAGGATACGCAGGGTGTCGGTGAGCAGCGGACGGGTGATCGCCGCCGGCACGTCCTTCAGCGGCAGGTGCGTCGTCGCCAGCGCCACGCGCAGACCGCCGCCGACCAGCATCATCACCACCAGCGGCGTAGCGGTGGCTTCGGCCAGGTATTCGGTATGGCCCGAGAACGGCACGCCGGCCTCGCAGATGATGCCCTTGTGCACCGGCGCAGTAACCATCCCGGCGAACTCGCCGGACTTGCAGCCGTCGATGGCCCGGTCGAGCACTGCCAGCACGTAACGGGCATTGACCGCATCGAGGCAGCCAGGGCTGGCCGGCATCGCCAGCGGCACATGCAGGACTTCCAGCGCACCGGCGCGGGACTCGCCGTCCGGTCGGTAGTCGATGATGTCGAGGGACGGTTCTACGGCGTGGATGCGCGCCGCGATCATGTCGCGATCACCCAGCACGACGAGGCGGGCGGGCCATTCACGGCGCGGCAGCGCCGCACACAGGTCGGGGCCGATCCCGGCGGGCTCGCCGCTGGTGATGGCAAGGACGGGAAGCTGAGAAGACATCTGAGGAGAGAAAAATGGGAAAAGCCCCACGAGGGGGCTGGAGAGAAAACTATACGCGCGTCAGACTGCCATCCGACGCACGCGTTCCCGCTTTATTTGTCTTCCGTGCGGTATTCCACGTAGGCCCGGTCGCGCAGCTGGCGCAGCCAATCCTGATAGGCCTCGTCCATCTTGCGCTCGCGCAGGGCGTTGCGGGCGGCGGCGCGTTTGCGGTCTTCGGAGACGTCCTGCATGCGGCGCTCCTCGACCTGGATCAGATGCCAGCCGAAGGGCGACTGGATCGGCTGGCTGATCTCGCCCGGTTTGAGAGCGTCCATCGCCTGCTCGAATTCCGGCACGGTGTCACCCGGGTAGATCCAGCCCAGATCGCCGCCCTTGGAGGCGGACAGATCAGCGGAATGGACCTTGGCCAGTTCGGCAAAGCTGGCCCCCCCCTGGACCACCCGCTCGCGCAGCTCGACCAGACGGCGGCGGGCTTCCGTATCGGACACCACTTCACTGGTCTTGATCAGGATGTGGCGGGCGTGGGTCTGCTGCACCCGGGTCGGCGCTGCGGCTTCATTGCCGCCACGACGATCGAGCAGGCGCACGATGTGAAAACCGGCCGCGCTGCGTAGGATCGGGGTGGTATCGCCGGGCTTCAGACTTGCCACCGCTTCGGCGAAGATGCTGGGCAAACGCTCCGCGCTGCGCCAGCCGAGATTGCCGCCGGACAGGGCATCCGGTGCATCGGAGAAGCTGGCCGCCAGCTTGTCGAAGGGTTCACCCCGGGCAATACGGGCAGCCACGTCCTCGGCGCGGGCACGCACACGAGCCAGTTGTTCCGGCGTTGCGCCTTCGGGGGTACGGATCAGGATGTGGGACAGGTTGAACTCCTGCTGGCCAAGCACGTTCTCCGGGTGGGCCAGGAAATTGTTCACCTCGGCATCGGAAATCACGATGCGGCTTTCCACCTCGCGCTCGCGCACGCGGCTGATCAGGATCTCGTTGCGGATCTCCTCGCGGAAGCGGTCCCAGGACAGGCCATCCTTTTCGAGGGCCTTGCGGAAGTCGGTCATCGACAGCTTGTTGTTGTCGGCGATCCGGCCGATGGCCCGGTCGAGGGTCACGTCATCCACGCGCAGGGAGGTTTCGTTGGCCAGCTGGATCTGCAGCCGCTCCATGATCTGGCGCTCGAGTACCTGTTTCTGGAGCACGTCGGCGGGCGGCAGGGTCGTGCCCTGGCGGGACAACTGGCGGGTGACCTGCTCGACCCGCTGGCGCAGGTCGGACAGGGTGATGACTTCGCTATTCACGACGGCCACGATGCGGTCCACTTCCACCGGCCCGTTGGCGGCGAAGGCGGACTGGGTGACCAGGTAGGCGGCAAGCAGGGAGACGATCAGTTTCATGGGGGCGGGACGATCTTTCAGAAGTCGTCTTCACTGTAGAAGGGGTTGGAGCCGTCGTTGATCTTCCCATATCCGGGGATGCTACGGCGAAGCACGTTGATCGGGCTGGAGCCGAGGCTGCCGGCACCGTTGAAATCGAGCTGGAAGAAGAAGGCGCGGGTCACGTCGTTCACGCTGGTGGTCAGCTGCTGCACGACACCACGGAAGACCCAGCAACCGGCGTTGTACTCGACGCCAGCAACCCCCTGGTTGAGGCGGTGGTCACGCAGGTTGCGGTTGTAGCGCGCCACCCCGTACCAGTTGCCCCACAGCGGCCACTGGCCGGTGATGTCCAGGTCGCGGAAACCATCGGGGTTGGCGTCATCGGTGGAGTAGTTGCGCCGATAGCGCCAGCTCACGCCGACAGAGTGGGCATAGCTGGGCTGGTAGCGCAGACCGAAATTGAATCTCTCGGTCCAGTTTTCACGCGGGTTGTACTGCCAGGTGGTGTCGAGCTGGGTCTTCGACGCCAGGTTGATGCCGAAGGCGCCCAGCAGGTCGGCACGCCCGCCGGTACGCGGCGTACCACCGGGCAACACAACCCGCTGATCGTCCATGTAGTAGCGCTGGCCGAGCAAGGCACGCACCGTCTCGGCGCCGGTGGCAGGGTCGATCAGGCGGGACTGGACGGCGGTGGTGAGCTGATTGGCGTTGGAGATGCGGTCGCCACCGGTGTAGACGTTTTCGGCGAAGAGCTGCGCGAAGTTGAAGTCGTAGGAGCCCGAATCGAAGTTCGGGATCATCGACTGGTCGCGATACGGCACGTAGAGGTAATACACCCGCGGCTCGAGGGTCTGCACGTAGTCACGGCCGGCGAAGCTGGTATCCCGTTCGAAGGTCACGCCGCTGTCCACCGACATGATCGGCAGCGTGCGGGAGACGGTGTTCTCACCGACGGTGGTGCGACGGTCGAGGTCGTAACGCGTCATGTGCACGCCGACCTTCGGGGTGATGTAGAACGCCGAGGTCTGGATCGGCAGCGACAGCTGCGGGTAGAGCGTCATCCGCCGGCCCTCGTCGAGGGTCGGATGGCTGAAGGCCACGTACTCGCTGGCCATCTGGAAGGTGGTGCCGCCAGGCAGCTCCGGCCGGTTGGCGGTCAGGGTCAGTTGCGGCAGGCGCTTGTAGGGCACCGCCACCGGCGCGCCATTGGGATCCTGCAGGGTCTGGTAGGCCTGCAGCAGGCCAGTAGCATTCCACCAGCCGCCGCCGGAGTAGCTCACCATGCCTTGGCGCAGCAGGTTCACCTGCGAAGTCAAAGCCAGCCGCGAGCTCAGGTCGATGAAGTAGCGCGGATCGGATACAGCGGAAAAGTCGATGTTGCCGGCCCAGCCGTTGCCGAAGATCTGGTTGTGGCGGATCTGGCCGGCCATCCGGCTGCGCCCCTCCACCTCATCGTTGGGCATCCACTCGAAGTAGTTCGTACCCCGGTAGGTCGGCGTGATGTAGCGGGCCTCGTTGCGCAACTGCAGGCCGCGCCGCCCCATGTAGCGGGTCGTCAGCGTGTCGTCGTAGTTCGGCGCCAAGTTGAAGTAATACGGGATGGTCAGATCGAAACCGACCTTGTTCGACGTACCGAAGGTTGGCGACAAGAGGCCGGACTTGCGGCTGTCGCCAAGGGGAAAGTCGGCCCACGGCACGTAGGCCAGCGGCACCCCCTTGAAGATCAGCGTCCCGTTATGGGCCTCGCCGACGCTGCGATCGTAGTCGAGCTCAAGCTCCTTGGCCTTGACGTACCAGTCGGGGCGGTCGGGCTTGCAGCTGGTCCAGGTGGCGTTGAAGAAGCGGAACTGGTTCTCGCCCTCCAGTTGCAGGGAATCGGCCGAGCCATGGCCGGTGAGCGGCTGCTGGCTCATCGGCACGGCCTGGCCGGGCAGCAGCGGCGTTTCGCCGGGGCGCGGGCCGCGCGGCGGACGGCTGATCGAGTAGTTCGGCGAATCGAAAGTCCCGACCTGCTCCTGCACCTTCATGCGCGCATGGGGGCCGCTCATCTCGTCCTGGCCGCGGGTGATGCGCACATTGCCGGTGGCCTCGACCTCGTCGGTCAGCTCGAAATACTGCAGCTTGTCGGCTTCGATGCGGGTGTTGTCGCGAGTCAGTACGGCGGAGCCTTCGGCAACCGCATCGAGATCCTGACGACCTGTCACCCGGTCGCCGTCGATCACCGTGGTGTGCGGCGGCAGCGCCGCCGCGCCCGCGACGGGCTGGACCGTAGCCCCCTTGCGCCCCGCGGGTGGGACGGTCTTCTTAACGGGCGGCGCGGTCGCCGGCGTTACGCCAACCGGCTTGGACGGCGCTGCGGCGGCCGGTGCGCGTGATGCCGGCTGCGCAGCAGCGGCGGGCCGGACCGTGGCCGGCTTGCCGAGCAGCGACGGCGACACCACGAAGGGCGGAAGATCCTCGGCGCCGGCCCGCCCCCACAGGGCGAAGAGGGCGATGGACAGGAAGCGCAACTGCGTACGTGGTTTCATCCCGGAGCAGGAACCAGCCGGCGAGCCGACCGCATGGTTTGATAAACTGCCGGATTTTACACGAACACTTCTTCGACTCCCGTGGAACGACGCCAACAACTCCAGGCCTGGATCGCCGCCGAATTTCCCGGCCGCGCCTTCGAACTCGCCCCGGCCAGCGCCGACGCCAGCTTCCGGCGCTATTTCCGGCTGACATTCGCCGACGATCCGGTATCGCTGATCGTCATGGACGCGCCGCCCAGCCACGAGGACTGCCGCCCCTACATCAAGGTTGCCGAACTGTTCGGCGCCGCCGGCGTGCATGTACCGCAGATCATCAAGCATGATCTCGAGCAGGGCTTCCTGCTGCTGTCCGATCTGGGCAGCACCACCTACCTGCAGGCGCTGACCAAAGACAACGCCCACAACCTGTACGCGGAAGCCCTCGGCGCGCTGATGAGCATCCAGCTCTCGAGCAAGCCCGGCGTGCTGCCCGAGTACGACCGTGAACTGCTGCAACGGGAGATGGAGCTCTTTCCGGTGTGGTACGTGTCGCGCCACAAGGGCATCACCCTCACCGACAAGCAGGCCCAGCAGCTCTACGACGTCTTCGACCGCGTTCTCGACGTAAACCTGGCGGAGCCCAAGGTTTACGTGCACCGCGACTACCACAGCCGCAACCTGATGCAGTCCACGCCCAACCCCGGCGTACTCGACTTCCAGGATGCGGTGTATGGCCCGCTGACCTACGACTTGGCCTCCCTGCTCAAAGACGCCTACGTTCACTGGGACGAAGACTTCACCCTCGACCTGCTGGCCCGCTACTGGGAAACCGCCCGCAGCCTCGGCCTGCCGGTGCGCGAAGATTTCGCCGACTTCCACCGGGACTACGAATACATGGGCGTCCAGCGCCACATCAAGGTGCTCGGCATCTTCGCCCGCCTGTATCACCGGGATGGCAAGGACGGCTACCTGAAGGACATGCCGCTGGTCCTGCATTACCTGCGCAAGACCTGCGAACGCTACGGCGAACTCAAGCCGCTGCTGCGCATCCTGGAACAGACCGACCCGACCATCACCGAAGTCGGTTACTCGTTCTGAGCCCACGACGATGAAAGCGATGATCCTCGCCGCCGGCCGCGGCGAACGCATGCGCCCGCTCACCGACAGCTGCCCCAAGCCCCTGCTGGAAGTAGGCGGCAAGCCGCTGATCGTGTGGCACATCGAACGCCTGGCTGCGGCGGGCATCCGCGATCTGGTGATCAACCATGCCCACCTGGGCCGGATGATCGAAGAGGCCCTCGGCGACGGATCGCGCTTCGGCGTGCACATCCGTTACTCGGCAGAAGAAACTGCACTGGAAACCGCCGGCGGCATCGCCCGCGCGCTGCCGCTGCTCGGCAACGCGCCCTTCCTGGTGGTGAACGGCGACGTCTTCTGCGATGCCGACCTGGCCGGCCTGCGCCGCGCCGCGGACACCTTGAGCCCCGGCGGCACGCAGGCACACCTGTTGTTGGTCGCCAACCCGCCCCAGCATCCGCAGGGCGACTTCGCCCTGTGCCCGGACGGCCTGGTCCACGACGACGGCGACAACCGCCTGACCTTCTCCGGCCTCGGCGCCTACCACCCGGCCCTGTTCATCGGCGTTGACGGCAGCAGCCCCGCCAAGCTGGCGCCGCTGCTGCGCAACGCGATGGCCGGCAGGCACGTCGCCGGCAGCCGGCTGATCGGCGACTGGGTGGACGTGGGTACGCCGGAACGCCTGCGCGAGCTCGACGCCCGCCTAGGCGAAGCCCGTCCCTGCACGCCCTGACGGGATTGCCGTAAGCTCGCAACAAAGCAGCCACCCTACGGTCAATCCAGAATCCAGCCACCGGACATCGCCATGCCCCTCGACATTTCCCCCTTCCAGGCCCGCCGTGCCCGCCTGCTGCAGACCATGCAGGCCGCCGGCGGCGGCGTCGCCGTCATTCCCACTGCGCCAGAACGCATCCGCAACCGGGACACCCACTACGGCTACCGTTTCGACAGCTACTTTTACTACCTCACCGGCTTCCGCGAACCCGAGGCAGTGCTCGTTCTGGTGGCCGGCGACACGCCGCGCAGCATCCTGTTCTGCCGCAGCAAGGACATGGAAAGGGAGATCTGGGACGGCTACCGCTTTGGCCCCGAGGCGGCGCGGGAAACCTTTGGTTTTGACGAGACCCATCCGGTCGCCGCGCTGGACGAACAGCTCGCCACGCTGTTCGCCAACCAGCCGGCCATCTTCCATTCGGTGGGCTACGAGCCGGCCTGGGACAGCCGCATTGCCGACGCCCTCAACCGCGTGCGCGCCCAGGCCCGGACCGGCTGCCACGCCCCCGGCCAGATCCGCGACGTGCGTGGCCTGATCGACGAGATGCGCCTCGTCAAGGATGCCTCCGAACTCGCCACCATGCGCCGCGCCGCCGAGATTTCCGCCGGCGCCCATCGCCGCGCGATGCGCGCCACCCGCCCCGGCGCCTGGGAATATGAGGTCGAAGCCGAACTCCTTCACGAATTCCGCCGCCATGGCAGCCAGGCTCCCGCCTACGGCTCCATCGTCGCCGGCGGCGCCAATGCCTGCGTGCTGCACTACGTGGAAAACGACAGCCAGCTCAAGGACGGCGACCTGCTGCTGATCGACGCCGGCTGCGAACTCGACGGCTACGCCTCGGACATCACCCGCAGCTTCCCGGTCAGCGGCCGCTTCAGCGGCCCGCAGAAGGCCGCCTACGAACTGGTGCTGGCCTCCCAAGCCGCCGCCATCGAGGCAATCCGCCCCGGCGCCGGCTGGAACGACCCGCACGACGCCGCCACCCGCGTGCTCGCCCAGGGCTTCATCGATTTGGGCCTGCTCACCGGCACACTGGACGGCGTGCTCGAATCGGGCAGCTACCGGCAGTTCTACATGCACCGCACCGGCCACTGGCTCGGCCTTGACGTCCACGACGCCGGCGAATACAAGCTGGCCGGCGAATGGCGCCCGCTGGTCGCCGGCAACGTACTGACCGTCGAGCCCGGCTGCTACATCCGCCCCGCTGATGGCGTACCGGAAGCCTTCTGGAACATCGGCATCCGCATCGAGGACGACGCGCTGGTCACCGACACGGGCTGCGAGATCATCACCGCCGCCACGCCGAAGAGCGTCGCCGATATCGAAGCCGTGATGGCCGAGGGCTGAGATGACCCGCCACGACCTCGTCATCGTCGGCGCCGGCCCGGTGGGCATGGCACTGGCCCTCGCCCTCAAGGATGCCGGCCTCGACATGCTGCTGGTGGATGCCCGCCCCCGCGGCGCCGCCCGCGACGACCCGCGCATCCTGGCCCTGTCCCACGGCACCCGCCTGACCCTTGAACGCCTCGGGGTGTGGAACCGCCTGCCGGCCACCGCCATCGAGAGCATCCACGTGTCCCACCAGGGCGGCCTCGGCCGCAGCCTGCTGCAGGCCGAGGAATACGGCCAGCCGGCCCTCGGCTACGTGGTCGCCGCCGGCGCGCTGGCGGCCGCACTGGACGACGCGCTGCTGGCGGCCGGCATTCCGCTGCACGAACACACGACGGTCAGCCGCCTGGTGCCCGGCGCCGAAGACGTGCTGATCAACCTCGCCGACGGCCACAACCTGTCCGCTCGCCTGGCCGCCTGCGCCGAAGGCAGCATCGTCAGCGACGAGGAAAGTCCCCTCGTCGAGCGGGACTACGGCCAGCACGCAGTGATCAGCGTCGCCACCCCGGCCACGCCCCACCACGGCCGCGCCTGGGAGCGTTTCACGCCACAAGGCCCGTTGGCCGTGCTGCCCTGCGGCCAGGACTGCGCCATCGTGCATACCGCTGCACCGGCCGACGCGGATGCCCTGCTCGCCCTCGACGACGACGCCTACCTCGCTCGCCTGCAGGAACACTTCGGCCAGCGCCTGCGCTTTGCCGCCGTGGGCCAGCGCGCCCGCTACCCACTGGTGCTTCGCTATCGCCAAGAACCCATCGGGCGGCGCACCGTATGGCTGGGCAACGCCGCCCAAACCCTCCACCCGGTCGCCGGCCAAGGCTATAACCTGGCCTTGCGCGATGTCTGGGCCTGCGCCCAGACCCTGATCCGCGCCGGCGGCGACCCGGGCGCAGCGGACACCCTGGCCGCCTACGCCAACGCCCGCCGGCTCGACCGGACCGGCACGATCCGCTTCACCGATACCCTTGTGCGCCTGTTCAGTAGCTCCTTCGGCCCCCTCAAGCACGCCCGTGGCGCCGGCCTGTTCGCCCTCGACCTGCTGCCGCCCGCCCGCCATTTCGTCGCCAAGCGGATGATGTTCGGGGCCCGCGCCTGGCCCTGACCGAAAACCCTTCCGCGAGCGTGAAAATGGCCGTCGCCGCAGCGCCGCAAACCCCGTAGAATCCGCCCCCTGCGTGCCACCCGGCACGCAGGGCAGCACGGAATTGCGACCATGGCCGAAACCGACGACCTGCAGCAACACGACGACCTCGAGAGCCACCTGCGCGAGGTCCAGCATCTGCTTGCCCGCCACAAGCTGGTGGAAGAGCTCGTCCATCGCCAGGACATGCCCAAGCATGACCTGGTCGAAAGCCTGGTCCACAAGCAGCACGTCCACGAGCTGACTCACAAGCTCGACAGCCTCCACTCGGCCGACGTCGCCCACATCCTCGAAGCCCTGCCGCTCGACGAGCGCCTGTTCGTCTGGGATCTGGTCAAGGCCGAGCGGGACGGCGAGATCCTGCTTGAAGTCTCCGACGCGGTGCGGGAATCCCTCATCGAATCGATGGACTCGGCGTCCCTGCGCGCCGCCGCCGAGCAGCTCGACGCCGACGAACTGGCCGACCTGGCACCCGACCTGCCCCACGAGGTCATGGAGGCGGTCTACCAGGGCCTCGATCCCGAGGAACGCGAGCAGCTGCGCGCCGCCATGTCCTACCCGGAAGACTCCGTCGGCGCGCTGATGGACTTCGAGATGGTCACCGTGCGCGAGGACGTCACCCTCGAAGTGGTGCTGCGCTACCTGCGCCGCTTCGACGAACTGCCCGACCACACCGACCAGCTGTTCGTGGTGGACCGGGACGAACACCTGCGCGGCGTACTACCGATCGACCGGCTGCTGATCAACGACCCGGAAACCGAGGTGAGCGAGATCATGCTCACCGACACCCTGACACTCGAACCGGCCGACGAGGCCGAAACCGCCGCCCAGGCCTTCGAACGCTACGACCTGGTGTCGGCGCCGGTGGTGGATTACCACCGCAAGCTGGTTGGCCGGGTGACGGTGGCCACCGTGGTGGACTTCATCCGCGAGGAAACCGAGAGCGAACTGCTCAGCCAGGGCGGCCTGAAGGAAGGCGAAGACATTTTCGCGCCGGTATGGGACTCGGTGAAGAACCGTTGGTCCTGGCTGGCCGCCAACCTGGTCACCGCCTTCGTCGCCAGCCGGGTGATCGGCGCCTTTGAAGGCTCCATCGAGAAGCTGGTCGCGCTGGCCGCCCTGATGCCCATCGTGGCTGGCATTGGCGGCAACTCTGGCAACCAGACCATTACGATGATCGTCCGCGGCATCGCCATGGGCCAGGTGCAGGACGACGCGCTGAGCCGCCTGCTCAAGAAGGAGCTCGGTGTCGCACTGATCAACGGCATCGTGTGGGGCGGCCTGCTGGGCATCCTGGCCTGGGTGCTTTATGGCAGCGGCAAGCTGGGCCTGGTGATGACCGCCGCAATGACGCTGAATTTGCTCGTAGCCGCCTTCGTCGGGGTGATGGCCCCCATGCTCCGCCACCGCATCGGGCAAGACCCGGCGGTCGGCTCCAGCGTGATCATCACCGCCGTCACCGACTCCGGCGGCTTCTTCATCTTCCTCGGGCTGGCGACGATCTTCCTGATGTAGCGGCAGCCCGCGGATAGGCACAAAAAAAGGGGCGATTCACTCGCCCCTTTTCACATCCATCTCACCGGGGCCTCACCCCGGCATTCCAGCTCAGCCCGCGTTGGCGGCGAACCAGGCTTCGGCTGCAGCGACGGTGCTGTCGATGTCGGCTTCCGAGTGCGCAGCCGACACGAAGCCGGCCTCGAAGGCCGACGGCGCGAAGTAATGGCCTGCATCCAGCATCGCATGGAAGAAGCGGTTGAAGCGCTCCCGGTCGGAGACCATCACGTCGGCGTAGCTCTGCGGCACGGCCTTGGCGAAATACAGGCCGAACATGCCGCCGACGGAATCGGCGATGAAGGTCACGCCGTGCTTTGCCGCCGCCGCATTGAGGCCGGCGACGAGGCGCTCGGTACGGGCCGTGAGCACTTCGTAGAAGCCCGGCTTGGCGATCTGCTCCAGGCTGGCGAGGCCGGCCGCCACCGCCACCGGGCTGCCGGACAGGGTGCCGGCCTGATACACGCCGCCCAGCGGGGCAATCTTTTCCATGATGTCGCGGCGGCCGCCGAAGGCGCCCACCGGCATGCCACCGCCGATCACCTTGCCGAGGGTGGTCAGGTCCGGGGTGATGCCAAACAGGCCTTGCACACCGCGCGGGCCAACGCGGAAACCGGTCATCACCTCGTCGAAGATCAGCACCGTGCCGTGCTCGGTACAAAGGCGACGCAGCAGGTGCATGTATTCGGCGGACGGCTTGACGAGGTTCATGTTGCCGGCGATCGGCTCGATGATCACACAGGCGATCTCGCCGCCGCGGGCCTTGAAGGTTTCTTCCAGCTCCGCCGGGTTGTTGTAGTCGAGCACGATGGTGTGCTTGGCGAAATCCTCCGGCACGCCGGCCGAAGACGGGTTGCCGAAGGTCAGCAGACCGGAGCCGGCTTTCACCAACAGGCTGTCGGCATGGCCGTGGTAACAGCCTTCGAACTTGATGATCGCGTCACGGCCAGTGAAGCCGCGGGCCAGGCGGATCGCGCTCATCGTCGCCTCGGTGCCGCTGGACACCAGGCGCACCATCTCGAGGCTGGGCAGCAGTTCGCACAGGCGCTCGGCCATGTCGATCTCGCGCTCGGTCGGCGCCCCGAAGGACAGGCCTTCGAGGGCCGCAGCCCGCACAGCCTCGACCACCACCGGGTCGGCATGGCCGAGGATCGCCGGCCCCCAGGAGCCGACGTAGTCGAGGTATTCCTTGCCGTCTGCGTCCCACACGCGGGCACCGAGCGCCTTCTTGAGGAAGCGCGGGGTGCCCCCCACCGAGCGGAAGGCCCGCACCGGCGAATTGACGCCACCGGGGATAGTGCGCTGGGCGCGGGCAAAGAGTTCTTCGTTACGGCTGCTCATGCTGGTGTTTCCTTGTAGGTCAATCGAACAGCCCGGCGTAGGCGGCCGCGCGGGCGGCCGGAGCGGGGGCTGCAAATACGTCGCTGATGACGGCCAGCAGGTCGGCGCCAGCCTCGATCAGCGCAGGAGCGTTATCGAGGGTGATGCCGCCGATGGCAGCCACCGGTAGACCCAGCTCGCGCTTGGCGCGGGTCAGGATGTCGAGGGGCGCCGGCACCGCGGCCGGTTTGGTGGAAGACGGATACATGGCGCCGAAGGCGACGTAGTCGACACCGGCCGCCGCGCCGGCCACGGCACGAGGCCATTCACCGTAACAGCTGACCCCCAGGATGCGC
Source organism: Zoogloea sp. (assembly GCF_041914405.1). NCBI lineage: Bacteria > Pseudomonadati > Pseudomonadota > Betaproteobacteria > Rhodocyclales > Zoogloeaceae > Zoogloea > Zoogloea sp. The sequence continues at coordinate 132,578 of NZ_JAYSDK010000009.1, forward strand.
CCTGCACCGAGGGCCCGCCGGGCCTCCGCCGGATCGCCGTCGTCACGGCCCAGATGGACGCCGTCGGCGCCGATTTCCAACGCCAGCGCCAGGTCGTCGTTGAGCACCAGCGGCACCCCCGCCTGACGGCACAGGGCCAGCAGGCGGGTAGCCTGCTCCCGCCGCAGGGCCGCATCGGCATTCTTGTTACGGTACTGGACCAGCGCTGGCCGGGCCGGCAGCAGGTCCGCAAGGGCTGCGCCCAATGCGCCGGTGTCGTTCCAGTCGGGCGTAACCAGATAGAGTCCGCGTCGGAGCATTGCCTCAGTCCTTGTCCACCAGGCTGGGCCTGGACCAAAAGAATCGGTCGGGGATGTGCTGCCCCATGCCCGGCCGGAACCCGGCGGCGAGCGTCTTCCACGTGAAGCTCTGGGCCTGGTAAACCGCGGCCGACATGTCCATGCCATGGGCCAGCGCCGCCGCCACCGCGGAGGCCAGCGTGCAGCCGGAGCCATGGTAACTGCCGGACAGACGCTCCCAGGTATCGGCGCGGATCACGCCGCCACGACCGTAAAGCGTGTTGATGACCTGCGGGGTCTGAGCGTGGGAGCCGGTGATCAGCACATGCTCGCAGCCTGCATTCATCAACTCGACTGCGCAGTCGTAGAGGGTCTGCTCGTCATGCCCGTCCCGGTGCAGGTCGGCCAGGCGGCGCGCCTCGATGGTGTTGGGCGTGATGATGGTGGCCTGCGGCAGGATCAGCTCGCGCATCGCCTCCAGCATCGCTTCGGAGGCGAGCTCATCGCCCCGCCCGGAGGCGACCACCGGATCGACGACGACCGGCACCTGAGGATAATCGGAGATGATCTCGGCAATCGCCTCGACGTTGTCGACACTACCGAGCACGCCGAGCTTGAAGGCCTGCACCGGCATGTCCTCGAGCACGGCCCGGGCCTGCTCGGCGACGAAGTCCACATCTATGGGCAGGACATCCTCGACGCCGGCGGTATCCTGGACCGTAAGCGCAGTGATGACTGTCAAAGGGTGGCAACCCATCCCTGACAACGTCATAATATCGGCTTGCACGCCCGCACCTCCGGTGGGATCGGACGCCGCAAAAACAAGGACTAGGGGAGGACCGGGATCGTTACGGGATATAGACATTCGGAGAGACAAGGACGCACAAATTTAACTGCGACTGCGCTACCATTCACGATCCAAGCGATTCTAGCCGAAATCACTACGCCGCACCCACATGGCAAATCCTCCCTACAAAACCTGGATGTGTCTGATCTGTGGCTTCATCTACGACGAAGCAGCTGGCGCCCCGGAAGAAGGCATTGCGCCCGGCACCCGTTGGGACGACATTCCCCCCAACTGGACCTGCCCCGAATGCGGCGCCCGCAAGGAAGACTTCGAGATGGTCGCCATCTGACCGTTCCCCAGCCCCGCACCATGTCCAACTCTCACGATCACACCACCCGAACCGTTTCCGGAGGCCCCCGGTGAATCTCAGCGGCATCAAGGTCATGGTCATCGACGACAGCAACACCATTCGCCGTAGCGCCGAAATCTTCCTCGCCCAGGCGGGCTGCCAGGTCGTCCTGGCCGAAGACGGCTTCGACGCGCTGGCCAAGATCGCCGACCATGCCCCCGACCTGATCTTCGTGGACATCATGATGCCGCGCCTCGACGGCTATCAGACCTGTGCCCTGATCAAGAAGAACGCGCGTCTCAAATCCACCCCGGTGATCATGCTGTCATCCAAGGATGGCCTGTTCGACCGTGCCCGGGGCCGCCTCGCCGGCTCCGACGAATACCTGACCAAACCGTTCACCAAGGAAAGCCTGCTGCGCTCCGTGGCTACCCACACCCAAGCCGGCCGGGCCTCCGCCAACGACTGACTGCAAGAGACGCGTCCATGCCGATCAAGAAAATCCTTGTTGTAGACGACTCCCCGACGGAGCGCTTGGCCTTGTCGGAAGTACTGGTAAAGAACGGTTATCAGGTGGTCACCGCCGAGAACGGCGACGAGGCGGTACAGAAAAGCAAGAGCGAGCATCCCGACCTGATCCTGATGGACGTCGTGATGCCCGGCACCAACGGCTACCAGGCCACCCGCACGATCTCCCGGGACGAAGGCACCCGTGACATACCGGTGATCATGTGCACCAGCAAGGGCCAGGAAACCGACAAGATCTGGGGTCTCCGCCAGGGCGCCCTCGACTACATGGTCAAACCCATCGACCACGCCGCGCTGCTCGACAAGATCCGCGCCCTCGGCTGAGTACGCCATGGCCAAACGGATCAGCCTCCATGAATTCCAGGCCGGGCTCGCTCGACGCCTGGCCGAAGCCCGTGACAACCGCGCCTCGGCCCTGCTGGCCGTGCAGGCGGGCGGTCGCAACTGGCTCGTGGACCTTACTGAAGCCGGCGAAATCCTGTCGGTACCACCGCTGGCGCCCGTGCCACTGACCCAGCCCTGGTTCCGCGGGCTGGCCAGCGTACGCGGCAACCTGTTCAGCGTGGTGGACTTCGCGGTATTTCACGGCGAGCCCCCCATCGCTCCGGCCGGCCATGCCCGCCTGCTGCTTGTCGGCGTGCGTCACGGCCTCAACAGCGCGCTGCTGGTAACGCGCGCGCTGGGCCTGCGCGCGATCGAGGACTTCATCCCGGTGCCGGCCCCCGCCGACGAGGACCAGCCATGGATCGGCGACCGCCTGCAGGACAGCCGGGGCAGCACATGGACCCGGCTAAAGGTATCGGCACTGCTCAATCACTCGCGCTTTCTGGACGCAGCGCACTCGTGAATTTTATTTCGGGAGATACAGCGGGCTTGATCCGCTGAAGAGGACAATATGGCATTCAAGCTACCAGGGCTGTCGAAAGGCAGCAGCAAGCCCGCCTCCGGCAATGTGGATACGATTCTCGACTCCGGCGAGGGTGCGATCAAGGCGCCCCTTCCCTTTCTGGCCGGAAAATCATCCACCGAACAACTACGCATCCTGCGCGTTCCGTTCCTGATCTTCGCCGCGCTGACCGGTGCCTTCGTCCTCTACCAGATCCGCGTCAGCCACTTCGGCACGGCTTACGTGACTGCGGGCGGCGAGATGCGCACCCTGTCCCAACAAATCGCCAAGGCCAGCCAGCTGACCTTGCAGGGGGATCCGAAAGCCTTCATCGAGCTGAAGAACAGCCGCGAGCAGTTCAACACCCTGCTCGACGCCGTGACCAACGGCGGCGACATCAACGGCGCCAGCGTGCCGGGTGGTGCCAGCGCGGCCAGTGACGAACTCGCCGCGGTGACCGAGCTGTGGCAGAAAACCGACAAGGACGCCACCGCCCTGCTCGGCCAGGAAAAGAACCTCACCGGCCTCGGCAAGGCGGTCAGCACCATCAACACAAAGAATCCCCAGCTGCTCGAGCTCTCCGAACAGCTGGCTGCCCTCAAGCTGCAGGGGGGCGCATCGGCCCGCGAGATCGCCATCGCCAACCAGGTGGTGATGCTGACCCAGCGCATCGCCAAGAACGCCAATGCGCTGCTGGTCGCCAACGCCATCGACCCGGAAGTGGCCTTCCTGCTCGGCAAGGACACCAACACTTTCCGCGACCTGATCGAACAGCTCCAGAAGATGACCGCCGACGGCAGCGACGCCAAGGCCAAGCTCAGCGAACTGGAAAAGGTCAGCAAGGACAACCTGGCCTCGGTCATGGAGATCCTCGGCAACATCCAGCTGCTGGTACAGGCCAAGCAGGCCGGCAGCCACATCTTCCAAAACTCCGGCCCGCTGCTTGAGAAAACCTCGGCGCTGACCGACGCCTACACCCACGGCTATACCGGCTTCTTCACCTGGGTCAGCCTGGCGATCATCCTCTGTGCGCTGATCACCCTCGCCAGCCTGGCCCTGATGGCCAAGACCTATAACGACGACATCGCCCGCCGCCGCCTGGCCGCCGAACGCCTGCGCGAATCCGCCGAAGCCGAACGGAACAACACCCAGCAGGCCATCCTGCGGCTGATGAACGAGATGGGCGATCTCGCCGACGGCGACCTCACGGTCCGCGCCACGGTCACCGAGGACATCACCGGCGCCATTGCCGACTCGGTGAACTACACCATCGAAGAGCTCTCCGTGCTGGTGCGCCGCATCAACGACGCGGCCATCCGCGTGACGGCCGCCACCGAATCCGCCCAGCAGACCTCCGACGAACTGCTCGCCGCCACCGAACGCCAGGCCCAGGAACTGCGCCTCGCCGGGGAAACCGCGCAGAGCATGGCCAGCTCCATGAGCGCAGCATCGGAAGACGCGCTGCAGTCCGCCCAGGTCGCGCGCCGCTCCCTGCAGGCGGCCCAGAAGGGCGCCGTCGCGGTGGAGGACACCATCAAGGGCATGAACGACATCCGCGAGAAGATCCAGGAGACCTCCAAGCGCATCAAGCGCCTCGGCGAATCCTCCCAGGAGATCGGCGAAATCGTCGAACTGATTTCCGACATTACCGAACAGACCAACGTCCTCGCCCTCAACGCCGCCATCCAGGCCGCCTCCGCCGGCGAGGCCGGGCGCGGCTTCTCGGTTGTTGCGGAAGAAGTGCAGCGGCTGGCAGAACGCTCGGCTGAGGCCACCAAGCAGATCGGCGCGATCGTCAAGACCATTCAGACCGACACCGGCGATGCCGTGGCGGCCATGGAAAACGCCACCCGCGACGTGGTGGACGGCGCACACCTGTCCGAGACCGCCGGCCAGGAACTGGCGGAGATCGAGCGCGTGTCGGCCGAAACCGCCGAGCTGATCGAACGCATCTCGGCCAGTACCGAAGTGCAGGCCAAGGCGGCCACCCAAGTGGCCGAGAAGATGAAGAACATTCTCGCCATTACCGACCGCACGACCACCGGCACCCAGCAGACCGCCGTTTCCATCGGCGAACTGGCCGACCTGGCAGTCGAACTCAAGGGTTCCGTCTCCGGCTTCAAGGTCTGAGACCCCGATAGCGCACGGATTTCGCCGAAGAATCATTGATGAGCCCTGCACACGAACTCGACCTGGGTCCGCTGACCTGGGTCAAAGGCGAGATCGATCTGGCCCTCGGACGGGCGGCGGATGCGCTGGCCGAGGCCAGCTCGAGCCCCGACCGCCTTGGCCGGATCAAGTTTGCCCAAACCCACCTGCACCAGGCCCATGGTGCGCTATCCATCGTGGGACTGGACGGGCTGACCCAGTTCTCCGACCAGCTCGACCGCCTGCTCGGCGAACTGGCCGCCCAGCAGATCGCCTGCACGCCCGAGATTTCCCAGCTCGCCGCCCGCTGCATCGCAGCCATCGGCAACTACCTGGATGAACTGACCCGCGGCCAGCCCGACCAGGCCCTGCGTCTGTTCGACCTGTATGCGGAGCTGGCGGCAGCACGGGGACAAGAAGCGCCGACCGCCAGCGAGCTGTTCTTCCCGGACCTGACCCAACGCCCGGAATTCACCGCGCCAGCCGCCGACAGTGACGACCCAAAGCTGTTGCGCGGTCTGCGCAGCCGCTTCGAGCGGGGTCTGCTGAAGTGGTTCCGTACCCCGGACGATCCGGCCGGCCCGCAGGAGATGCGCGAAGCCGCCAGCGGCATCGAGGGCCTGCAGACGGTTCCCGCCGCGCGGGCCTTCTGGCTGGCCTGTTCGGCCTTCTTCGACGCCCTCAGCCTGCAAGGTATTCCGGCGGACGCCGTCAGCAAGCGTCTCTGCGGCCGCATCGATGCCCAGATGCGGCGCGTCCTGGAAGGCTCCGGCATTGTTGCCGAGCGCCTCATGCGTGACGTGCTGTACCAGATCGCGGTGTCTTCCGCCGCTTCGCCGACCATCGACTCCGTCCGCGCAGCCTACCGGCTGGAGCACCTGATCCCGGCCGGCAAACGCCCCATCAGCGACACGCCCCAGGCCCCCCTGTTGGCCAGCCTGCGCAGCGGCCTGGTCGACGCCAAGGAAGCCTGGAGCCAGTTCGCCAAGGGAAGCGCCATCGGCCTGCCCCGTTTCCAGGACGCCATCGCCCCCCTGGCCGACCTGGCGCTGAGCATCGACCAGCCGGAGGTCTCGACCCTCCTCGACGAACTGGCCGCAACCGCGCGCTGGTTGCGCCAGGATCCGCTGCAGCTGACCGACGCCCTGTCCATGGACATGGCATCGACGATGCTGCTGCTGGAGGCCCGCCTCGACAATCACCAGCATGGCGATGACGTCAGCCCGGCCCAGCTGTCCCAACTGGTCGGCCGCCTGCAGGCCCACCAGCGTGGCGAGGCAGTCGCGCCGCTGGAGATCGCCGATAGCGACAGCCAGACCCGCCACCTCAACCGCCAGTTGGCCCACGAGATCCTGGCCTCGCTCGGCGACGTCGAACAGAACCTGGACAGTTTCTTCCGGGCACCGACCCGTACGGACATCCTCGCCGCGGTTCGCGACCCCCTCAAGCAGATCGAAGGGGCCCTGTCGGTTCTCAACGAAGACGGCGCCGTGCGCCTGCTGCAAGACGCCGCAGCACGAATCCGCGCCCTCTCCGCCAGCGAGGACGTCTCCTCGAACCAGCAGGACTTCGAGGAAATCGCCCACCGCCTGTCGGCCCTCGGCATCTATATCGAGGCCCTGCAGCACGGTCCGGCCGACCTTGAGCGCATCCTGTACCCCGACGCCGACCTTCAGCGCCCGGCGGCGACCAGCATCGAGGCCGAACTCACCCAGCAGCGCAAGGAGGCCGCCGCCCTCGCCGCCGCCCTGAAGGACAACCCGAACGACTCCGGCCTGCGCACTGAACTGCAGATCAACCTGGAGAGCCTGCGCCAGGACGCCTCCCTGACCGCCGATAGCGAACTCGAGAAGCAGGCCCGCCAGGCCCTCAGCATGCTCGACGCCGGTGCCCTGTTCAGCGAGGCGCCGCCGATCGCCGCCACCGAGGCGCCGGCCCTGTCCCCGGAAGCCAGCCGGCTGATCGAGGCCAGCGAGGAAGAGCTCGACGCCGAATTGCTGGCGATCTTCATCGAGGAGGCCATCGACGTCCGTGCCGCCATCGCCAGCAACCTGGAGCGGCTGGAGCAGGACCCGGCCGACGTGGAAGTCCTCACCAACATCCGGCGCAGTTTCCATACCCTCAAGGGCAGCGGCCGGATGGTCGGGCTCAAGGATTTTGGTGAAGCCGCGTGGGGCATGGAGCAGACCCTCAACCACTGGCTGCGCCTTGAACTGCCGGTTGGCGACGAACTGCTGCACCTGATTGGCGACGGCCTGCGGGAATTCTCCGCGTGGATTGACCAGCTCGAAGCCGGTACCGGCCATCAGAAGGATGTCAGCGCCCTGCTCGCCGAAGCGGCCCGGCTGCGCAACGAGACCGCGGCCCCGACCGCCGCGCCTGCGCCGGCCGCACCGGAGGTGCCGGCGACACTAGCCCCGCCCCCCGGCGCGGAACCAGCCCTGACCGAGATCAGCCTCGACAGTGCCCCGCAGGAGGTGGATCTGGAGGCATCGATCACCCTGCCCGAGCTGGACTTTGCCGCCACCGACCTGGGCGAAAGCCTCACGCTGGCAGCGGCAGCCCATGCCAGCGCCATCGAGACCGTCGACCTCGACCTCAACTTCCCCGACCTGAGCTTCGAGGAAGCCAACGCCGAGCCCACGCCGAGCGCAGCCGAACCGGCTGCAGCCGCGTCCGCCGAACCCGAGAGCGTCGCCCTCGAGGAAATCACCGAAGAAGCAGCGCCCACACCCGTCGACTTCGACCTCAGCTTCGAGCTCCCGGTCGAGGACGAGGCCGCAGCTCCCGCTGCGACAGGCAGCCAGCCGGCCGAAGAACCCACGCAGCCCCTCGAAGCACTGGAGATCCTCGACATCGACGAGGAAGTTCAGGCAGAACCGGAGCCGCTGGAGTCGGAGGTGGCGCTGCCGGTCGATGAAGAAGAAGCCATTGAGCTCGTCGCGCCGGCACTCCCCGACAGCTTCGAGTTCCCCCCGGAGGAGGAAGCGCCGGAGGCACTGGAAACGCTGGAATCTGTCGAGCTTTCCGAGCCCACCGAAGCATTCGACCTCGACGCCCTCCTTGCCGTCGCCCCGCACGACGAGACGACGCACGCCACGGCAGAGACGGAGTCCCTACGGGAAGAAGCCCCCGCCGAAGCCCTTGAAGACGAAGCCCTGCTTGAGGAGGCTCTCCCGGCAGAAGACTTCGAGCTTGCCGGTGAAGCCCTGGAAGAACTCGAGGACCTCGACGAGACCAGCGGCGTGGCCGCACTGGCGGAGGAAGAAGAAGCCGAAGTCGCCGAGCCCGCAACCGGGCCGGACGAGGTCCGCCTGGGCGAAGTCATCCTGTCCCGTCCGCTGTTCGACCTCTATCTCGCCGAGGCCCGCCAGCACATTGCAACGCTGCGCCAGGAACTCTCGCGGCTGCCGCTCAACCCGACCCTGACGCCACCGACGGTATCCATCCGCGCGGCCCACACCCTGGCCGGCATTTCGGGCACCGCTCACTTCAGCGCCCCGCAGCAGCTAGCCAAAGCCCTCGAACTGGCCCAGCAACGGCTGTCCGACCTAGACCAGCCTCCTTCTGCCGAGCAGGCGGAAGTCCTGATCGACACCGCCGCCGCCCTCGAGAGCATGGTGGTGCAACTGGGCGCGCGCGTGCTGCCCGATCCCGAGCCCGAGCTGATCGAACGGCTCGACGCCATCCTGGCCTCCCAACTCGGCGAGATCATCGGGCTGGCGACGGAAAGCGCGCCGCCCGAGCTGGTCACCGCCACCCTGCGCCCCCGCGAGGAAACCCCGCCGCGTCCGGTGGAGAGTGTCCCGAGTGCCACCCCGCTGCGCGACGAACTCGACCCGGAACTACTGCCGATCTTCCTCGACGAGGGCAACGAACTCCTCGACCACCTCGACACGGCCTTGCGTGCATGGCGCGCCGCGCCGGGCGAGACCAGCCACGCCAGCGGCGTGGCCCGCCTGCTGCACACCCTGAAGGGCAGCGCCCGGATGGTCGGGGCCATGAACCTCGGACAGAGCCTGCATGACCTGGAAACCCGTCTCGAACGGGCCCGGGCCCAGGCTCCGGGCAGCACCGAGATCGTCGACGAGATCGAAAACGCCCTCGACCAGGCTCGCCAGACCCTCGATGCGCTGCAAAGCGGGCAGGCGGTGAGTGCTGCGCCGGTCAGCGGCGAAGCACCGGCCGACGAGACTGCGCCGCCGCAGGCCGGCGAAGCCGCCAGCCCCGCGGCCCGCACCCAACTGCGGGTAGACGCCGGTCGCATCGACCAGTTCGTCAACGAAGCTGGCGAAATCAGCATCGCACGGACCCGTATCGAAGGAGAGCTGCGCACCCTGCGCCGCTCCCTGCTCGACCTCACCGAGAACGTCATCCGCCTGCGCAACCAGTTGCGCGAGATCGAGATCCAGGCCGACACCCAGATGCAGTCGCGCCTGTCCCAGGTCGAAACCCAGCACACCGAATTCGACCCCCTGGAGATGGACCGCTATACCCGTCTGCAGGAACTGACCCGGATGATGGCGGAGAGCGTTGGTGACGTGACCACCGTGCAGCAGAACCTGCTGCGCAACCTGGACGGCGCCGAATCGGCGCTGCACGCCCAGTCCCGCATGGCCCGCGAGCTACAGCAGTCGCTGATGCACGTGCGCATGGTGCCCTTCGACAGCCTGGCCGAGCGGCTCTACCGCCTGGTCCGCCAGACCGCCAAGGAGCTCGGCCGCCGCGCCAACCTGGACATCATCGGCGGGCAGATCGAAATCGACCGCAGCGTGCTCGATGCGATGAGCGGCCCCCTCGCCCACCTGGTGCGCAATGCGGTCGCCCACGGCATCGAAACACCCGACGCACGCCGGGAAGCCGGCAAGTCCGAGATCGGCCAGATCACCCTCAAGATCGCCCACGAGGGCAACGAGGTGCTGATCGAATTCCGCGACGACGGCGCCGGCCTCGACTTCGCACGCATCCGCCAGCACGCCATCGACAGCGGACTGATCACCGCCGAGGAGGAAACCGACGACAAGCGCCTCACCAACCTGATCTTCGTGCCGGGCTTCTCCACCGCCAGCCTGTCCAGCCTGGCCGGCCGCGGCGTCGGCATGGACGTGGTGAAGAGCGAGACCGCCGCAGTGGGCGGGCGTATCAGCGTGGACACCACGCCGGGCGAGGGCACCACCTTCCGCATCCACCTGCCGCTGACCCTCGCGGTCACCCAGGCCCTGCTGGTGCGTGCCGGCAACCGGACCTTCGCGATCCCCTCATCGATGGTGGCCCAGGTCCTCGAACTGAAGGCGGAAGCCCTCGAGAAGATCCGGGGCGACCACGGTACCGACTGGCTTGGCGAGCACTACGGCTACCGCTACCTGCCGCGCCTGCTCGGCGACCAGGTGTCCCAGCCGCAGGTCGAGCGCTTCAACTGGGTGCTGCTGCTGCGCGCGGGTAGCGAAACCCTCGCCCTGCATGTGGACGCCCTGCGTGGAAACCAGGAAATCGTCGTCAAGAACGCCGGTCCGCAGTACGCCCGGATGGTGGGTTACTCCGGCGCCACCGTGCTCGGCGATGGCGAGATCGTTCTGATCCTCAACCCGGTGGCGCTGGCCGGCCGCAGCCCGGACCGGGGCGACGAGAACCTCCCGGCACCAGTGGGTGACAGCACGCCGAGCCAGCCGACGGTGATGGTGGTGGACGACTCCCTGACGGTGCGAAAGATCACCGGCCGCCTGCTCGAACGGGAAGGCTACCGGGTCGTCACCGCCAAAGACGGTGTCGATGCGCTGGAGCAGTTGCTCACCATCACCCCCGACGTGGTCATCGCCGACATCGAGATGCCGCGCATGGACGGCTTCGACCTGACCCGCAACATCCGCGCCGACGCCCGCCTGAAGGCCGTGCCGATCATCATGATCACCTCCCGCACGGCGGAAAAGCACAAGCGCTACGCGGAGGAGATCGGCGTCAATCACTACCTTGGCAAGCCCTACGATGAAGACGTGCTGCTCGACCTGATACGCGGCTTCGTCACCACGCCGGCCTGACCCGGACGAAACACCGCTTTCGTCCGGGCCGGGGCCCGGCTTGGCTATAATCGGCTGTTTTCCCGCTTGGCCATTCCATGAATCTGCTCTTCGAAGAGGATGGTGCCTTCAAGACCGGCACCATCCTGACCGACAACGACGCCTCCCTGCAGGTGGAAACGCCCCACGGCAAGCGCCTCAAGCTGAAGAGCAAGGATGTGCTGCTGCGCTTCGCCCAGCCTTCCGCCGGCGAGCTGCTCGACCGCGCCGAAACCGAGGCGGAAGGCCTCGACACCGAATTCCTGTGGGAAGTCTGCGGTGACGAGGAGTTCGGCTTTGCCGAGTTCGCGCAGGAATACTTCGGCCATGTGCCGAACCCGGTGGAGTCCGTCGCCGTGCTGCTGCGACTGCACGCTGCGCCGATCTACTTCCACCGCAAGGGCAAGGGCCGCTTCCGCAAGGCGCCAGCTGAGATCCTGCAGGCTGCGCTCGCCGGCCTGGAGAAGAAGAAACAGCAGGCGGCGGCCGTCGAGCGCATGCGCGATGAACTGCTGGCCGGCCAGGTTCCGGAAGAACTCAAGCCGCTGATCCGCCAGCTCCTCTACAAGCCGGATCGCAACCGCCTCGAGACCAAGGCCCTGGAAGCCGCCTGTGCCGAAAACGGCAAGTCGGCAGCGCGCCTGCTCCTCGACTGCGGCGCGCTGGCCTCGTCCCACGAGCTACATTTCGACCGTTTCCTGTTCGAGTATTTCCCGAATGGAACCGACTTCCCGGCCGTCGACGCCCCCGTCGAACCCGCCGACCTGCCGCTCGCCGACGTGCGCGCGTTCTCCATCGACGACGCCGCCACCACCGAGATCGACGACGCCTTCTCGGTGACCCCCACCGCCGAAGGCTGGCGCATCGGCATCCACATCGCCGCACCGGGCCTGGGCTTCGGCCGCGACTCGGCCCTCGACGGTATTGCCCGCGAGCGCCTGTCGACGGTGTACATGCCCGGCAACAAGATCACCATGCTGCCGGACGACGTGGTCGCCCGCTTCACGCTGGGCGAAGGGCGTGACTGTCCGGCCCTATCCCTGTATCTGGACGTCAGCCGAGACCTGATCGTCACCGGCAACAGCTCGCGCCTCGAACGCGTACCGGTGGCCGCCAACCTGCGCCACCACGACATCGAGCCGGTCTTCAACGAAACCACGCTGGCTGAAGGCGGCCCGGACTTCCCGTGGAAGGCCGAACTGACCCTGCTGTGGGAACTGGCCACCGTCCTCGAGGCCGGCCGCGGCAAGCCTGCCGCCAACCAGAACCTGGTGGACTACAACTTCAGCGTCGACTGGAATGCCGTCACTGACGACGGCCCCGGCCGCATCGAGATCGGCCGCCGCCCACGCGGCTCGCCGCTCGACAAGCTGGTCGCCGAACTGATGATTGCCGCCAACAGCACCTGGGGCAAGGCCCTCGCCGATGCCGGCATTCCGGCCCTGTACCGGGCCCAGACCGGCGGCAAGGTCCGCATGACCACCGCCGCCGCGCCCCACGAAGGCCTCGGCGTCGACTGCTATGCCTGGTCCAGCTCGCCGCTGCGGCGCTATGTGGACCTGGTCAACCAGTGGCAGCTGATCAGCTGGCTGAGTGGCAGCGCCCCGACCTTCCCACCCAAGTCGCCGGAACTCATCGCGGCAATGCGTGACTTCGAGCTCACCTACGCCGCCTATGCCGAGTTCCAGCGCGGCATGGAGCGCTACTGGTGCGTGCGCTGGCTGCGCCAGGCCGGTCACCCGCCGATGACGGCCCGTGTGCTGCGCGAAAGCCTGGTCCGCCTCGACGAGATCCCCTTCGTCTTCAAGGTCCCGTCGATGCCGACCCTGCCGCCGGGCACCCGCGTACGCCTGGCCATTGAACGAAGCGATCTGGTGGACGTGGAAGTCCGCGCCACCTACGTCGAAACCCTGGCCGCCGCGAGCGCAGACAGTATCCCCGACGACGACGAACTGCCGCCCGACGAGGCAATGCCCGATACCCCTCCCCCGGAAACCACGGAAGCGCCGCCGGCCACGGCCTGAACTCGTTCCATGCAAGTCTTGCGCCGCCCTCCTACGCCCCCACAGCCGGCACCACGGCCAAGCACGCCCCCCGCGACCGGCGGGGGCAGTGCCTGGCCGGTGTTCACCGGCGCCACCGCGCGCTATGCGCTGGAATGGGGAGTCGGCCTGTCGCTGAGCCTGCACGCCATCCTCCTCTCGGTCCACTTCGTGATGCCGGATGCGGACAAACTGTTACGCCGGGACAAGGGGCTGGAAGTCGTGCTGGTCAATTCGCGCCACGCCGACCGCCCGGAGCAGGCCGATGTGCTGGCCCAGACCAATCTGGACGCCGGCGGCACCGGCGGCCAGGAAGGCAAGCCGAGTACCCCGCTGCCCCCCCTCGACCAGACCCGCAGCGGCGACAGTCTTGTCGAGGCACAACAGCGCAGCGAGGCACCGCAGACACCCCAGTCCCAGGCAATGACCAGCAGCCGCAGCCGCGTCGCGCTGCCGGTGGATAACCAGCAGGTCGCGCCCACCGAGGCTCCGCCGCGCCCGGTATCCGGCTACGATCTCCTCGACAGCTCCGCCGCGGTAGCCCGCATCGAGGCGCAGATCGACAAGGACATGGTCGATTACTCGGCTCGGCCGCGCAAAAAGTTCATCGGCGCCCGCGCCCAGGAATACCGCTTCGCCCAGTATGCGGAAGACTGGCGCCAGAAGATCGAGCGGGTCGGCACCCTCAACTACCCGGACGCCGCCCGGGGCAAGCTCTACGGCAGCCTGCTGCTGTCCGTCACGATCCGCGCCGATGGTACGGTGCAGAGCATCGACATCCACCGCTCGTCCGGCCACAAGGTGCTGGACGACGCGGCCCGTCGCATCGTCCAGTTGGCTGCACCCTACGCCCCGTTCCCGCCAGACATCCGGCGCGATACCGACGTGATCGAGATCACCCGCACCTGGACCTTCACCAATTCGGACATGCTGCAGACGTCCGCCAAGAAAGAATAAGCCCAAGATGGACCGCTACGCCGTCATCGGCAACCCGATTGCCCACAGCAAATCGCCGCGCATCCACACCCTGTTCGCCGCCCAGACCGGCCAGGCCCTGAGCTATGAGGCACTGCTGGCGCCCCTCGACGCCTTCGTCGCCACCATCGAGGCCTTCCGCGCCGCCGGTGGCCGCGGCCTCAACGTGACCGTCCCCTTCAAGCTCGAAGCCTTCGACTTCGCCGACCGCCACACCCCGCGGGCGCTGGCCGCCGGCGCGGTCAACACCCTGGCCTTCGGCCCGGACGGCGTGCTCGGCGACAACACCGACGGCGCCGGCATCCTGCGCGATATCACTACCAACCTGGGTTGCCCGGTGGAAGGCCGCCGCGTGCTGCTCCTCGGCGCCGGTGGTGCCGCCCGCGGCACCATCCTCCCGGTGCTCGATGCAAAGCCCGCCAGCCTCACCATCGCCAACCGCACTGCCTACAAGGCGGCCCAGCTGGCAGACGAATTCGCCACTGGCCCGCTGCACCCGCAGGGCTGCGGCTTTGCCGAACTGGCCGGCCAACGTTTCGACGTGGTCATCAATGCCACCAGCGCCAGCCTGTCCGACGCGGCCCCCGAGCTGCCGGCCGGTCTCTATGCGCCGGGCAGCCTGGCCTACGACATGATGTACGGCAAGGGCGACACGCCCTTCATGCGCGCCGCCCGTGAACAAGGCGCGGCCCGTCTGGCCGACGGCCTCGGCATGCTGGTCGAACAGGCCGCAGAGAGTTTCCTGCTGTGGCGCGGCGTACGCCCGCAAACCGCCCCGGTCCTCGCCGAGCTGCGCGCGGCGCTGTAGGCACGCCGGCGGTGAAGACCCTCTGGCACTGGACCCGCCGCGCCCTGCTGGCGCTGGTCCTGCTTCTCGTCGCCTATCAGCTGTGGCTGCTCGGCCACATCCTGTGGTGGAAATGGGAGCCACCGTCGGAGACCAGCTTCATGGGCCTGCGCCGCGAGGAACTGCTGGCCCGCAATCCCGGCGCCCAGCTCCAGTACCGCTGGGTGCCGTACGAAAAGATCTCGGTGCACCTCAAGCGCGCCGTGATCGCCGCCGAGGACGACAAGTTCGTGGACCACGAAGGCTTCGACTGGGACGGCATCCAGAAGGCTATCGAGAAAAACCAGAAGAAAGGCAAGGCCGTCGCTGGCGGCTCGACGATCAGCCAGCAGCTGGCCAAGAACCTCTTCCTGTCACCGTCGCGCAGCTATCTGCGCAAGGCCGAGGAAGCCGTCATCACGGTGATGATCGAAAACCTGTGGGACAAGCAGCGCATCCTGGAGGTCTATCTCAACGTGGTCGAATGGGGCGACGGCGTCTTCGGCTGTGAAGCCGCCGCCCAGCGCTACTACCGGGTCTCCGCGGCCCAGCTGGGCCCTGCCCAGGCCGCCCGCCTGGCAGTGATGCTGCCCAACCCGCGCAAGTACGAAAAGACCTACGGCCCGCGCCTGGCAGCCCATGCGGTACGCATCCAGGGGCGCATGCAGTACTCCGAGCTGCCCTGAAATCCCTTGCCGGGCAGGGACTCGGTCACGCCATTGCGGGAAGTCGGCACCTGCCAGAGCGCAGGCCCTTGAGGTAGAATGCGCTGCTTTTCCCCAGCTGTGCCTCCCCCGATGCAATTCGCCGGATTCACCTTGCGAAACAACCTGTTCGTCGCGCCCATGGCCGGCGTAACGGATCGTCCCTTCCGCCAGCTTTGCAAAAAGATGGGGGCAGGCCTCGCCGTGTCCGAGATGGTCACCTCCAACTCCCTTCTCTATGGCAGCGCCAAGACCCAGCGGCGCGCCAACCACGATGGCGAGGTGGAGCCGATCTCCGTGCAGATCGCCGGCGCCGATCCGGCCATGATGGCCGAAGCGGCCCGCCACAACATCGATCGCGGCGCGCAGATCATCGACATCAACATGGGCTGCCCGGCCAAGAAGGTCTGCAACGTGATGGCCGGCTCGGCGCTGATGCAGGACGAACCACTGGTGGCACGCATCCTCGAGGCGGTCATCCAGGCCGCCGGCAACACCCCGGTCACGCTCAAGTTCCGCACCGGCTGGAACAAGGCCAACAAGAACGCCCCGATGATCGCCCGCATCGCCGAGGAGTCCGGCGTGCAGCTGATCGCCATTCACGGCCGCACCCGCGCGTGCCAGTACACTGGCGACGCCGAGTACGACACCATCGCCGACGTGAAGACCCGCGTACGCATACCGGTGATCGCCAACGGCGACATTACGACGCCGCAGAAGGCCAAGTTCGTGCTCGACTACACCGGCGCCGACGGCGTCATGGTCGGCCGCGCGGCCCAGGGCCGGCCGTGGATCTTCCGCGAGATCGAACACTTCCTGAAAACCGGCGAGGAGCTTCCTCCCCCGCTGGTTTCCGAAATCCTGCAGGTGTGCAAGGAGCATCTCGCCGACCTCTACGCCTTCTATGGCGAAGATACCGGCGTGAAGATCGCCCGCAAGCACATCAGTTGGTACACCAAGGGCCTGGTCGGCTCCGCGCAGTTCCGCAAGACCATGAACACCCTGCCGACCGTCCAGGCACAGCTGGCTGCCATCGACGAATTCTTCGGCAGCCTTGCCGACCGGGACAGCCGCCTGGTCTACGCCGAACCCGAAGAATTCCCCCAGGAGCTTGCAGCATGAGCAGTACCAGCAATGAGATTGCCGAGTCCGTCTGCCGGGCGCTGGACACCTATTTTCGCGACCTCGATGGCGAAAAGCCGAACGCCCTGTACAACATGGTGATCAAGAACGTCGAACGTCCGATGCTCGAGTTCGTCCTCAAGCAGGCCGGCGGCAACCAAACCCTGTGCGCAGAGATGCTCGGCATCAACCGCAACACCCTGCGCCGTAAGCTCTCCGAGCACGAACTGCTCTGAACGACGCCCTCCCCGTTTTCCTCCATTGACCGCCGCGGCATCCCCGCGGCCTTCCAGAGAAACACCATGAAAGTCACCCAAGCCCTGCTCAGCGTCTCCGACAAGACCGGCGTGATCGAATTCGCCCGCGAACTGTCCGCCCTCGGCATCGCCCTGCTGTCCACCGGCGGTACCGCCAAGTCTCTGCGCGATGCCGGCCTGCCGGTCACCGACGTGTCCGACTACACCGGTTTCCCGGAGATGCTCGACGGCCGCGTGAAGACGCTGCACCCCAAGGTCCACGGTGGCATCCTGGCCCGTCGCGACCTGCCCGAGCACCTGGCCAAGCTGGAAGAGCACAGCATTCCGCGTATCGACCTGGTGGTGGTTAACCTCTACCCCTTCCAGGCCACCATCGCCAAGCCCGACTGCACGCTGGAAGACGCCATCGAGAACATCGACATCGGCGGCCCGACGATGGTCCGCGCGGCGGCCAAGAACCACGGCAATGAAGCCGGCGGCGTTGGCATCGTGACCAATCCGGAAGACTACGCGGCCATCGTCGCCGAGCTGAAGGGCAATGCCGGCGTGCTGTCCTACAAGACCCGTTTCGACCTGGCCCGCAAGGCCTTCACACATACCGCCCGCTACGACAGCGCGATCTCCAACCACCTGACCGCACTCGCCGACGACGGCTCCAAGAAGGCCTACCCGGAGCGCTTCCAGCTGGCCTTCGACAAGGTGCAGGACCTCCGCTACGGCGAGAACCCCCACCAGACCGCCGCCTTCTACAAGGAATCCGACGCCCCGGCCGGTGCCATCGCCGCCTACACCCAGGTGCAGGGCAAGGAGCTGTCCTACAACAACATCGCCGACTCCGACGCCGCGTGGGAATGCGTGAAGGCCTTCGACAGCATCGCCTGCGTCATCGTCAAGCACGCCAACCCCTGTGGCGTAGCCGTTGCCGCCAGCCCGCTGGAAGCCTACAAGAAGGCCTTCTCCACCGACCCGACGTCCGCCTTCGGCGGCATCATCGCCTTCAACACCACGGTGGACAAGGCCGCTGCCGAAGCTGTCAGCGCCCAGTTCCTGGAAGTGCTGATTGCCCCCGCCTACACCGACGAAGCCCTCGAACTGCTGAAGGCCAAGCAGAACGTTCGCGTGCTGATCGTGCCGCTGGGCACCGTCAAGCAGCCCGACTACAAGCGTGTCGGTGGCGGCTTGCTCGTGCAGAGCGCCGACTTCGCCCCGATCACCGCAGCTGACCTGAAGGTCGTCACCAAGCGTGCCCCGACCGAACAGGAACTCGGCGACCTGCTGTTCGCCTGGCGCGTCGCCAAGTATGTGAAGTCCAACGCCATCGTCTACTGCAAGGACGGCATGACCATCGGTGTCGGCGCCGGCCAGATGAGCCGTGTCGACTCCGCCCGCATCGCCAAGATCAAGGCCGAGAACGCCGGCCTGGTGATCCCGGGCTGCGTGGTCGCCTCCGACGCCTTCTTCCCGTTCCGTGACGGCCTCGACGTGCTGGCCCAAGCCGGTGCTACTGCCGTCATCCAGCCGGGTGGCTCCGTGCGCGACGCCGAAGTGATCGCCGCTGCCGACGAGCAGGGCATCGCGATGGTCCTCACCGGCTTCCGCCACTTCCGTCACTGATCCGGGGCACGTCCATGAAGATCCTCGTCATCGGCTCCGGCGGTCGCGAACACGCGCTGGCCTGGAGGCTGTCGCGCTCGCCGCGCATCCAGAAAGTCTTCGTCGCCCCCGGCAACCCCGGTACTGCCCGTGAGCCGGGCGTGGAGAACGTGGCAGTCACGGCGATCCCCGAACTGGTCGACTTCGTCCGCAAGGAGCAGATTGCCCTGACGGTGGTCGGCCCCGAGGCGCCGCTGGCCGCCGGCGTCGTCGACGCCTTCCGCGCCGCCGGCCTGCCGATCTTCGGGCCCACCAGGCTGGCCGCCCAGCTGGAGAGCTCGAAGGATTTCGCCAAGCAGTTCCTGATCCGCCACAACATCCCGACCGCCAAGTACCGCACCTTCTCCGACTCCGCCGAGGCCCATGCCTACGTGGACGCGGAAGGCGCGCCGATCGTCATCAAGGCCGACGGCCTGGCGGCCGGCAAGGGCGTGGTGGTGGCAATGACCCTCGACGAAGCCCACCAGGCCATCGACGCGATGCTCACCCACAACACGCTGGGCGTGCAGTACGACGAGCGCGGCCCGCGAGTGGTCATCGAGGAGTTCATGGACGGCGAGGAAGCCAGCTTTATCGTGATGGCCGACGGCCGCCACGCGCTGCCGCTGGCCACCTCCCAGGACCACAAGCGCCTGAAGGACGCCGACCTCGGCCCCAACACCGGCGGCATGGGTGCCTACTCGCCGGCCCCGGTGGTCACCCCCGAGGTGCACGCCCGCGTGATGCGCGAGATCATCAATCCGACGCTGGCCGGCATGGCCGCCGACGGCCTGCCCTACACCGGTTTCCTTTACGCCGGACTGATGATCGACGGCAAGGGCGCGCCCCGCGTGGTCGAATTCAACTGCCGTATGGGCGACCCGGAAACCCAGCCGATCATGATGCGCCTCAAGTCCGACCTAGTTGATCTGGTTGAGGCCGCCATCGCCGGCAAGCTCGACAAGATCGAGGCCGAGTGGGACCGCCGCTTCGCACTGGGCGTGGTGATGGCCGCCGCCGGTTACCCGGACAGCCCGCGCAAGGGCGACGTAATCCGCGGCCTGAACACCTCCGTCTCCGAGGACGTGCACGTCTTCCACGCCGGCACCACCGAAGTGGACGGCGAAGTGCGCACCAGCGGTGGCCGCGTACTGTGCGTCACTGCCCTCGGCGACAACGTGAAGAGCGCCCAGAAGCTCGCCTACGAACAGGTGGATCAGATCCAGTTCGACGGCATGCAGTGCCGCCGCGACATCGGCTACCGCGCGGTAGCCCGTAAGATCTGACGCCGGCGCTACCCGGCCCCTGCTGATCCTGGCCGGCTCTGTGTAGCCGGCCTTTTTATTGTTCATCGGAAAGACGCCCATGCCCGACCGCAACGCCGTCAAGGCCTATCTCCTCGACCTGCAGGCACGCATCGTCAGCGCCCTCGAAAGCTTCGACGGCAAGCCCTTCGTCACCGACAGCTGGGAGCGCCCGGCCGGCGGCGGCGGCCTCACCCGCCTGATCGAAGAGGGCAACTTCTTCGAACGCGGCGGCTGCAACTTCTCCCATGTGATGGGCGAAGGCCTGCCCCCGTCCGCCACCGCCGCACGCCCCGAACTGGCCGGCCGCAGCTACGAGGCGATGGGCGTGTCCCTGGTCCTTCATCCACGCAACCCGTACTGCCCGACGGTGCACATGAACGTGCGCTTCTTCATCGCCTCTGCACCGGGCAAGGACGACGTGTGGTGGTTCGGCGGCGGCATGGACCTGACGCCCTACTACCCCTTCGAGGAAGACGTCCGCCACTTCCACGCTACCTGCAAGGCCGCCGTGCTGCCGTGGGGCGAGGCTGAATACCAACGTCTGAAGGACTGGTGCGACCGCTACTTCTTCCTGAAGCACCGCAACGAGCCCCGCGGCGTCGGCGGCCTGTTCTTCGACGACCACGGCGCCGACGGCAAGGTGGATTTCGATGCGGCTTTCGCGATGACCCGCAGCGTCGGCGACGCCTTCCTGCCGGCCTACCTGCCGGTCGTCGAACGTCGCCGTGACACGCCCTACGGCGAGCGCGAACGCGACTTCCAGGCCTACCGCCGCGGGCGCTACGTGGAGTTCAACCTGGTCTTCGACCGAGGCACCCTGTTCGGCCTGCAATCCGGCGGGCGCACCGAGTCCATCCTGATGTCCATGCCGCCGATCGTCAAATGGCGCTACGACTGGCACCCGGAGGCAGGCAGCGCAGAGGAAAGGCTGTACTCGGACTTCCTCGTGCCCCGCGACTGGGCCTGACAGCCCTCCGGCAGGCTCTCTCCCCACGGGGCTTCGTGGAAGGCTCCCTGGGGGATGACTCTGTGGGAGATGACTCTGTGGGAGATGACTCTGTGGGAGATGACTCTGTGGGAGATGACTCTG